>DAISKH010000001.1:0-40929 GCA_036821105.1 Limnohabitans sp.
GTTTCATGGTAAAACTCCTGTTGGATGTTCGCTTTGAGCGATTTGAAGAGAATTCTGAGTCTATAAGTCCCCAAAGCCACTTGGGTTTGAAATCATCATGCGAAGTGTCGTATTATCACCCGTTCAACGCCTAGGCCATCACGCTTTTTCTGGTCGCCAGGGGTTCGTATTGCAGGCAAGCCCAACCCTTAGACTTTACGGCCTTGTGGATTTAGCCTTGGAAGTCACCCATCGTTTGATTTTTGCACTTCGAACATCTAAGAATCACAAACCCAATCAAAATGGATGATTTTTTCCAAAGCCTGTCAATGGCCTTCACTTTGCTAGCGCATCAAGACGCGACATTGGTGGACGTAGTCCTTCGTTCCTTGGGGGTGAGCGCTTTGGCCTCTTTGTTGGCCTGTGTTTTGGGCTTGGGCTTGGGGGCTTGGATGGGGGTGCACCGATTCAACGGTGAGGCCTGGGTGGTTGCCGTTTTGCACAGCCTTTTGGCGCTGCCCTCGGTGGTCGTGGGCTTGGTTGTTTATTTGCTTTTATCGCGTCAAGGACCCCTGGGTTTTTTAGGTTGGTTATTCAGCTTAAAAGCCATGGTGCTTGCGCAAACGGTGTTGGTTCTCCCCGTGGTAGTGGCGCTTAGCCGGCAGTGCATCAGGGGAGCTCAAGAGAGGCTGGGCGAGCAACTTCAATCGATTGGACTCACCGCATCTTGGCGTGTGATGGTTTTGGTATGGGATGAGAGGCAAGTGCTTTTGAGTGTGATTCTCACTGCATTTGGACGAGCTGTCTCCGAAGTTGGGGCTGTCATGGTCGTTGGGGGCAATATTGAGGGGTTTACTCGCGTGATGACCACCTCCATCGCTTTAGAGACCAGCAAGGGGGATTTGCCCATGGCTTTGGCTTTGGGGGGCGTGTTGATGGCTGTCGTTTTACTGCTCAATGCCTTGGTGAGTGTCCTTCATTGGAGTCAGGGGCGTCGCCAACACCTCGGGCGAGCTCAATCCCAATCCCAATCGCAATCACAAGCCCAAGACCTGGTCCATGACGTGACTCAAGCGACATTGAGTAAGAAAAGGGGAGGGAGGTCATGAGCACGCTTGACTCCGGTCGCACTCCTCCTCAAAAGAGCACCTCGGGGCACTCTCAACAAAGAGCAGTGAATCCGGTTTTGAGTTTGAAGGGCGTCAGTTGTGAGCTCAATGGATTTCGCGCCCTCAAGGACTTGAATTTTGAGCTCTACCCCCATGAGCGCTTGGCACTGGTAGGGTCCAATGGAAGTGGTAAAACCACCTTGCTCAAACTCTTGCATGGACTCATTGAGCCACAAAGCGGCGAACTCACTTGGCATCAGCCGTTGAAGCAAGCCATGCTCTTTCAACGTCCCCAAATGCTCAACACCTCAGTGACCAATCATGTGGCGTTGGCCTTCGTAGCCAAGGGCTTGGGGTGGGGGGCTGCTCGCTATGCCGCTCTGGAGCTACTTGCACAAGTGGGTTTATTGGGACGCGCTCAACACGACGCCAAAACATTATCGATAGGTCAACAGCAGCGCCTTTCTTTGGCCCGCGCTTGGGCCTTGGAGCCCGAAGTGCTGTTTCTTGATGAGCCCACAGCCAGTCTGGATCCTGCTTCCAAGCAACAAGTTGAAGCGATGATTGAACAATGGACCCATGCTGCTCGCCCCAATGAGCCCACGACCCCGCTGAGCCCAGTGCAGTCGATCAACTCAAGAACTTGGATCCTCAGTAGCCATAATTTAGGACAAGTTAAACGTTTGGCCTCAAGGGTCATCTATTTAGAACAAGGATGCATACATGCAGACTTGCCCGTTTGGGAGTTTTTCAATACCCCATTGGCTCAAACTCACCCCAAAGCTCACGCTTTTTTGCAAGGAGAACTGATTTGAATTTTTCATTACTTAAGGTGATTCTTAGACGATCTAGTGAGTTTTTGTTTTTCTCAAAACTGCTCAAGAGGGTGCTCTTTTTTGTTTTGGCCCTTGGGTCCATCACTTGGGTGCCAAGTGCGTTCTCACAACAATCAACCAGTCCAGGCAAGACTTTGGTGATGGCCTCAACGACCTCAACGCAGCAGTCCGGACTCTTTGAGCACCTCTTGCCGGCCTTCAAAGCGTTCAGCGGCCTAGAGGTTAAAGTGATCGCTGTAGGCACCGGCCAAGCATTGGATATGGGCCGAAGGGGGGATGCAGATGTGCTATTTGTGCATGACCCCAAGGGGGAAGAGTTGTTTGTCGCTCAAGGGCATGGTTTGAAGCGCCAACTGGTGATGTACAACGATTTTGTTTTAATCGGACCCAAAGCCGATCCTGAGCATTTGAGTGGCCTTGGGGTGTCGCCGGCTTTCAACGCTTTAATCAAAGGCCAAACGCCCTTTATTTCTCGAGGGGATAACAGTGGGACCCACGTGGCGGAATTGCGTCTTTGGGAAGCCTTGGGGTTGACTCCCCAGGGAGCTTTTTACCGGGCTTGTGGATGTGGCATGGGGCCAGCATTGAATATGGCCGCTGCCTTGGGGGCCTATGTGCTCAGTGATCGCGGCACATGGTTGAGCTTTAAAAACAGAGCGGGCCTAGAGATTGTGGTTCAGGGGGACGCGAAGCTTTTTAATCAATACGGAGTGATTGTGGTCAATCCAGCCAAGCACCCTGGGGTGAACGACAAGGCCGCCCAAATGTTTGCGGATTGGGTGACGTCTGCTGCAGGACAAGACACCATTGCAGCTTACAAAATTGAGGGCCAAGCGTTATTTGTCCCCAATGCCAAGCCCAAATCAAGTCAATAAAGTCCGCCATGGCTCCCAAGTCTAGAGGGGATTGACGTTGAATCCCCAGTGCCCATGATAATGGGGGGCAAGCCTTTGTTTGAGAAAAATCAAGAACAGATCGGCTTTTTTTAAAAATCAGGGTAAAACCTCTTCGTCTTTTTTTACCCAGGACATTTAATCATTGGTAATATCTCGTCGGTAAATGACATCAATATGGAGCTAATAATGCAATTGAACATGACTGTGAACCACAAGCCCGTGTCCTTGGAGGTTCAGCCCAATACCCTTTTGGTTCAAGTGATCCGAGAGGCTTTGCATCTCACCGGTACTCACGTGGGGTGTGATACAGCCCAGTGCGGTGCGTGTACGGTGTTAGTCAATGGCCAGAGTGTGAAATCATGCAATATGCTGGCGCTTCAGGCTGAGGGTAGCGAAGTCACCACAATCGAGGGTTTGGCCCAAGCCGATGGCTCCTTGCACCCCATGCAAGCTGCCTTTAAAGAGTGCCATGGCTTGCAGTGTGGATTTTGCACGCCCGGAATGGTCATGAGTGCTGTGGATTTGTGCACGCGCAGTCCCCATGCCAGTGAGGCTGAAATTCGGGAGCAACTTGAAGGCAATTTATGTCGCTGCACGGGCTATCAAAACATCGTTAAAGCTGTGCAACTTGGCGCGTCCCAAATGAAATAACTGGCTATGTGCAGTGCATTGGAGCTGAGCTCTGGGCTTATCCTTTGCACTTTGGGGTTAAGGTAAGCGGTCCAGTTATGCGACTTATTGAGGCCACCATTTACGCCAACATCATTCTTTAGTTTTTGATAATAAAAAGAGTCTTTTCAAACCTAGACCAGTGTTCAAACAATGCATTAGGAGACAAACATGGGTGCTTTTGATTTCTCTAAACTCCCCCACATTGGTGAGTCGGTGCTTCGCAAAGAGGATTACCGGTTTTTAACTGGCGCGGGAAACTACACCGATGACATCGAGATGGCGCACATGGCCCATGCGGTATTTGTGCGCTCACCTCATGCACACGCTCGGGTCATTAAAGTCAATGTCGCTCAGGCGCTCAAGAGCGCTGGTGTGGTGGATGTGCTCACGGGTCAAGACGTGGCGAACGCGAAAATCAATGGTTTGCCTTGTGGTTGGCTCATCACCAGTACCGATGGCCAACCCATGAAAGAGCCGCCACACCCCATTTTGGCATTGGATAAAGTGAGATATGTTGGGGATCATGTCGCCATGGTGGTGGCAGAGACGCTTGAGCAGGCTAAGAATGCGGCCGAACTCGTTGAGGTGGAGTATGACGTGTTGCCCGCCGTCGTCAGAATTCAAGATGTGAGTGATCACACTCGCAATAATCCAGTGATTCATGAGCAAGCTCCAGACAACAAGTGCTACCACTGGGCCATCGGAGATGAGGCACAAGTTGATGCGGCGTTCAAGACTGCTCATCACGTCACAAAAATTGACATCCACAACAACCGCTTGGTCCCCAATGCTATGGAGCCCAGGGCGGCCATTGGTTCTTACAGTCGTGCCAATGACGAGTACACACTCTACGTCTCTAACCAAAATCCTCACGTCGAGCGTTTACTGATGACGGCCTTTGTCATGGGTTTACCTGAGCACAAGGTTCGTGTGATTGCACCCGATGTTGGAGGTGGTTTTGGCTCCAAAATTTATCTTTATGCTGAAGATGTGTGCTTGACTTGGGCGAGTAAAAAGCTCAACAGGAATATCAAATGGACGGCTGACCGATCAGAGGCCTTTTTGAGTGACGCACATGGCAGAGATCATCAGTCGCATGCAGAATTGGCCATGGATGCCAAGGGTCAGTTTTTGGCTTTGAGGGTTCACACCCATGCGAATTTGGGAGCGTATTTGTCCACCTTTGCAACGGCAGTGCCCACCATTTTGTACGCCACACTCTTGGCTGGGCAATACAAAACCCCACAAATTCACGTGCAAGTCGATGCATGGTTTACCAATACGGCACCAGTCGATGCCTACCGCGGTGCTGGCCGTCCTGAGGCGAGTTATTTGCTCGAGCGCATCATCTCCCGTGCGGCCCAGGAGATGGGCATGAGTCAGGCGCAAATTAGAAAAATCAACTACATCGACCAATTCCCTTACCAAACTCCCGTGGCACTTCAGTACGATACGGGAGACTTTCATGCGTGTTTGAGTCAAGCAGAATTGAAGGCCGATGTGGCTGGCTTTAAAACCCGTCAAGATGCCTCCAAGGCGAAAGGCTTATTAAGGGGCTTAGGATACTCGAGCTACATTGAGGCGTGTGGCATTGCTCCAAGCAATATTGCGGGTGCTTTGGGCGCACGGGCCGGTCTTTTTGAGTGTGGTGAAGTTCGTGTCCATCCCACCGGTAGCGTTACCATCTTTACAGGCTCTCACAGCCATGGGCAAGGTCATGAGACCACCTTTGCTCAAGTGGTGGCAGCGCGTTTAGGCATCGCTGTAGAGCAAATCGATGTCGTGCACGGTGACACGGGTCGAGTCCCGTTTGGTATGGGAACTTATGGCTCGCGCTCCATCTCCGTTGGGGGGGCGGCGATCATGAAGGCGCTGGACAAAATTGAGACCAAGGCCAAGAAAATTGCCGCTCATTTGATGGAGGCATCGGATGCCGATGTTGAGTTTGTCAACGGCGAGTTCAGGGTCAAGGGGACAGACAAAATGGTGACGTTTGGGCAGGTGGCCTTGACCGCCTACGTGCCGCACAACTACCCATTGGAGACTCTGGAGCCTGGGCTTAATGAAACAGCCTTTTATGATCCCACCAATTTCACCTTCCCTGCGGGGACTTATATTGCTGAGGTTGAGGTCGATCCGCAAACGGGCGTCACTCGACTTGACCGTTTCACCGCTGTGGATGATTTTGGTACCCTGATTAATCCAATGATTGTTGAGGGGCAAGTCCATGGCGGCTTGGTTCAAGGCATAGGCCAAGCCCTCCTTGAGAACTGCACCTATGACGCAGAAACGGGGCAACTCCTCACAGGCTCATTCATGGACTATGCCATGCCAAGAGCCGATGATTTCCCACATTTCGAAATTGGCCATGTGTGCACCCCTTGCACCCACAACCCTTTGGGCACCAAGGGCTGCGGCGAGGCCGGTGCCATTGGCTCTCCACCCGCAGTGATCAACGCGATTTTGGATGCCTTGGCGCCTCTAGGGGTCAAGGACTTGGACATGCCCGCGACCCCGCACCGTGTTTGGCAAGCCATTCAGGCAGCCAAGTGAAAGTTGGTATAACATTCGTTTAATTCTTGATCGAGAGAAAGTTCCTGACCATGTACGCATTTAACTATCAACGCCCCCATAGCCTCCAAGAAGCCGCTTCCCTAATACAGGCGGGAGGACAAGCTTTGGCGGGTGGGCAAACTCTCTTGGCTTCCATGAAACTGCGCTTGAGCAGTCCTGAGAGTTTGGTCGATTTGTCTCAAATTCATGAGCTTAAAGAGATCAAAATGGATGGCCAGCACTTGGTCATTGGGGCCATGGTCAAACATTCACAAGTGGCGACTGACCCCTTGGTCAAACAGCACTTGCCAGCTTTGGCTGACTTGGCCTCCCACATTGGCGATAAACAAGTTCGTGCGATGGGCACAATTGGTGGTTCGGTCGCCAACAATGATCCTAGTGCTTGCTACCCCAGTGCAGTCTTGGCGTTGGGTGCAAATATCCATACGACCCGCCGAGTGATTGCGGCACAAGACTTTTTTCAGGGCATGTTCAGCACAGCCTTGGAGTCCGGTGAATTGATCACAGCCATCTCCTTTCCTTGTCCTAAGAAAGCTGTTTACTTGAAGTTCAAGCAACAAGCTTCGCGTTTTGCACTCGTGGGGATATTCTTGGCGCAAATGTCCGATGGAGTCCGTGTGGCAATCACTGGAGCGAGCCAGCAAGGTGTCTTTCGGCATTCGGGTCTAGAGGCAGCCTTGAATAAAAGCTTTACGGTCGAGTCAGCCGCTTCTGTGCACATCGATGAGACGGACTTGAACCACGATATCCATGCTTCCGCCGCTTACCGGGCTCACATGATCAGTGTTCAAGCACAACGTGCCGTCAAGCACCTCTTGGGATGATGTCTGTTGATGGGCTGATTGTTGCGCTTCGTGCTCAAGGTTACGAAGCGGACCGGGCAACAGCCACATCGGTATACCTCTCCCTGGCCCTGGAGCGCCCCTTGTTGTTGGAGGGGGAGCCTGGAGTCGGAAAAACGGAGCTGGCCAAGGCGCTGGCCAAAGTACTGGGTCGTAGTCTTTTAAGGCTACAGTGCTACGATGGCTTAGAGCTCAGAGATGCACTCTATGAATGGAACTATGCCGCTCAAATGTTGCATCTGAGAGCGGCTGGAATTCAAGATGGCCAGCCCAACTCGGTACCCTCCTTGGAGCAAGAGGTCTATCAATCCAAATATCTGATCAGGCGTCCTTTGTTGCAAGCGCTTGAAGCGCCAGCGCCAGGGGCAGTTTTACTCATTGATGAAGTAGACAGAGCCGATGAGCCTTTTGAGGCATTTTTATTGGAATACTTGGGTGAATACCAAGTGAGTATCCCTGAGTTGGGGACCATCAAAGCAAGCAATAAACCCGTCACCATTCTCACGAGCAACCGGACGCGAGACTTGAACGATGCAGTGAAGCGTCGCTGTTTGTTTCATTGGATGGATTACCCTGATCGAGAGCGAGAGCTTAGTATTTTGCGCTCACAAGTTCCGCAGGCCTCTGAGGCATTGAGTGAGCAAGTTTCTCGAATCGTCAATAAGCTTCGTTCGGCACCCTTTGCCGATGCGTTTTCACGCTCCCCAGGCATCGCCGAAAGCGTCGAGTGGGCCCGTGCCTTGGTGGCATTGAATACCTTGGTGGTGGATCCAGAGGTCATCGGCGACACTGCTGGGATTTTGTTCAAGCAACGCGAGGACGTAGCGCAACTTCTGCCGATGTCCCATGCGCTCTTGAGTCAAGACGAATAACACTGTACGAGAGTCGGGAAAACCAATGCAACTTGGTGACGCTCGAGTTGGTAAATGGCCAGTGAACCTGTTGGGCTTTGCCCGAGCTCTCAGGCGCTCGGGTGTCCCGATGGACAGCGCGAAAATTGCCTTGTCTGTGCAGGCTGCGTTGGCCATTGGTCTAGAGCACAAGGCAGACCTCAAAGCGGCACTGGCATGTGTACTGATTAACCGGCTTGAAGACCGGGCTGTGTTTCATGAGCTCTTTGATGCTTACTTTAAAGATCCGCAAGTGGCGAACCAATTGCTGGCTCAAATGTTACCCACAGCCCAGGGTGAGGCAGTTCCCAATAAAAGAAAGCCCCGAGTCAATGAAGCTTTGACCCCCAACAGGGCCCAAGACACGCTCAAGAGCTCCGATTCATCCAAAAAAGATCAAGAGTTCGAACTCGACGCTGCCATGACTGCGAGTGATATGGCGCGGTTGCGACAATCTGATTTTGGCGCCTTGGGGGCGGAAGAGTTCAAGCTCGTCCAGCGATTGGCCATGCAAATTCCTATGGTTTTGCCCACATACGCCACCCGACGACAAAGGGCCAGTCGAGTGGGGCGAGGATTAAATTGGCCAAGAACCTTTCGTCAAGCCCTCAAAACCGAGGGAGAATTTTTGGACTTGCCCAAGCGTGGTCCCCAACGCCAAGCGCTGCCATTGATGATCATTGTTGATATTTCTGGCTCTATGGAGCGTTACGCTCGGTTATTGCTGGCTTTTCTTCACCAAGCCTCATCTCAATACACCAAGCGTGAGGTTATGGTCTTTGGCACTGAGCTCACTCGATTGACTGCCATTTTCCAAAGGGTCGATCCAGATGATATGCTTGAAGGGGTGAATGAAACGGTCAAGGATTTTGGCGCAGGCACCTTGTTGGGTCGATCTTTGAACGCCATCAAAGTGCGCTACCCGCGCGCTTTGGTGGCCAAGCGAAGCATTGTGCTCTTGATTACCGATGGATTGGACACGGGAGACAGCCAAGAGTTGGAGGAATCATTGCAGTGGCTCAAGCGACATTGCAAAACACTTTGCTGGCTCAATCCCCTGCTTCGTTTTGAGGCCTATCAACCGTTAGCCAAGGGTGCCAGTTTGCTAGACCGGTATGCCGATGCCAAAATTGCAATCCACAATTTATCCCATTTGGAGCAACTGGCCAAAGCGTTGGCTCGAGTGGTGAGCTCCAAGCGGGAGTAAGATAGGCGTTTTAGGCATTGGCCTCTTTGGTATTTTGAATCAACTCATGGAGAATATTCCCAATGGACATGCAAGGCAATAGACCACTCGGTGTGACTCAACAGCAAGCTTGGGAAGCGCTTAATAATCCTGAAGTATTGAAAGCCTGCATCCCTGGGTGTGACAAGATTGAGGCGGTCTCGCCGGAACAATTCGTCATTGGCATGGCGATTAAGATTGGTCCTGTTTCGGCCAAATTCAGCGGCAAAATTACGTTGTCAGAAATGAATCCTCCAGCGAGTTACACACTCAATTTTGAGGGGCAAGGGGGCGTGGCAGGTTTTGGCAAGGGGGTTGCACATGTTCAATTGGTACCCAGTCCTACGGGATGTGAACTGAACTATCAAGTCAATGCTCAAGTTGGCGGCAAAATAGCTCAATTGGGGCAGCGTTTGATCGATGGTGCTGCAAAGTCCTTATCTGAAGAGTTTTTTAAGAAATTCGACGTTCAAACTCAGCACATTTTGAGCGAGTCCAATAGCGCTGCCCATCAAGCTTCTCCAGTCGACCCTATTCCTAGTGAGCCCACTCTTGGTGAGCCCACAACATCGGAGGGGACAATCTTTACGCCCAAAAATATTGGAATTGCAGCCCTTGTGTTGGTTGCTCTGTACTTTATTTTTCGCTAAAACAGGCTTAATGCATGGAGGGGCACTTTGTGCAGGCCACTGCGCCTTCACTGAAGGCCCCTAGTTTTTTTCGCCACCGGCCTATCTGGCAAAACAAAGCCATTGCAGTAGATTTCTGTCCTTTCCATTGGCAATGGAGTCCTACTCATGCCCGATGACATTAAGCCTGGTTTCATAGCTCTGCACAGCAATCGTTTAGAAGGGCTCGCGCAGATCGTATCGACATGGCTTGAGCGTTATACATTGGCTCCTCTTGAGTTGGAGCGAGTGATTACACTGTCGAGTGCAACTGCCGAGTGGTTCAAGATTTGGATGGCTCGAGAGCATGGTGTGTTTGCAGGGAGTACCGTTGACTTGCCAGGACGAGTGATCTGGGATTTGTACCGGTCTTTGCTCCAAGGTGATAGCCAGGCCCTCGCTTCAGCCACTGATCAAAAAACATTGGTCTGGCGCTTAATGCGCTTACTCCCCGCTCTATATGAAGCGCCTGAGTTTGTCGCTTTAAAAGATTACGTCCATCAAGGTGGCCCGAAAGCCCACTATGAGTTGGCTAAAAAAATCGCAGACACATATGACCTGTACCAAATTTACCGAGCAGATTGGTTGGAATCTTGGTCTCGTGGAGAGTGTGTAGTCTTGACTGCAAAAGGTCTAGTTAAACCGCTTAGTCAGGACCAAAGATGGCAAGCTCTGCTGTGGAAGGCGTTATGTGATGAAATGAATGAGCCACAGCGACAAAGTATTAGAAGTGTCATGCATGCGCAGGCCATGAGCGTATTGAAAGGGCTTGAGAAAGTCCCTCAAAAATGGCCAAGACGCTTGATTTTGTTTGGTGTGACCGCACTGCCTATGCAAGTGCTGGAGTTTCTAGCGCAAATGTCCAAATTCACGCAGGTGATTGTTTGTGTACACAGTCCTTGCCAGTACCACTGGGCAGACGTCATGCAAGGACGCGAATTCTTTCAAGCTAGCAAGAAACGATTGAAGAGTCGTGGGGGAGTGGATTTAAGCGCTACACCATTAGATCAAATGCATTTACATGCCAACGCGCTCTTGGCTCAATGGGGGAGACAAGCTAGAGATTTTGTTCGCCAACTCGATGAGTTTGACGATGTGCATAAGACCCAAGAGGAGTTCACTCAATTAAAGGTTGAGCTCTTCGAACATGGTCATCCAGAGTCCATCAGCTTACTTGAGTCGATTCAAAACCAAATTCGTGATCTGGAACCCATTCAGGCGCAACTCTTGTCTGATCAAACGGATGATGCCATTAGTCAAAAGAACGATGGCTCGATTGTGTTTCATATTGCTCACAGTTTGACGCGTGAATTGGAGATTTTGCACGATCAGTTGTTGTCTTTGATGGCACCTGGCGCAAGAGCTTCTCGAATTGATCCAAAAGACATCGTGGTGATGTGTCCAGATGTTGCGCAAAGCAAGGCTGCTATCCACGCCATTTTTGGACAATACCGTAGAAACGATCCTCGCTTCATTCCCTACGATGTGGCTGATACACAAGCGCTACAAACACATCCCATGATGCAGCAGTTGGAGTGGTTGCTGCACATAGAGAGCAGTCGCTGCACACTCAGTGAGGTCATGAGTTTTGCCAGTTCATCCTTTGTTGCAACGAGATTTGATCTTGAAAATACAGATGTTGAACAACTAAAAGAATGGCTCATAGAGAGTGGTGTGCGTTGGGGTTTAGATGGTTTTCAACGTGATGCTTTAGGTTTCAGCTCAAATGGATCAATCCACACGTTTGCTTTTGGTGTGCGCAGAATGTTGTTGGGCTTAGCGACTGGAGAGATGGACGTTTTACAACGCCTTGATGAGATCAAGGATATTGAGCCCATGACCAGTGTGAGTGGGCTTGAGTCCCAGATATTGGGTCGATTTGACAACATGGTGCAAAAGCTCATCCAATGGTGGTCGTTGTCTACAAAGCCAGCAAAAGCCTCGGAATGGATCGAGCGCTACCGAGATTTAATAGAACAATTCTTTCAAGCCACAAACAATGAAGAAATCATTGTGCTGGAAGCCATGTCGCGTGGGTTGGTGACTTGGTCCGATTCATTGCAAGCAGCGGATTTTGATGAAATCTTGCAACCCAGTGTGGCTCATGCTGCATGGATTGATCATCTACAAATTGCTTCACCAAAACAAAGGCTATTAGCATCTGGAGTGACTTTTTGTTCAATCAAGTCAATGCGAACATTGCCTTTTAAGGTCGTTTGTATGATTGGTATGAATGATGGGGATTTTCCAGCAACCCTTCGAGTGCAAGACTTTGACTTGACGAAAGAAGTCGGCTTGCAACGAGTCGGTGATCAATCACGTTCAGAAGACGATCGAGCCATGATGCTTGAATCCCTTTTAGCGGCCCGTGAAGTGCTCTACATCAGTTGGAGCGGATTGAGCCCAAGAGATAACTCAACCAAACCACCCAGTGTATTGGTTACACAATTGCGTCAATATATGGCGATTCAATGGGGTGATAAGTTGTTGGAGGACGCGACGACTCTGCATCCCTTGCAACCCTTTAATAGAGTCTATTTTGAAGAACATAGCCCATATCAGACCTATGCGCATGAATGGCGAGAAATTCATACGACTGATCGTGAGATGTCCGAATTTAAAAATAGTTCAATTCGGGCTGAAATAACCAATTCCAATGAAGTACAGATGAAAGAAGTACTTCAGACAGAAAAATTCATTCAAAAAAGGAAAAAACAAGCGCTTGAAATCAGGCTTTCTGATGTGTTGAACTTTTATAAAAATCCTGTAAAAGATTATTTTATTCGTGAGTTATCAGTGAATTTCAATGCGGTCGAGGTGCAAAGTAATGATTTTGATCATGAAAATTTTAGACTCAAGGGTCTTGAGTTGTTTAAGGTCAAAGATCAGATACTTAAATCATTGGTCGATCAACCTGAAAGGCTTGCTCTTGCCAAAGAAAATATTGGTTTGGAAATCCAAAAGCTTAAACGCTCTGGCGTTTGGACGATGGGTGCCATGGGTGATTTATTTGAAAGTCAACTTCAAAGTGAATTACTGCTAGTGTTGGAAAAATATGAATCGATCAGTGATGGTTTAAAGAAGGATTCAGAAGCAATTAACTATTATCTCGAAATGCCAGAGGTTTATGAAAGCTGTGTATTGATGAGTCCTTTGAAATTAAGAGCAACGTTGAGGGATGAGCGAGAGCATTGCAGTGTCAAAATTCTTGCCAATGCCTTGAAGGCTTCAAAGGAGACACGTCATGATTTACTATTGGCTCCATGGTTGGATTATCTTTTTTTGAGCAGTCTTGGTTTGGGTGTTCATTGCCTATACTTGTTTTCTGATGCATGGATTGAATTTTCGACACCCAATCAATTGTGGACTGACGAAGAAACTTTTCAAGATTCAAAATCAAAATCGCTAAGCATCTTAAAAGAGTTGATAAAGCTCTGTATTGATGGTCAGGAACAGTTACTACCCATGCCAATCAAGACTGCTTTGAAGTATGTTCAAGAAAAGAATACAGACAAGGCTCTGTCTAATGCAAAGAAAATTTATGAAGGAGTTGAAGAGCTAAGTCATTATGAATCTCAAGACATGTCTATGGCGCGTGTGTACCCAACGTTTGATGATTTGGTCAGGAACCCAGAGACCCTAGCAATTTGGGTGAGAGTTTATGCCCCATTCGTAGAGTGGTTGGATAAGTTAGATATTCATGACTATCAAGTGTTGGCAGCAGGGGAATCGCAGTGAGCGAGGAAACACAAATTCTTGAGCCTTCAAACTTTCCACTCTGGGGGAGTCGACTGATTGAAGCAAGTGCTGGAACTGGAAAAACCTACACAATCGCAGCTCTTTATGTGAGGTTAATTTTGGGACATGGGCAAGACAATGGCCCACCTTGCCCACTCAGTCCTAGAGAGATTTTGGTGATGACCTTCACCAAGGCAGCTACCCAGGAGTTAACAACACGGATACAGCAGCGATTAACTCAAGCTGCTCAAATTTTTCGCGGTCAACTAAGCATTGATCCGGGGGATAAATTTTTGATTGAGTTGCTCCATGACTATCCTACCCAGGCATCAAGAGATAATGCCGCATGGCTATTGAATGAGGCAGCCCAGTTTATGGATGAGGCCTGCATTTATACTATTGATGCGTGGTGTCAACGAGTTCTTAAGGAGTACGCAGTCTATAGTGGACAGCCGTTTGACGAGGAGTTGGTTAGTAATCAAGAACAATTACGGCAGCAGGCTTTGGAGGACTTTTGGCGTCAAAGTGTTTACCCTCTAACTCCAGACAATGCATCACTTTTGAAAAGTATTTGGCCAAGAGAGATAGATGGTCTTCAAAATTTGATTGATGACCATGCATTTGAACTTGAAGATATCTCAGATGATGAGGAGGAAATTGAAAAAAATCAAATATTTGACCTAAATGAATATTTGACTGAAATGTTAAATGCCAGAGCACTAAAACTAGGCGAAATCAAACGCGACGCTTTGGTTTGCTTAGAAAGTATTCAACCCTGGATTGATTCATTATCGAATAAAAATGTACAAGTCTGGAATTTGAGAAAGCTAGTTAAAAGTAGCCTTCTCAAGTGGATAGTTGCAATAGAAGATTGGTGTCGTGATGACAAACGACTTGAAGTAGATCTTGATGCAAAACATTGGAAGCGTTTGTCGTGGGGTGAAATTAGACTATCCTTGCTGGATCAACAGGCTGATATTTCATATCCAAAAGAACTAGATAATTTTGAAAAAATAGGAAGTCACTTATTTTCATTACCAACCCTTAAGAAAGAAATTGAAAATTATTGTTTAAGTGCTGTAAAAAGTAAAATCAAGTTCATAAAAAAGCAAAACTCGACATTTGGCTTTTCGGATTTACTAATGAGACTTAATTCAAGGCTTCACCAGAAGAACTCTGAAGTACTAAAGGGACTAATTAAAAAACAATACCCAGTTATTTTGATTGATGAGTTTCAAGATACGTCAGCTCTTCAGTATTCGATCTTTAATACCATTTATGAAATAAATAAAAATAATAAAAATAACTTAATTTGTCTAATTGCTGATCCCAAGCAGTCAATTTATGCTTTCAGGGGTGCGGATATCAAGAGCTATATGTTGGCCAAGGAGTCAACTAAACCAAGACATTATTATTTGGATAGAAATTTCCGATCAACCACTGGCTTGGTGCAAGCGGTCAATCGTTGGTTTAATTTTGCACAAACTCATGCACCTTGGGGTGCGTTCCTCTACAAAACAGGCGAAGACGATGATTTGCCTTTTTTGCCTGTGAAGGCGAAAGGATTAAATCAGCAAATTGTACAAACGCAAAACTTAACAATTGCAACCATGCCTAGTATTAGCATGGTATGCGATTTGGTTCCTAAAAATGCAGAATCGATTCGAAAGAAATTTGCATCCCTGTGTGCTGAAAAAATTGTAGGATGGCTTAACGACAATGAAATGAGCTATGCTCAAGAGGAGAATCTGTTATCTCCAGAAAATAAACAAAGAATAAAACCTGCAGATATTGCAATTCTTGTTCGCACGACAAAAGAGTCAATCGCTGTACGACACGCCCTTAGCTTAAGAGGCGTAGCCTCAGTTTTTTTGTCAGATAAAGACTCGGTATTTGCCACTCATGAAGCGCGTGATTTGATTTATTGGTTGGATGCAGTCGCTAACCCTAGAAATGCTGATAAGGTACGTGCTGGATTGGCGACTTCAACAATGGCTTTTGAAATCGAGGAGATCAAATCCATCGGGCAAGATGAGAATATGTTTGATCATTACAGTGAAATAGTCATTGATCTACATCGAGTTTGGCAGCAATTTGGGGTTTTAGCCATGCTCAGGGGAACTTTGTTTCAATTTTCACTTCCTAAAAAATGGTTAAAAAAACCGGAAGGGGAAAGGAAGCTAACAAATTTTCTACATCTATCTGAATTGCTTCAAGCAGAAAGTTTAAACCAGCCTGAAATGCAAAACTTAGTGAATTGGCTCGAGAGTTCAATGCATGAAAAAAACTTTCAGACCGATGAGCATATTTTAAGACTTGAGAGTGATGCTGCTTTAGTCAAAGTAATTACGATACATAAAAGTAAGGGACTTGAGTTTCCAGTAGTTTGCATTCCTTTCCCAACACTCTTTAATACAAAATCTACTCAAAAGGAAAAGAAAAAACCCTTTGAAGATGATTCCCTTAGTGATCTAAATGTAGTTGATGAAGAGTTAAGAGAGTCAATGAGACTTTTTTATGTGGCACTCACACGAGCTAAATATTCTTTGTGGATAGGTTTTGCACTTTTTAAGGGAAGAAATGCAAATAAAGATATCACCCATAGAAGTGCTCTAGGCTATTTAGTGGGTTGTTGCGCGACGCAATTGGAACCCATTGAATGGAAAAATAAAATCAATTATTTTTTTCAAGACGTGAGTGACAGTCGATTCGAAGAGTACCTATTTCTGCAAGGATCTTTTGATGAACATCAATCGGTTGAGAACGGAACTCGCGATTCGCTTTTTGCGGTTAATTCTGTAGATGAATTCGAGTCATTCAATATTATGCAAGTGAAATCGAGTGCGTCTGCCTTAAGACCACCAGTTCACTATTCAAGTAATTTTGAGCGAGATTTTAAAATTCAAAGTTTTACCTCTTTGCTTCGAAGTGCAGAATCGACTAAGCTTGCTTTGACTGCGATAGTGGATGATATTGCTAATCATGATGAATTTCAGGCATGGGAGGATGACGTCAATCACTATGGGGATGATGTCAAACGAATGGCAGATGTAAGCCATAAACCTCTCGTCATAGAACGGCAAAATGAACAAATAAAAACTCTTCCGTCATGGCGAAAGTTACCTGGTGGAATGAGAATGGGAACTTTCATTCACAACACATTACAGTGGCTAATTCAAGAGGGTCTGCAGGCGTTTGGTACTGATACCATGCAGTTAAAATTGACCCAAAAAATAGAAATGTCTTTACCCCTTGTGCTGGCGCCTTCAAGGACGGTAACTTTCGGATCATCATCATTGAAAGAGGGCAGTGAATTCAATGATGAGTACGTTGAGGCTTTCTCTGCTTGGTTTAATTCCATTGTCGATACTATTATTTTGCCATTAGGGATTAGTCTTAAACAGTTGACAAACCATTTGTGCGAAATGGAATTTTGGCTATCGGTTGAATACTTTCAAGCACAGCGTGTTGATCAACTTTGCAGATCTCACCTCTTCCCTCATTTAGAGCGTCCGCAACTCACACCACATAATTGGCATGGACTCATGATGGGGTTTTCAGACCTGCTCTTTGAGCATGAGGGAAAATTTTGGCTGATGGATTACAAGTCAAATTACCTGGGTATTGAGGACGATTCATATTCAAAGGATAATATTGATTGTGATGTGGTGAAGCACAGATATGACTTGCAAATGGCTATTTACATGGTTGCACTGCATCGATTTCTTAAGTCTAGGCTGGGGCCGAACTATAGCGTTCAAGAGCGACTTGGCGGTGCAATTATTTGGTATCTTCGTGGCGTCGATTCACCTGGACAGGGGATTTGCTTAATACCTTGCACAAAAGATATGATTGAATCTCTTGATTGCATTGTTTCTGGATTATCAAGTTCACAAAACATAAATGCAAATTTACAAAGTAATGATGCGGTGATTTCCCATGACTGATTCACGCTTTGTGCAAGAGTCCTTCGACTTTACGCCAGTGATACCTCAATCGACTAGGAACGACTCCACAAAAGTCTTAAGCGTTCTTAGTCAGGCTACTCAATTGGGTATATTGCGTGAGATTGACTATTCTTTGGCGTTATTTTTTTATTCCTTGAGTCCAGAAACTGCTACAGCTGCATTTCTTTTAACGTCAGCTTTGCTATCGTACTCTGAATCTTTGGGCCACACTTGTCTGTCAATAGATCAGTTGACTCATCAGGGTCTAAGCTTTTTGGGAATATCAAACAGTTCGGATTCTGTCTCCGAAATTGCACTGTTGTTACCCAGAACCAAGGATGACTTCCAACTCGAACTCTTAAAGAGTCCATTGATTCGTTTTGAAGCTTTGGAAGGGGTTGAGAGTGTAGTTTGTGTAACCGAGCAGACTGATCAAGGGCAACCATTAGTTCTTTGTCGTAATCAAAATAAGCTGCTTTTGTATTTTCGCCGACACTATCAAAGTGAGACTTTAATAGCTAATGCGGTTGTGGATAAATGTAGAAAATTACTCCCGGTCGACGAACTGAAGGCGGCTGAACTTTTGGATTTATTGTTTCCCAAGTCTTTTTCGGATTTGAAATATCCTGAATTGGATTGGCAAAAAATTGCTTGTGCTCTTGCACTCCGATCTTCTTTTACATTGATTACTGGCGGTCCTGGAACTGGCAAGACCTATACCGTCTCAAGACTCATTGCTTTGATTTTGGCTTTGAATGATGACGTTCAAAAGTTGAAAATTGCACTCGTTGCTCCAACTGGTAAAGCTGCTTCGCGTTTGTACAGATCAATACAAAACTCTTTGCAAGAGTTGAGTGATAAGTTGCATACTTTGGAGAAGTTTTCAGAAAAGTTACTAAATATAGGTGTGGCTAAAACTCTACATTCTTTATTGGGTGCACGAAGAGGCTCTAGAACATATCGCCATCACTCCGGCAACCCATTGGATTTGGATGTGTTAATCGTAGACGAGTCATCAATGATCAGTATTGAAATGATGTCTGCTTTGCTACGTGCTCTTCAACCCAACACTCAGTTGATTTTGTTGGGGGACAAGAATCAGTTGTCTTCAGTTGAGGCCGGATCGGTTTTTGGTGAATTATGCAAATCTCAACCCTTTGAGCTTTTACAAACAATCGATGGAATCAATGAATTTCCTATTTATGGTCAAGACGTTAAGGAATTTTTGCAGCGCGTGGCATCCTCATTGATGACTTCAGCACACCCTAATTCTCTTGATGGAAACGACCTCGCGTTTAGTTCTAATGTGATTCGTGATCACATTGTTAAACTTCAGAGAAGTCACCGTTTCGGTGGTCCCATAGGTCAATTCGCTACCTTCGTCAATGAAGGCGCATCCGTTGATGCATGGCAAGTCATTAGGATCGATGCCAGTGCAAGTATCTTCATTAAAACTACTGAGGATCCTCAAGCTATTTTTTCGGTGGCGATGAATGGTCGATCAATCAACCCAAGTCAATCGTCCGCTGAATCAAATTTAACATCCCATTATCAGCAGTATTGGGACTTGATTCGTCAAGCGTTTAAGGATGGTTTGCTACGCCAATATTCTAAAGCTCCATCGGCTTTTGATTCGGTGAGTAATATTTTCATTCAAAGAAAAAATTCTCAACAGTTCCTTGAGGAACAGACCAACTGCATTATTAACATATTAAAAACATTTGATGGAATAAGAATTTTGTGTGCCGTAAATGAAGGTCCATTGGGAGTCGATGCTCTCAATGACTTTATGGAGCAAGGTTTTAAATCACTGGGTTATATACAAGATGCAAGTACTTGGTATGTTGGTAAAGCCATTATGCTTACACGTAATCAACCAGAACTTGAACTATCCAACGGTGATGTCGGACTTGTTTTGCCTTCACTAGATGGCGATGAGGTAACGAATCGATTGAAGGTTTATTTCTTGGCTGGTGATGGGTTGCAAAGTGTAGCCCTCAATAGGCTTGATGCTGTTCAAACAGCTTACGCAATGAGCATTCATAAATCACAGGGGTCTGAATTTGATCATGCGCTTCTTGTTCTCCCCAAAAATATGGATCAAGCCTTAAATAGGGAGTTACTCTATACAGGTATTACCCGAGCCAAAACTTACCTTACTATTTTTCAAGCACAAAACGGTTTGATTGATATGGCAATTGCTAAAAAAACAGATCGCGACAGTGGACTTGTTTCAAGAATCAGTTCTGTTACAAAAAATATTTAAATTTCAGTAATTTATACTCCAGAGCTAATTGACGATAAATTCAAAAGCCCTTCAGTTTCTATAAAGGAGATGACCTCCTGGAGACCATCCAGTGTTTTTAGATTCGTAAAAATGAATGGCTTTAGTCCCTTTAAATGATTTCGCATCCGGTGCGCATCCTCACGCATGATCTCTAAGTTTGCGCCAACATGTGGAGCCAAGTCAGTTTTATTAATCACTAGCAAATCACTTTTTGTGATACCAGGACCACCTTTTCTGGGTATTTTTTCTCCTGCAGCTACATCTATAACATATAGCGTCAAGTCACTAAGCTCAGGACTAAATGTCGCTGCCAAATTATCACCACCGCTCTCTATAAAGACGATGTCTGCGTTGGGGAAATTCTCTAGCATTCGGTCAATAGCCTCCAAGTTGATGGAGGCATCCTCTCGAATTGCGGTATGTGGGCATCCACCCGTTTCAACTCCTAATATTCTTTGCGCATCCAAGGCTCCACTAACAGTCAGTAGGCGTTGGTCCTCCTTTGTGTAAATATCGTTGGTTATCGCAACCAGATCAAATCTCTCGCGCATGCTCTTGCAAAGCATCTCAAGAAGTGTTGTTTTCCCTGATCCAACGGGTCCACCGATGCCGATTCTGAGTGGTGGAAGAGGTTTTGTTCTATTTTTAATGTGATGGAGTTTGTTCATGATCTAAAAAGTCTGGAATATTGCTCTTCGTGTTTTGCGCTCAAAATAGCGAGGCGAGGGGTGAAGACTTGTCGGTTGACATCTGTCTGTTTTATTGCAAACTCTACAGCCTTTGGTATTTCATCCATGAGAGCTTTGAGAAGTCTTTGACCAGACAATTGGCCCAATGGAATGACTTTCATTGCAGTTTGAACCATATTCTCTGCCCAACCGAATGCATGTGATGTCAATCCTAAATTTAAATCTGTTTGGCTTAAGGCTAGAGCCAAGGCGTAGACGACTGGCCAAGTTGGATTTGAAATTTCGTTGCAAAATATGACTTTCGGGTCTTGAATTTCTTCATTGGCATTGAGCCAATTGAGTAATGATTTACCCATTTGAAAGGACTGAAGTCTAAACTCTGAACTCTCGCGTGTCATGATGACCCAATTGTTGAGTTCCATGAGTTTATTTTGAACAGATATCTCTTTGGGGTCAAAGTTTTTCCAAATTTCAGTCGTTTGAGCAACAAGAGACCAATCTCCTCTCGATTGATTCAGGTGCATATGATCGGTTAACCATATTAGTGCTGAAGCCTCATCTTTGACCAACTCTTGTTCAACAGCGATCTCTAAGCCCTCAGAGTACGAAAAACCGCCCACGGGAAGAGTTGGGGAGCCTAACCACATGAGTCTCATCAATGCAGTTGTACTCAGAGAATGAGTTTTCATCGTTGGCTTGAATACTTCAGTTTTAAAGATGTCAATTGTGATGATGGTGTGAATGGTGAATTCCATGATCATGATTGTCATGATCGTGTGACTCATTTTCATGATGCGGATGGGTCACTTCATGTTTATGGCCATTTGCGTGTCCTGAGTTGTGCTCACCATAGGCACCGCTCTCTGGTTCAAAGGCGCAATGAACATGCTCAACAATGAGCCCCATCTTTAGTATCATTTGTTCAAGAACGTGGTCGGGTTCAATATGCAGGCATTTCGCTTGGACTTCGATAGGGATGTGTCTATTGCCCAAGTGATATGCCGCTCGCATGAGGTCATGCGCGGCTGAGTGAATCGGACAGGCAGAAATTTTTAAAAGTGCTTGCGGGGCAGATTCAATTCGTAGAAAGGATCCGTCTTCACCCACCAATATATCTTTTGCACGCAATACCTTACCTCGTTCAATAAAAATCGCGACTTCATTGCCCTGTGAGTCAATGGCGTGGAGACGACTTTTTTGCCTCTGCTCCCATTCAAGGCTCGCGAATGGAGCCCTATTAATCAAGGTCGCTGCAAGTCCTTGCCCCCCTGGGAGATGTTTGTGAAAAACTTTAGTTGCCAAAATTGATCCCTATTTGGATGTGAAACTTTAAGTTTCTTTTAAAACAAAAAGTAACGCTGCGTGAGAGGTAGAGATGCAGCGGGTTCACAGGTCAACAAAATACCATCAGCTCTCACTTCGTAGGATTGGGGATTGATTTCCATTTTTGGCAAGTAGTGGTTGTGAACCATGTCACGCTTACTAACTTGACGAATGTTTTTGACGATAGCCAACTGTTTTTGCAACCCAAATTTAGAATCGATCCCAAGCCCTAATGCCGCTTGCGATACAAATGTTAATGAACTCTTTGACAGCGAGCGACCAAATGAGCCGAACATCGGTCGGTAATGGACCGGCTGAGGTGTAGGGATCGATGCATTGGGGTCTCCCATTGCAGCCATTGCAATTGACCCACCTTTGATGATGGTCGAAGGCTTGACTCCAAAAAATGCGGGCCTCCAGATGACTAAATCAGCCCACTTTCCTACTTCAATGCTTCCTACTTCATGGCTAATGCCATGGGTGATTGCTGGATTGATTGCCAATTTGGAGATATATCGCTTAACTCGCGCATTGTCGTGTCTGCTGTTGTCATCTGGTAGGGGGCCCCGTTGCAATTTCATTTTGTGGGCCGTTTGCCAGCAACGCAAAATCACCTCACCCACTCGTCCCATGGCTTGGCTATCGGAGCTGAACATGCTAATGGCGCCCAGATCATGCAATATATCTTCAGCAGCGATTGTTTCCTTTCTTATTCGGCTCTCTGCAAACGCTAAATCCTCTGCAATAGCCGGATCCAAGTGATGGCAGACCATCAACATATCCACATGCTCATCCAAGGTATTGATGGTGTAAGGTCTGGTGGGGTTTGTTGAAGAAGGGAGTACGTTGCTTTCGCCCACTACTTTCATAATGTCTGGTGCGTGTCCTCCACCAGCACCTTCGGTGTGAAAGGAGTGGATCGTGCGACCTTTGAAGGCCGCAAT
This sequence comes from Limnohabitans sp., assembly GCA_036821105.1. Taxonomy (GTDB): domain Bacteria; phylum Pseudomonadota; class Gammaproteobacteria; order Burkholderiales; family Burkholderiaceae_C; genus Limnohabitans. The sequence goes on from DAISKH010000001.1 coordinate 22,620, forward strand.
AGAGTCCTCAACAAAGCCAGACTCATTGAGCGTGTCAGTATGGATGGCCACCTGGGTGTCTGTGAGCTCTGCAACACTCAGGCAGTTGTCAATGGCGGCAGGTGTGGTGCCCCAATCTTCGTGGAGTTTTAGGCCGATCGCACCTGCATTGATTTGTTCATGCAGTGCATCTGGTAGTGAAGCGTTTCCTTTGCCAAGAAATCCTAAATTCATTGGAAACGCTTCTGCCGCCTGAAGCATTCGCTCTAAATGCCATGCACCTGGAGTACAAGTCGTTGCAAAGGTGCCTGTGGCAGGCCCGGTTCCACCACCAATCATGGTAGTGACACCGCTGGCCAGTGCTTCTTCAATTTGCTGGGGGGAGATGAAATGAATGTGTGTATCAATGGCTCCAGCAGTAACAATCATTCCTTCACAGCTGATAATTTCTGTTCCTGGGCCGATGACAATGTCAACACCAGGTTGGGTGTCTGGGTTTCCAGCTTTGCCGATTGCGGCAATGCGTCCATTTTTTAGACCAATATCAGCTTTTACAATGCCCCAATGGTCCACAATCAATGCGTTGGTCATCACCGTATCGACGGCACCTCCAGATTGGGGCCCAACATTCAAAACGCCATCTCTCGTTCTTTGTGACTGCGCCATGCCGTCACGGATGGTTTTGCCACCTCCAAATTTCACCTCCTCTCCATAGCCTCCCGCCAAAAGGGTGTAATCCTTTTCAACTTCGATGATGAGATCAGTGTCAGCTAAGCGGACTCGATCTCCTACAGTGGGGCCGTACATTTCGGCATAGGCTCTTTTCTCTATACTCGCCATTAAAGTGCTCCTTGTACAAGTCCACGAAAGCCGTAGATTTCACGTCCACCACTGAAATCAACCAACTCTACCGTTCTTTGCTGTCCAGGTTCAAAACGAACAGCAGTCCCCGAGGCGATATTTAGACGCATACCCTCTGAGGCAACACGATCAAAGCTCAATGCAGCATTGGTCTCCGCAAAGTGATAGTGTGAACCCACTTGAATAGGGCGATCGGAGGTGTTGTGAACAACCATAGTGATGCTTTTGCGCTCGGGGTTGATGGGATGCTCGCCAGCATCAATGAGAAGTTCTCCAGGAATCATAAAGACCTCGATTGATTTCGAAATTGGGATGACTAAACGATGGGTTGATGAACGGTGACGAGTTTGGTGCCGTCTGGAAAAGTGGCTTCAACTTGAATATCTGGGATCATCTCCGCAATACCGTCCATCACCTCGTCACGAGTTAGCACCCCCCTGGCTGAACTCATGAGTTCAGCAACGGTTTTGCCGTCTCTCGCCCCTTCCATCACAAATGCGCTTATTAACGCAATTGACTCAGGGTAATTAAGTTTTAGACCTCTGGCTTTGCGCCTTTCAGCAAGTAGTGCTGCCGTAAAAATCAACAACTTGTCTTTTTCTCTTGGGGTGAGTTCCATGCGAATAATCCACTCTGCATCAATAATTTAAAAAGTTTGCGCAACATGCATGCCAATTAACTTCCAGATGTTAAATCCTTTTTAACACGGATGTTCTTCGCATTCAGTGGATGCAATTAAAAAGTGCGCACATCGAGGGTGCGCACAACATTGAATGCACTATTGTGGTGCAAATTAATAGATTTAAAGGCGATGAATTGGTGCGTGGACCTTAGCTAAGAATACTTTTTGATCGGATTTTGTCTTTATTTTATGGCACGGGCTTTGCCTTAGTGGTTTGTCAGGTTAGAAATTGAATTGATTTTTGGCCTACAGATTTTTGTTCTCAACCACATTGGAGTAATTTAATGATTAATCGTCGTCGTCTCACTGCTCTCGCGGCAGCTGCAGCAGTGACTGCTGGTAGCTTGGCTTGGTCAACAATGACCTTTGCCGCGGACACCATCAAAGTTGGTGTGTTGCATTCTTTGTCTGGAACCATGGCCATTTCTGAGTCTGTATTGAAAGATACCATTTTGATGGCGATTGACGAGATCAATGCCAAGGGTGGTGTTTTGGGCAAGAAGCTCGAGCCAGTGGTGGTCGATCCTGCCTCCAATTGGCCTTTGTTTGCTGAGAAAACAAAGCAGTTGTTGACTCAAGATAAAGTTGCTGTGATTTTTGGGTGTTGGACGTCTGTAAGCCGTAAATCTGTCTTGCCAGTGGTTGAGGAGCTCAATGGTTTGTTGTTCTACCCCGTTCAATACGAGGGTGAAGAGTTGTCTAAAAATGTGTTCTACACAGGTGCAGCTCCTAACCAGCAAGCTATTCCTGCTGTTGACTATTTAATGAGCAAAGAGGGCGGTGGTGCTAAACGTTGGGTTTTGTTGGGTACAGACTATGTCTACCCCAGGACAACGAATAAAATTTTGCGCGCATATTTGCACAGCAAGGGTGTCAAAGATGATGATATTGATGAGAAGTACACCCCATTTGGTCACTCAGACTATCAGACCATCGTGGCTGATATCAAGAAATTTTCCACAGGTGGTAAGACTGCTGTTGTCTCTACCATCAACGGTGACTCCAATGTTCCCTTCTACAAAGAGTTGGGCAATGCAGGCTTAAAAGCCAAGGATGTTCCTGTTGTTGCGTTCTCCGTGGGCGAGGAAGAGTTGCGTGGTGTAGATGCCAAACCATTGGTTGGACATTTGGCTGCATGGAACTATTTCATGAGCATCAAGAACCCAACAAATGACGAGTTCATTAAAAAGTGGTCTGCTTATGCAAAAGCCAAGGGAATTCCTGGCCACAAAGACAAGCCATTGACCAATGACCCAATGGAGGCGAGTTACATTGGTATCAATATGTGGAAGCAAGCCGTTGAAAAAGCGAAGTCTACTGACGTAGATAAAGTTATCGCTGCCATGGCTGGACAAACCTTCAAGGCTCCAAGTGGTATCACTTCCATGATGGATCCTAAGAACCACCATTTGCACAAATCAGTGTTCATTGGTGAGGTGAAGGCAGACGGTCAGTTCAATGTGGTTTGGAAAACTCCTGGTCCAGTCAAAGCTAAGCCATGGAGTCCTTACATTGAAGGCAACGATAAGAAGCCTGATGAGCCAGAAAAGAAGTAATCGATTGGTTCAATCCTAAGTGAGTAAGGGCGCTTTGGGCGCCCTTACTTTTGATAAAGTGTTAGAGTCACCCAGGATATTGATCCTGACAATCGTGTGGAATTGATTCATTCAGATACATTGGCTTGAGATGAAACGTTTTTTTACCCCTGTCTTTTTGGCCTTGTCATTGTTGCTCCCACTCGTGGGGCATGCCCTCACGCCGCAAGAGGCCTATGCCTTATCCAGCGGAGAAACGGATGACCGACTAAAGGTGTTGGCGCAAATCACTGAACACGTTGACCCCAAGGCGATTGAGCTTATTAAGGCTCTCTCAGACGACAGCGTTAAGATTTCAGATCACCAAGTTTTCATTATTCAAGGAGATAAAGCCATAGACCCCGTGACGGGGGATGCCCTTGAGATGCCAGCCAACGCTGAGGATGTGGTGAGTAACAACCGCATGCGTGGTGAGTTTGATGCAGCTTTGGCCAGTTTGAGCTTGTTCAGTCCTGATCAAGCAGTGCGTTTGAAGGCCATTAAATCAATGCTCAAAGAGCCTGATGCAGACAAGTTGTCTATGCTTGATAAAGCACTTAAAGTCGAACAAGTTGAGGCATTGAGACTACAGTTGCAATTTGCAAAGGCTGCGATCGAAATTAACAGTACTGATGATTCGTTGAGACTGGCGTCAGCCAAAATATTGGCAGGCAGTAAAACACCAGATACGCAGCGAATTCTTAATGATCGTTTTGGGCAAGAAAGTAATGCGGAGATTAAGGCTCAAATCAAAAAATCACTACAAGAAATTCAGTCTGCTTTGGCCTGGGGAGAAAAGCTGGGGATTCTTTTTACCGGTTTGAGCTTGGGATCAATTTTGCTTTTGGTGGCATTAGGTCTTGCCATCACATACGGTTTGATGGGTGTGATCAATATGGCGCATGGTGAGCTCATGATGGTGGGGGCTTATGCGACTTATGTTGTTCAAGTGTTTTTTAGAGCGCATTATCCGCAGTGGTTCGATGCCTATTTATTTGTTGCAATACCGGTTTCGTTTCTCACCTCTGCCTTAGTGGGGGCAATCATTGAGCGTCTTGTTCTCAAGTATTTGTACGGACGTCCTCTAGAAACCTTGCTGGCCACATGGGGGATCAGTTTGATGCTCATGCAATTGGTCCGTTCCTTATTTGGCGCTCAAAACGTTGGTGTTGAAAATCCAGTATGGATGAGTGGAGGTATTGAAGTTCTGTCCAATCTGATTTTGCCTTGGAACCGGATGCTGATCATTGTGTTTGCAGGATTGGTGCTTTTGGGCATGAGCTTACTCATTGGTCGGACTCGTTTGGGTTTGTTTGTGCGAGGAGTTACTCAAAATCGTCCAATGGCTGCTTGCATGGGAGTCAACACCGCTCGAATCGATACCTATGCATTTGCCTTGGGCTCGGGCATTGCTGGGCTTGCGGGTTGTGCATTGAGTCAAATCGGAAATGTGGGACCTGATCTGGGTCAAAGCTATATCGTGGACTCCTTTATGGTGGTGGTTTTGGGGGGAGTGGGGCAGTTACTGGGTAGCGTTTATGCCGCCATTGGACTTGGAGTCATCAATAAACTGCTCGAAGGTGTAGCTGGGGCAGTGCTTGCAAAGATTGCTGTTTTGGTGTTCATTATTTTCTTTATTCAAAAAAGACCACAAGGACTCTTTGCAATGAAGGGGCGATCTGCTGAAACTTAAAAGCCAACGCTTTTACTCTTGAGTTCGCACTATTTCCTTTCTTTTCTTAATTTGCTCGATATCAAGTCATGACCCATCAATCCACCTTTTTAACTCAGCCCAAGAGCTTGCTCACGCCTTGGGGTTGGAGTGTTTTTGCAATCCTCGCAGTCTTGGTGTGCATTGGAATTCCTTTGCTCAATATTGTGGTTTCTGCGGATAGTTTTTTCCATGTCAGTGACTTTGCCATTGCCTTGGTTGGCAAAATCATGTGTTACGCCATTTGTGCTTTAGCGATGGATTTGATCTGGGGATTCAGTGGGATTTTGTCGCTTGGGCACGGCTTATTTTTCGCGCTCGGTGGATATGCGATGGGTATGTATTTGATGCGTCAAATTGGACGCGATGGCAATTACAAGTCAGACTTGCCTGACTTCATGGTTTTTTTGGATTGGAAATCTTTACCTTGGCATTGGGCTTTGAGTGACAGTTTCATCGCAACCGTGCTGATTATTTTGATCGTACCAGCCTTGATTGCTTGGGTTTTTGGGTATTTTGCATTTCGCTCCCGCATCAAAGGAGTTTATTTCTCCATCATTACTCAAGCAATGACTTATGCCTGCATGTTGCTATTTTTCCGAAATGAGACCGGATTTGGTGGCAATAACGGTTTTACGGACTTTAAACGTATTTTGGGTCATCCTATAGCGACACAAGAGATGCGAATTATTTTGTTTGTTTTGTCAGCAGTCTTTTTGATGGGCTTTTATTTGTTGGCCAAATGGATCATGTCAAGCAAAATGGGCCGAGTCCTTATGGCTATTCGAGACGCTGAGAGTCGGGTGATGTTCTCTGGCTATTCGCCTTTGCCTTATAAGTTATCAATCTGGACCCTCTCAGCTGTCATGTGCGCAGTGGCAGGTGCCTTATATGTTCCTCAAGTTGGCATCATCAATCCTAGTGAAATGAGTCCAGCTCAATCGATTGAGATTGCAATTTGGGCAGCCGTTGGAGGGCGAGGGACTTTGATTGGTCCAATTGTTGGGGCATTTTTGGTCAACTTGGCAAAGAGTTGGCTCACCGTCACAGCGCCCTCAATATGGCTTTACTTTTTAGGTGCATTATTTATTTTGGTGACTTTGTTTTTACCCTTGGGAGTGGTGGGTTTTATTCAAAAAATGTTCAAGAAAGAAGGAGCAAGTTCATGACGCCAGATTTGATGGACCTGGGCTCCAAACGTATTGAGGAGCATCTGACCAAGACTCAATTGGGTGACACCGACTCGGGCGGGCGCAGTGCGAGTTACTCCAGGTTGAAGCGACAAAACGAAATTGATATCACTCACGGGCGAATTTTGTATTTGGAAGACGTCAATGTAAGTTTCGATGGATTCAAAGCCATTAACAATTTGAACATTGATATCGCCCCTGGCGAGTTGCGTTGTGTGATTGGTCCCAACGGTGCCGGAAAGACCACCATGATGGATATCATCACAGGTAAAACTAAACCCGACTCAGGCCAGGTGTTCTTGGGAAGTACCATTGATTTACTCAAGCACACAGAGCCTGAGATTGCTCAATTGGGGGTAGGTCGTAAGTTTCAAAAACCGACTGTTTTCGAGCATCTCAATGTCTTTGAGAATTTAGAGTTGGCACTCAAAACTCGCGATGGAAAAGGAGTAGCAGCTTCACTGTTCTTCAAGCTCGATTCTGCGTACTCAGATCGGTTAGCGGAGGTACTAGAGACAATTCATCTGAGCTCTGAGGTCTACCATGAAGCAGGTTATTTAAGCCATGGTCAAAAGCAGTGGCTAGAGATTGGGATGCTGTTGATGCAAGACCCCGCTTTGTTGTTGCTCGATGAGCCTGTGGCAGGAATGACGGATCATGAGACAGAGAGAACGGCTGAGCTCTTTCTTAGTTTGAAGGGAAAGCATTCTTTGATGGTGGTCGAGCACGATATGAGCTTTATTGCAGCTATCTCAGAAATCGTCACTGTACTGAGTGAGGGCTCTGTCTTAGCGCAAGGTACCTTGCAACAAGTTCAAAACGACGAGCGGGTGATTGAAGTTTATTTGGGGCGTTGAATGTTATTAACTTTAAAAGAAGTCAACCAATTTTACGGTGGTTCACACATTTTGCGTTCGGTCTCTTTGCAAGCGCAGTTGGGACAAGTCACGGTTTTGTTGGGTCGCAACGGTGTGGGCAAAACCACCTTGCTGAAGTCTTTGATGGGCGTTGTCCCGATTCGCTCGGGCGAGATCTTATTAGAGGGTAAACCCATCCATCACATGACGCCATACCAGCGTGCACGTGCGGGTATAGGTTATGTTCCCCAAGGACGAGAGATCTTTGGTCGGCTGACTGTTCTGGAAAATTTACAAATGGGTTTGGCCACTCAATCTGCAAGCACCAAAGTGCCTGAAGAGCTTTATGAGTTGTTTCCTGTTTTGGCACAAATGCAAAATCGTCGCGGAGGCGACTTGTCGGGCGGACAACAGCAACAACTGGCCATTGCACGTGCGTTGGCAGCCAAGCCCAAACTATTGGTGTTGGACGAGCCTACCGAGGGAATACAGCCAAGCATCATCAAAGACATTGGCCGAGTCATCAAAATGTTGGCCCAGCGCGGTGACATGGCGATTTTGCTTTGTGAGCAGTACTATGATTTTGCTCAAGAGTTAGCTGACCAATACTGCGTCATGGAACGAGGTGAGGTGGTTGCCCATGGGCCTGGGAGTGAAATGGAGTCCAAGGGCATCCGTCAACTGGTGGCCATTTGAGTTGTCTCTTGGGACCCATTGCGCCCTTCATTGGGTTAGAGAGAACTTTTGTTCTTCAAATTTGTTCTTAGATGTATTCTCAGAGCCCACGTGTTTACTCAATGTATTCACAATGATTTAAACTGCATTGTTTTCATTGAATGATCGGTTTCAATCATGTCCCAAACCCCAAAGCCCAATTTTGGACTCATCATTGTCGGAGATGAAATTCTCTCTGGCAAGCGCGCTGACAAACACATGCCCAAGCTCATTGAGCTTTTGGCCAAGCGCGGTTTGAGCTTGTCTTATGCTCATTACGTCGGGGATGACCCCCAACGAATCACACAGACCTTGAGTGCAGCTTTTCAAAGCGGCGATATCGTGTTTTCATGTGGTGGCATTGGAGCCACTCCCGATGATCACACTCGACAATGCGCTGCAAAGGCTCTTGGTTTAGAGCTGAGTATGAACCCGCAAGCAGAGGCCTTTATCAGAAAGCGCATCCAAGACCAAGCGCTGGAGAGTGGACAGCCCTATGAGCCTGATCACCCCAACCATATTCACCGTTTAAACATGGGTATGTTCCCTGTGGGCGCAGACATCATCCCCAATCCTTATAACAATATCGCTGGTTTTCAATGTTCGAGTAACGACCCCGCTGTTGTGGCAGAGCATCCTTGGGCGCGGGTCTATTTTGTGCCTGGCTTTCCAGTCATGGCTTGGCCCATGATGGAGTGGGTGTTGGAGACTTATTGCTCTCAGTGGTTTGATCTCAGTGCTTGGGTTGAAAAGTCCGTCATCGTCTTTGGGGCGATGGAGGCGGCATTGACACCGATCATGATTGAGCTTGAAAAAACGTTTGAAGGTGTAAAAGTTTTCAGCCTCCCCAGTGTGGACCATCCTGAATATGGGCGCCACATTGAGTTGGGCGTGAAAGGTCGACCCGAGTTGGCTGTTCCAGCCTATGATTCCATGATCAAGAAGCTGCACGAATTTGGTGCGCCTATTGGCCCAGAATTGGTGCGTTAAGAGAATTTACACCCACGAATGAACCTTTAATTTGCACTATAATGGTGCAAATTAAAGGTTCATGATTGATCACTTCTTTTCTAATCGTGTTTTTATGCCTCTTGATGAGGCTTATTGCCAATTTGGATCGATTTGTTTTGTATGATCGAGGTCGGACTGAGGTGAGATGAAGATGGCACAAAATCTGCTCGTCTTACCAAGACCTTTAACCAATCCCAACCGTAATTCAGGAGAACTCTGATGGCAAAGACCGTCGCTGACGTGATGAAGCAAGTGAAAGACGATGAAATCAAATTTGTTGATTTCCGCTTCACCGATACCCGAGGAAAAGAACAGCACGTGACAGTGCCAATTTCTGCTTTTGATGAAGGCAAATTTACCGATGGCCACGCCTTTGATGGCTCCTCCATTGCTGGATGGAAAGGTATTGAAGCTTCTGACATGTTGCTCATGCCTGATGCCAACACCGCCTTTGTGGATCCCTTTTTCCAAGAGGCCACTTTGGTCTTGTCTTGTGACGTGTTGGAGCCAGGCGATGGCAAGGCTTATGACCGTGATCCACGTTCGATTGCCAAGCGCGCCGAGGCTTACCTAAAGTCATCTGGAATGGGCGACGCCGCTTATTTCGGACCTGAGCCAGAATTCTTTATTTTTGACGATGTGCGTTGGGGCAACGACATGTCAGGTGCATTCTTTCACATTGATGAATACGAAGCCCCTTGGAATTCATCCAAGGTGATGGAAGGCGGCAATAAAGGCCATCGTCCTACAGTCAAGGGAGGCTACTTCCCTGTTCCTCCAGTTGATAGCATGCAAGATATGCGTGCAGAAATGTCCGCTTTGCTTGAAGAAATGGGCATCCCCGTTGAGGTCTTCCACCACGAAGTGGCAGGCGCAGGTCAAAACGAAATCGGTACCAAATTCTCAACCTTGGTTGAGAGAGCCGATTGGACTCAAAAGCTCAAATATGTCGTTTGGAATGTGGCTCATGCTTATGGTAAAACAGCTACGTTCATGCCCAAGCCTCTCGTGGGCGACAATGGTTCTGGCATGCACGTTCACCAGTCCATTTGGAAAGGTGGAAAAAATCTTTTCGCCGGGTCTGGCTATGCAGGTTTGAGCGACACAGCTTTGTACTACATCGGTGGAGTGATCAAGCACGCAAGAGCATTGAATGCCATTACCAACCCCACAACCAACAGTTACAAGCGTTTGGTCCCTGGATTTGAGGCGCCAGTCAAATTGGCTTACTCAAGCCGCAATCGCTCTGCATCCATCCGTATTCCTTTTGTCGCTAGCGAAAAAGGTCGTCGCATTGAAGCGCGTTTCCCTGATCCCATGGCCAACCCCTATTTGTGCTTCTCCGCACTCATGATGGCTGGACTTGATGGTATTGAGAACAAGATTCACCCCGGTGAAGCGGCTACAAAAGACTTGTACCATTTGTCTCCTGAAGAGGATGCGTTGGTGCCTACAGTTTGCCATAGCCTTGATCAAGCCTTGGAGTACTTGGACAAAGACCGTGCATTCTTGACCAAAGGTGGCGTATTCACGGATAGCATGATTGACGCATACATCGAACTCAAAATGGGTGAGGTTACTCGTTTCCGTCAAGCGACCCATCCTATTGAATATGACATGTATTACTCACTGTAATGCGTAAGGTTCTTTCAGGAACCTGAACAAAAGGGGCGGTAGCAAAGACCGTCCCTTTTTTTTTGAGAATCTAGTTATCAGTTTCATGCCTATGACTGTAAGGACCACAAGACCTCAAGCCCAAGTTTTGCTGTCGGTTTAGATCTTGCTGCATGAAGCGATGTAGTCTGAAGGAGTTCATACGTCATGCCTGCCAATCTCTCTAGAACCCCTGCCGTAAAGCCGCCTACCAACAGCGTTCTTTCGCTTGACTCCTTTCATTGGCTCGCCACTTTGTTGTTGATCGTGGACAAAGATGGGATAGTGTTATTTGCCAACTCAGCAACGCAGGAAATCTTGGGTCTACCCCGACGATCGATCGATGGCCAAAAGCTGGAGAGCTTGTTCTCGGAGCCACAAAAAATTGTCTTGGCCATCGATAATGCCAACGAAGAACACGCCTCAGTGTTGCGGTTTGATGCCCATCTTAAAAAGACAGTGGGTGATTCAATGCCTGTGCATGTGGTTGTCTCTCCCTCAGATGTTCAAGGACAGATTTTGTTTGAGCTTTTGCCACTAGAGCAACAAGCGAGAAAGGAGAGAGAGGATCGAATTCTGGATCAAGCGCAAGCGAACAAAGAGCTCATTCGAAATTTAGCCCACGAGATCAAGAATCCCTTGGGTGGGATTCGTGGCGCGGCCCAATTGCTTCAAATGGAGATTGAGTCCAAGGATTTAATTGAATTTACCCAAGTCATCATCCGTGAAGCTGACAGACTGCAAACCCTGGTGGACCGATTGCTCGCACCCCACCGTCGCCCTCATGTGGTCTCGGATGTCAATATTCACGAAGTATTCGAGCGTGTGCGTGCCCTGATATTGGCGGAGTTCCCCAGGGGACTTAAAGTGCAGCGTGACTACGATACATCGTTGCCGAACTTTCGTGGTGATTTGGAGCAAATCATTCAGGCCATACTCAATATTGCTCACAACGCTGCCCAAGCGCTGGCAGAACGCATCGAGCAAGGTGATGCGGTGATCATTTTTAAATCCCGGGTCGCCAGACAAGTCTCTTTTGGCAATCAACGTCACCGATTGGCACTGGAATTGCATGTCATAGACAATGGACCAGGGGTACCCGAAGCGATCAAGGATCGTTTGTTTTCTCCTTTGGTTTCGGGACGTGATGGAGGTTCGGGTTTGGGTTTGAATTTGGCCCAGTCGTTCATTCAGCAACACCACGGTTTGATTGAATGTGAAAGTGTGAAAGGGAGAACAGATTTCAAAATTTTGCTCCCCCTACATTGAATTGAAATTTTTTCAGCAAAGTTTGACCACCCAAGGTATTGAATAAAAATGAAACCGATTTGGATCGTCGACGATGATCAATCCATCCGCTTTGTGCTCGAGAAGGCTCTCTTGCGTGAGGGCTTGCCTACCCGTAGCTTCACCAATCCACGAGAAGTCATTGCTGCCTTGGAGGGGATTGACTTGGCAGAGCAGCCCCAGGTTTTGGTCAGTGATATCCGTATGCCAGGTGGTTCAGGTCTAGACCTTCTCACCCAAATCAAGGCCAAAATTCCGAGCATGGCCGTCATCATCATGACAGCCTATTCAGATTTGGACAGTGCCGTCTCGTCTTTTCAAGGCGGTGCATTTGAGTATTTACCCAAGCCCTTTGATGTGCCCAAGGCTGTGGAGCTCATTCGGCGTGCCTTGCAAGAAAGTCAACGTGAAGTTGTGGGGAGCTATGTGTCTGAGGCAGCTCCTGAAATGCTGGGTCAAGCCCCTGCCATGCAAGATGTATTTCGTGCTATAGGGCGTTTGTCACAAAGTAATGTCACCGTGATGATTACAGGCGAATCTGGTTCTGGTAAAGAGTTGGTGGCGCGAGCATTGCACAAACACTCTTTGCGGCATCAAGGCACTTTTGTGGCGATCAATACGGCTGCCATTCCAAAAGATTTGCTCGAGAGCGAATTGTTTGGCCATGAAAGGGGCGCCTTCACAGGAGCTCAAACCATGCGTCGCGGAAGATTTGAGCAAGCGGAAGGTGGTACCCTTTTCCTCGATGAAATCGGTGATATGCCATTTGATTTGCAGACTCGTTTGTTGCGTATTTTGAGTGACGGTAATTTCTACCGTGTGGGTGGTCACACTAGTATCAAAGCTAATGTTCGTGTGATTGCCGCTACCCACCAAGATTTGGAGCAACGCGTTAAAGCTGGCGTATTTCGAGAAGATTTGTTTCATCGATTGAATGTCATCCGACTGCGCTTACCCGCTCTGCGTGAAAGAAGTGAGGATGTGCCCGTTCTTACCCGACACTTCTTGCAGCAAAGTGCGTTGCAACTCGGAGTTGAGCCAAAACGAATCACAGACTCTGCGGTCAATATATTGACTCAATTTAATTTTCCTGGAAACGTCCGTCAGCTCGAGAATATCTGTCACTGGCTCAGTGTCATGGCGCCGGCTCAATTGATTGAGCCCAAAGACTTACCCCCTGAGGTGTTGACCTATTTCGCATCGCTGAAAGGCACAAACTCGACGCTAGTTCCTTCGTCCAATCTTGTTACTGATGCTACAAGTTTGAGTTCATCCGTTTCTCAAGATTCCGTCTCAGATCAAGTGCATGATGCAATCTCTGTGGGGAAAGAGTTTCAGCGCCATGGTTTGGACAATGTGTTTGGAGAGGTGGCCTTGTCTGCAGAGGCTTTGAACCCGTCTTTGGACCATTCCTTTGGAGGATACGGACAAGAGGCTAGTAAACTGGTCAGCGCTAGCCCTATAGGCTCTTCTTTAACGGGTCATGCCGTCAGTCAGGACGCTACGCATTCATCGGGTGCAGTGACACATGCTGCTGACTCTCAAGCTTGGGAGCGACTCTTGGAGCAAGAAGCAAATGCTTTGCTTGCGCTCGGTTTGGGGGATGTTTGGGACGTTTTAAGTAAACGCTTCGAGGCCAAGCTTATTCAAACCGCCCTCAACACCACGAGAGGCCGGCGCATTGAGGCGGCCCAAAAACTGGGCATTGGTCGAAACACCATCACTCGAAAAATTCAAGAACTTGGTCTTGAGGAATGAGTCTCGTTTCGCCAAGAGTCAACCCAGACAACCCGCGGATTTAGCGAATGATTGACATAGAACAAATTGATCATATCGGAATTCGAGTGACCGACAAAGAGCGTGCTTTGTCGTTTTATAAAGTCTTGGGTTTTGAGCTCTTGTACGAGCCTGATTTTGATGCGGTGGCCATCATTAAAAATCGATCGGGCGTGGAGCTTAATTTGATCCTTAATGGGCAAGACACATTGGGGGGGAAAAATATTTTGATGGATGTGCCCGTGAAGCACACAGGCATCACACATGTGGCGCTCAGAGTTAAAGATATTGTGCTCTCTATGAAAACACTAAAAGAGCATGGCATTCCCATTTCCCAAGGTCCAGTCACGTTTGGGGATGGCCAGGTGTCGGTTTTTTTTCGCGATCCAGATCGCAACACCATCGAGCTTCGGGCAGACATGAGTGAGGAATCAGCCCAAACCATTCCTGGCTTGGTTTTTTATGATCCCAGTGCTTAAAGCTGAGAGATCAAGTTAGCATCATTAACTTGATCTTTCGGTTGAGCTATGACGATTTTTTTATAAAAATCAGTCTTTCAAATCCACCCAAACAGGGGCATGGTCACTTGGGCGTTCATGTCCACGAGGCACGGTATCAATCTCACACCCCGTGAGCCGATCTTTGAGACTGGTGCTGAGTAATATGTGGTCTATTCTCAAGCCCTTGTTGCGCGGCCATCCACCTTCGCGGTAGTCCCACCAAGAAAAAAGTTTTCCCTCTGGATGCAGGCTTCGGTGGGCATCAAAGAGGCCCAATTCAATGAGACCTTGGAAGTGATCACGTTCTTGGTCTGTGCAATGGATCGTGCCCTTTAGACCCACGGGATCCCACACATCAGCATCGTCCCAAGTGATGTTGAAGTCCCCCATCAAGACAATAGGGGTTGGCTGAGTGCTGAGTGTGATCAGCCATTCGCGAAGGGCATCGAGCCATTTCATTTTGTAAACAAATTTATCGCTCAAAGGATCTTGGCCGTTCGGAAAATAGGCGCCAATGACTCGCAGACCTAAAACCTCAGCACTGATCACTCGGGCCATCGGATCCTCAAAAGTTGGCATGTTCTTGATCACACTAGAGATCGGGTGTCGAGAGATGAGTGCGACTCCGTTGTAGGTTTTTTGCCCAAAAAATGACAACTCAAACCCCGCTTTGGTGAAAGCTTGGAATGGGAACATGTCATCACTCATCTTGGTCTCTTGCAGCACCAAGACGTCCACGCTTTGGCCCACCTCTGAGTTATTGAGCCAGGCCAGCACTTGCTCTAAACGAACATTGAGCGAATTGACATTCCAAGTGGCCAGTCTCATGATCAGTTATCGTGCTTTAAAGTGGAGGAACAATGGCCGGTAGGAGTTTAGATATGCAAGGCTGCAGCGGCACCTAATATCAAACCCAGAGCCCCCATACCCATCATGCCCTTTTGAAGCCATTTTTTTCGGGTCAGTAAAGCAATGGCTGCCAAAGCGATAGAGATTTGCAAAGCTGTGGTGGCCTGGGCCCAACGGTGATGCTCGTGCATCTCTTCATCAGACTTTTCATCCCACTCCTTACTTTTGGCCTCAAGCGCTTCAGCATTCTTTTTGATATCAGCTTTTTCTGACTTGTAGCGTTTGATTTCTTCGTCGTAATAGTCTTTTTTGGTTGGTGGTGCGATGTCCTTGGCCAATTCGCTCAAATTTTGTTTGGAACTCTTGGCTTGGTAGTAGTTCCATTGATTGGAGGCTTCGGTTTTCAAGATGGCCGCATTGTTTTTATAAAGCCCTGCATTGGCCTGGGTTGCTCCACCCATGTAGCCAAAAATCGCGCCCACGGTTGCAATGATCGCTGTGAACATTGCGATTTGGTTGGTCATCTTGTGTGAATCATGGCCATCGCCGTGGCCGGCGTGCTCGAGTTCGTGGTCATGGGGGCCGTGAACGTGGAATTCATCATCAGACATGGTCACTCCTTAGGGTGTCGTTGGTAGGAAATAAAGTGGTAAACCAAGCCATTCTTGGCGGTATGGGTCTCTTTGGACATTGTCACCCAATTTGAGTCGATCTTGGGTGCTAAAGCCTCTCCCGTACAAGTTTTTTCAACCAAAGTGAGCTCGATGCGGCTAGCATGGTCTATGGCTTGATTGTAAATTTCTGCGCCCCCAATGACCCACAATTGACCTTGCGGGTACTCCAACTCAAACGTTTGTTGTGCCTCTTGAAGACTCGTGAAACTGCGAGCGCCTGAGTCTGTCCAATCGACTTGACGACTCAAAACCCAATTGGTTCGACCCGGTAGGGGCCTGAACTGCTGAGGAATGGACTCCCAAGTTTTACGGCCCATCAGAACCACATGACCCAAAGTGAGCGCTTTAAAGTGCGCCAAGTCCTCGGGCAAATGCCAGGGTAGTTGATTATTTTGTCCAATCACACCGTTGATGGACGAGGCAAAGATCAAATTCAAAGACATGTGAGCCTCAACGCTTGGAAGTAGTGCCGCTTCATGGGTAGAGTCAATCGCTAGACTGCTACGGGAGCCTTGATGGCATCGTGACACTGGTAATTGATAACTTCAAAGTCTTCATACTGATAATCAAAAATGCTCTCAGGCCTGCGTTTGATATTGAGCATTGGATAAGGGTATGGGGTTCTTGAGAGTTGCAATTGAACTTGATCAAAATGATTTGTGTAAATGTGACAGTCACCACCGGTCCAGATGAACTCACCCACCTCCAAGTCACTTTGCTGAGCAATCATATGGGTGAGCAATGCATAGCTGGCAATGTTGAACGGCACGCCCAAGAAAATATCGGCGCTTCGCTGGTAGAGCTGACAACTTAACTTACCCTTGCCCCCAGCTTGAATGCTTGGGGCTACATAAAACTGAAAAAATGCATGACACGGCATGAGTGCCATTTTTGACAAGTCAGCCACGTTCCATGCGCTCACAATCATTCGCCTGGAATCAGGATTACTCTTAAGGGTCTTCATAAGGTCGGCAATTTGGTCAATGTGTTGACCCTCAGGAGTGGGCCAACTGCGCCACTGAACCCCGTAAACCGGTCCCAAATCCCCATCCTCCTTGGCCCATTCATCCCAGATGGTGACGCCGCGTTCTTTGAGCCAAAGATTACTTGAAGACCCAGTTAAAAACCACAACAACTCTTGAATAATAGACCTCAAGTGCACTTTTTTTGTCGTGACAAGCGGGAATCCCTGATTCAAATCGAAGCGCATTTGGTAACCAAACACACTGCGAGTCCCTGTGCCCGTGCGATCGTCTTTGTGAACGCCTTGGGTGAAGACATGGCGCATGAAGTCTTCGTATTGCGAAGAATTGTGAGAGCTAGGATTCATGTGAAAAGGTATCCGAGATTGGGGGATTCAAATTTGGAGGTATTTTAAGGGCTCTCAAACGGTCAGTCTCTAGAGCTCATGGCCTGTCTAGAGAAGGGTCTGACATACGGATGACGCGACCAGGATTCAATGTGAGTTGGGGGTCAAGGCTCTCTTTGATGCGCCGCATGAGGCTTAAAGCTTGAGGATCTTTGTAGAAAGGGAGCGTATCTACTTTTAATGATCCTATACCGTGTTCCGCAGAGATCGATCCTCCCAGGGCAAATACATTTCGGTGGACAACGTCGTTGACCTTTTGTTCAAAGTCTCTTAAAAACTGGGCGCTGTCCATTTGCATTGGAGACTGCACGTTGTAATGTAGGTTCCCGTCTCCCAAATGTCCAAAGTTGACCAAGCGAACTCCGGGGATCAAATCACACAGTTCGCGCTCGGTTTGAGCGACAAAAGCAGGAATGCTGGATGCTGACAAGGAGATGTCGTGTTTGATATTAAGTCCCTCTTGAGCTTGTGCCAAGGTGATGCTCTCCCTGATGTGCCACAGTTGGGCTGCCTTGGTTAAGTTTTCAGCGACGGTGGCATTTTTTACGATCCCTTGTTCCATCGCCAACTCCAAGAGTTCGATGAGCTGTGTTTGTGCGTGCTCAGTAGACTCGTTGTCTGAGAGTTCTAATAGAGCGCACCAGGGGAATTCTTGAAAGGGAGCTTGAAGGGCTGGAAAATGCTTTTGTACCAGTCCCAGTGAATATTGGTTCATCACTTCAAAGCCCGACAAACCCGCGCCCAATTTTTCATGTGCCAACCCCAATAGTTTCACGCAACCCTGCAAATCCTCCAGAGCTGCCCAAGCGGTGAGGGTCGACTTTGGCTTTGGAAATAGTTTTAGGCTCGCTGCGGTGATGATCCCCAGAGTTCCCTCGCTCCCAATGAAGAGATTTTTTAAGTCGTATCCGGTGTTGTCCTTTCGAAGACCGGACAGACCGTTCCAGACCTCTCCATTGGCCAATACCACCTCAAGGCCCAGGCACAGATCTCGGGCATTGCCATAGCGCAATACTTGTGTGCCCCCAGCATTGGTTGAGAGGTTGCCGCCAATCGTGCAACTACCCTCTGATCCCAAGCTCAGAGGGAAAAATAAGCCAGCCTGCAGCGCGGCTTCTTGAAGTTGGGCTAGCACACAGCCGGCCTCAACTTCAATGCTCAAATTGTCAGTGTGCACTGCTCGGATGGCTTTCATGCGCTGCATGGAGAGCAGTACTTGCTCACCGCTTTCATCCGGGATGGAGCCTACGACCAAGCCCGTGTTGCCGCCTTGGGGAACAATACTCACGCCAAAGCTGGCGCAGGCTCTGACAACCTGGGAGACTTCAGCCGTGAGGGCAGGGCGAACCACACAAAGGGCACGACCTTGGGCGCGCTTGCGCCAATCTTGTTCATAGGCGCTCAGGTCCAGTGGGGCCATAAGGACGTGCTCTTGTCCAACGATTGACTTTAATTGATCAATGAGTTGTTGCGCTTGAGGGCGGGTGAGCTGAGCTTGCGAAGAGGTGGAGGTGTTGGGAGTATTCGGAGTATCGGGACTTGGGGACGTTTCGGTGGCCAAAAGCGACGCCTTAAACCGAGCTCGAACGTGTCCTGCGCAGGCCATGAAGAGCAACACACTGA
>DAISKH010000001.1:41029-64856 GCA_036821105.1 Limnohabitans sp.
GCCTTAAACCGAGCTCGAACGTGTCCTGCGCAGGCCATGAAGAGCAACACACTGAGAGTCGTCTCTAGAGTCGCCAAGCGAGCTTGGTCACCTGTATCGCTGTAGGCTCGAACAACACCTTCAATAAAGTAAAGCCACACCACCAGGCTCAACCAGCGATAAGTGTAGAGTCGACGCCTCAGTAGCCCAGGGACCGCAAAGACCAATGGCAGGGCTTTAAGGGCTAGCCAACTGCCACCAGGCTTGAGGGGAGCCCAAGACCACTCCCAAGCCAAGCACAAGACAATGAGGAGGACCAAGCTGGTGAGGGCGGCGTTTTGAGTGAGTCTCACCTCCTTAGAGGGACTAGCGATAGAGGTATTGTGGTTCATCGTGAGATTATCCAAGGTTTTTTCTCGTACGTCAGACAAGTTGATTTGAGCCATTGGAGGGAAGTGTGGGCCCATTGAGGCCCGCTTGCTCGATTTAAAAGTCTGATTTCAAGGACTTTTGTATGCATTTGACATGTTTTTTTGTTTGATCAGATGATCTGTACATCGCCTGGCTAAAAGATGCGCCCAAAGAGTGGCATCATAGCGACCATGATTTTTGATACCCCCTCGCGTCACTCATCCCTTCAAAGCTACCTGCGGATTTGGCAAGCCGTGGACTGGAGCCGGTTATTCCACGTTTTATTCGTTCGTTTGCGCCAAGAGCGTTTGGGACAAACCGCAGGCAGTCTCACCTTCACCTCAACCATGGCTTTGGTCCCAATTTTGACGGTGATTTTGGCGGTTTTTACAGCCTTTCCTGTTTTTAACCAATTTCAACAAGTTCTGCAGCATTGGTTAATCCAGAGTTTGATTCCTGAGAGTATTTCCAAGCAAGTATTGGGCTATTTGAGTCAATTTTCCAATAAAGCTTCACGACTGGGTACGGCCGGTTTTATCGTCTTGGTGGTGTCGGCTTTGAGTTTGGTCTACACCATTGATAAAAGCTTGAATGCGATATGGCATAACCACCAAAAAAGAGCACTCACACAAAGAATTTTGTTGTATTGGTCGGTCATGACTTTAGGGCCATTGGTGCTTGGTTTGGGGGTGGTTTCATTGTTTTATGTGAGCACGTTGTCACGCACATGGATGGGGGATGGTTTTGGATTGCTCGAGCTCTTGATCAACGCACTGGAGTTTTGTATGTGGGTCCTTGGGATGAGTGCTCTGTACCGCTACATTCCCAATACGCAGGTGAAATATGCTCATGCATTGCTGGGCGGTTTGTGGGTCACCACCGCCATTGAAGTGGCCAGACATGCCTTGACTTGGTATTTGAAGAGTATTCCGGCTGTTTCCATGATTTATGGGGCATTTGCAACATTACCCATTTTTTTGCTATGGATGTACCTGACTTGGCTCATTATCTTGGCCGGTGCGGTGTTTGTTGCGGCATTGCCAAGTTTGAGTGTTCCGATGGTGCGAGAGAGTGATGCACCGGGATTTGGTTTTCAGCTCGCGTTGGAGTGCCTCGCCGTGCTCGAGAAACTGCGTAGTCAACCTGAGAAAGGGCTCGATGCCTTAAGTTTGGCACAAGCTTTGAGAGTGGACCCTTTGCTGCTGAAAGAAATACTGGAGCATCTGAGCGAGCTCGATTGGGTCGCAACTCTCAATGAAGAGGCCGTGAGATCTCCAAGGTGGGTGATTCTGATCTCTCCCAAGGAAACCTCTATCTCTGCGCTTTTGTCGCGTTGGCTTTTGCCGCAAGACGTCACGACACTGTCGGTTTATGAGCACTTGAGTCAAATGACCCTGCAAGAAGCCTTTAAGAGCTTCCCCCAAAGTTCTTGAATTTTAGGAGTACGCCCAAGTCTAGGTGAATACGCTTGTTTGCAAAGTCTATGAGCTTCTATAGACTGAAAAGTGTAGACAAGGATCAAACTGCGCCTGTGCGGCGATGAAGAGGACTGAGTTGACCAATCACATCTTGCTTGGTCATTGAATTCTCAGTTCAATCCTTGTTAGAGGGTAAATGTTCAAGTGCCTTAGAGCACCGTGAGGCTTATGCCTGAGGATTGAACACATTGATCAAAGGAGTGGGAAATGAAAGTCAGTGATATTTTAAAAATAAAGGGCAACGTCATCTATTCAGTGGATGTGCAAGACGAGTTGTCCAAAGCACTTACCCTCATGGCCCAAAAGGACATCGGTTCTGTTGTGGTTTTGGAGTTCGATGAATTGGTGGGTATGCTCACTTTTCGAGAGGTGATTGAGTGCGTGGTAAAGCATCCCCAAAACTTTGCCAGCATGCATGTGAGAACCGTGATGGATGACTCCCCCCTCTCGTGCACACCAGAGACGGCCTTGGACGAGGTGCGCCGTATGATGCTTGAGCACCATGCCCGCTACATGCCCGTGGTGAGCGAGCGAGAGTTGTTGGGTTTGATTAGTTTTTACGATGTTGCCAAAACTGTTGTGGATAGCCAAAACTTTGAAAACACCTTACTCAAGGCCTATATCCGAGACTGGCCAGAGGAGAACGGCGTCAAAGGCATTGGTCGCAAAGAATAGTCCTCAGTTATAAGAAATAGCCCTGAGCGGGTGTTGGCGAGCCTCGGTCTCATAGGATAATAGAGGCTATGAGCGCAAATACTTTTGGACAACTCTTTGCCGTGACCAATTTTGGTGAGTCCCACGGCGTGGCCATAGGCTGTGTTATTGATGGCTGCCCACCAGGGCTGGCCTTGAGTGAGGCCGATATTCAGCCCGATTTGGACCGCCGTCGTCCTGGGACCAGTCGGTTCGTGACCCAGCGACAAGAAACCGACCAGGTTCAAATTTTGTCGGGAATTTTTGAGGGTAAGACCACGGGAACGCCCATCGCTCTTTTGATCCCCAATACCGATCAACGCAGCAAGGACTACAGTGGGATCACCCAGACCTTCAGGCCAGGTCATGCCGACTACACCTACACACAAAAATACGGTTTTCGTGATCCACGAGGAGGAGGTCGATCCTCTGCCAGGCTAACTGCACCCATGGTTGCCGCTGGTGCTGTGGCTAAAAAATGGCTACAAGCCCAACACGGTATCGTCTTCAAAGCCTGCATGACCCAATTGGGTCCTCACCCCATTGAATTTCAGGATTGGAGCCATGTTGCCCATAATCCATTTTTTGCTCCTTGTGCCGATGTCTCGGCCTTAGAGACTTACATGGATCAGTTGCGCAAGTCGGGTGACTCGTGTGGCGCCAAAATTCGGGTCTGCGCTCAAAATATGCCAGTAGGACTGGGCGCGCCACTCTTTGACAAACTCGATGCAGATATTGCTTGGGCGATGATGGGGCTCAATGCCGTGAAGGGTGTCGAGATTGGATCAGGTTTCGAGAGCGTCTCTCAGTTGGGGTCTCTTCATGGAGACGCCATGACGCCAGCGGGGTTTTTGAGTAACCACGCAGGCGGCGTCTTGGGGGGTATCAGCACTGGGCAAGACTTGGAGGTTCAATTGGCCATCAAACCCACCAGTTCGATATTGATTCCCAAGCCCTCAATTGACCAAAATCTGCAGCCCACTGAAGTGATCACCAAAGGTCGTCACGATCCTTGTGTTGGGATTCGTGCTGCACCTATTGCAGAGGCTTTGTTGGCCCTGGTTGTCATGGAACACGCGTTAAGGCACCGCGCTCAGTGTGCGGATGTCACCCAGCCTTTCTCGCCCATTGCCGCTCAGGCTTGAGTTGGGTAGCTTTAATCCAGTGCTTGGCTGGGTTTGACGCTTAAGGCACACCGTGTATAACAAGTTGCGTTTGAAATTCTCGCTTGGCATCTCGCCCTTGATTGCCTTTGCCTGTTTGTCCGCGAGTTATTTTGCGCACATTGGGTTTTTCAATCCCTATTTATCGTTATGGCTTAAAGACCAAGGTGCCAGCCTTTACGTCATTGGTTTGATGGCCTCCATGCAGTCGTTTACCCGAATTTTTGCGCCCTATGGTTGGGGGTGGCTGAGTGATCACACGGGGGAGCGGGTGTGGTTATTGAGATTTTGTGCTGGGGTTGCATGGGTCTGTAGCCTCTTCATGAAGGGCTCAGGTATGACATTATTGGCTGTGCTATTGCTAGTGATGTTCATCCACACCAGTGCCATGATGCCCATGACCGAGGCGGCGCTCTCGCATTGGGTGAGCCATGAGGGGCGCTTTGACGCTAAACGCTACGGCCGGGTGCGTTTGTGTGGCTCATTTGGTTTTTTACTCACGGTGTGCTTGGCTGGTTTTTGGTTCGAACACTATGGGTTAGAGGACTTTGTGGGTTGGACCTCGCTTACTTTGCTTTTGGTTAATTGCGGTGCGTGGTTGATTCCAAATACAAAGGAGAGTGTGCACTTACATACTCATCAAGATTCAATATTGGCAATTCTGTGGAAACCACACAACCGTTGGTTTTTCTTGACCATGTTTTTTCACGTGTTGTCTCACATGTGCATCTACTTTTATTTGTCCCTTTATTTGGATCAGTTGGCCTACAGCAAAACCTTCATTGGACTTTTTTGGGGGCTGGGGGTGGTGGTAGAGATGGTGGCGTTTTACACACAAAGCTCTTGGATTCACCGATTCTCACCCATGGGCTGGCTCAAGTGGTGTACTTTAGGAATGGCGCTCAGAATGGGCTTGACCGCTTGGGGGGCAGGGATTTGGCCACTCTTGGTACTGGCGCAAATGATGCATGGCTTGACCTTTGCGGTGCACCACACGGTTTGCATGACTTGGCTTAATGAGCATTTTTCATCCCAATTAAGGGCTAGAGGGCAAGCTCTGTACTCCATTGTGGGGTATGGCTTGACAGGTGTTTTGGGGGGCTTGGGGGGTGCTGTTTTGAGTCAACATTTTGGACTTCAAAGCACATTCATGGCCAGTGTAGGTTTGGCTTTGATAGCCTTTGTTTGTGCAAATCAACTCAAAGATGTTGAAACTCTAAAGCCTTAAGAAAATCACTGCTTTCACTAACCCGCACTTCGTGAATAAACAAGATGAGTGCGCTCAAGGGTGTTTGCTTTTGAGGCGAATTATGACCGCATTGGCCGGATATCAAAGGTTTGAATTAGACCTTGTTTCCAGATCACACCCGTGCTTTCTGGGACTGCGCACCAGTGCGAGGCCTCATTGTCAATGGGTTCAGAGGCGATCGTGTTGATTTGACCCGGAAAATGGACCTTAGAGTGGGTGGTGGGTGTGCCGTAATAAAGACTGGGTGAACGGTTGTCACTTGAATATCGAAATCCCCAAATGTGATGTCCATCAGAGCAAGCGGCAGAGACTCTCAAGGGTTCGTGGACATCATGATTGAGCATGAGCTCATTAATTTTCCCCAAAGCTAGGTTCATGGCCTTTATAGGGTCATGGTTCAAGCCCAAGGTGAGAGCCAATAAAAACAAGGCCTCACTGTCAGTTGTGCCTTGGCGGTGTTGGTACAACTGAGGGTTGATGAGTGACTCAACTGCTTGTCTCAACTTTGCCCATCCTCCAATTTGGCCATTGTGCATGAAGCTCCACTCGTTCACACTAAAAGGATGACAGTTGTTGCGTGCGACACTGGTGCCACTGGAGGCTCGGACGTGCGCAAAGAAAAGTTTAGACTCGATTTGGTGGGACAAGGACAGTAAATTACTGTCATTCCAAGCGGGCAAAATATCTTTGAATACTCCTGGAGTGTTCTTGTGACCATACCAGGCTACGCCAAAGCCGTCACCGTTGGTGCTCCATTGAGATTCCCGTGCTGAGAGGCTTTGTTTGATCAAAGAATTTTCTTGCTCAAATAAAACATCTTTCAAGAAAATCTCTGGTCCTCCATAGGCCATCCATCTGCACATTGTGTTTGCCTCTTAACATGGGTCTGAACTTGCACCTGAGTATAGGCTAACGCCTAACTAAACCCAAACTTAAATCCAAACTTAATATTACCTTCAGCCCTCATCTATCCCAAAAAGTAGAGCCATGCAGTAGTTAGGGCTGCGTTGCGAAAGTTCGCACTTGGACTTGGTTAATAGGCTTGAGCGTCATGCCCTTGATCGTTGGGCAGAGATTGAGTTTTTTCCGATGAATTTGCGCAGACTTTTAGCCTTAAGGGCATTGGCTTTGAACTCTTGGGCTGATGTATCCAATGCTATAGCTTGAAGCCTCAGTGCCTTACTTAATTCAAACCCCAAGCTGAGGTTGGTGCTCTGAAGCGCAGCGCCAATTTGACTGAGAATTGGGTGGGTGCTTAAGTTGGGGTCGAGTTCGATCAATGCCGTGAACGCAAGGCGAGAAGCATCAATGTGTCGGGCCTTTAGGCAGGCCAAGAGAGAGCGTAATTTATCTTCTCGGCTTCGCTGCCATTCGCCACGGGTGCTTGTAAGTGTCCAATGCTCCTGACCCCAAGTTGAGGTGTTATAGCCGTGTCCCTGCCCCATGTCATGCCCCAAAGATATAAATAGATTATTTCATTCGCAAACATGGAGATCATTCATCCATCGATTTGAAACAACCAGGTTGATTACAAAAGTATGTATCGTCAAGGGGCGGATAAACTTGACGTTCTTGCCTCTAATGGGTACTGGTTTTTCCTTGAGATCAAGGGTATCGTTGCGTAACAATGATCATTAACATGAGGCTTGAAGACTGTCTTAAAACAAGTAAGCCCATTTTTACTCAGAAAGGGCGATGGATCTCAAGCCCGATTATTTTCTTCGCCCTTAAGGTTGGGCAAAAAAGCAGGAGTGAAGGTGAGGTCGCTATCAGTGTCACTTGAATCAAGTCATTGAACTCTGGGGTTCAATTACCTGAAGACTGACTTCGTCTGATCGATGGGCTTGAAGCCGAAGTTAATGATTCTTTGGCGAGTTCTTACGGCCAAGACACATTCGCTCCTCAACCCAAAGGTGGTGATCTTGTCGCAATAAAAAGCACTGGCATGACTTTGAGCCTGGCACAGTAGCCTTAGATTGGGGTTGGACTCGAGCACGCACTCGTCACCCACAGCCCAAGACAACATGGGCATCATAGAGAGTAAAAATAAACAGAGTGCGCTTTTCATGGGTTTGATCATAGAGATCGCGGCGCAATACTGAATGACACTATTGATAGACTCATCAGGAAAAAGCCGGTATTGCATGACAATTTCCTCATCAAGAGAAGTATTTCAAAATATGGCGGTTGTGTTCAATGAATCACAGGCGTGAATCACCTGATTGAAATACCAGTAAAGACTCCTGTGACTAACTTTTGATCAGCTGGGCATGCATTGCCCAATCATTGCCCAATCATAGAGCGCTCATTGACCGTTCATTGACCGATCCTCGGCCTAGACCCCAGAGTTGAAAATACTGACAAAGCTTGAGCATAAAATCTAAAAGTCCCCAAGCGTGTTATTTTCAAGACTATCTTGAAGCGACATCGCCAGGAAGGGCCCCTTTTTAGCCCAACTTGGGACCCTCTGGAGTCCACTTTAATCAACCTCAGCCCCTATAGGAGTCTTTCATGACTGAACTTACTCTCAGCGTTGCACAGCACATCATTCAAGAAGCCCTCTCCAATGCCCGAACTCACCAGTACAAGCCCATGGGAGTGGTCGTCCTCGACGCCTCGGGTCACTTGGTGGCCTTTGCAAGAGAAGACGGTGCGAGCATGTTTCGATTTGATGTGGCCATGGGTAAGGCCTGGGGTGCAGTGGGCATGGGAAGCTCGAGTCGAGTATTAGCTCAACGCGCCAAAGACAATCCCAATTTCTTCTTGTCCCTTGCCTCCACGGCAGCAGGTAAATTTCTACCCCAAACGGGCGCTGTGCTCATTAAGAACGCAGCGGGTGAGATTTTGGGCGCAGCGGGTGCCAGCGGTGGCACGGGAGACGAGGACGAGGCCATTTGCACGGCCGGTATTCAAGCTGCTGGCTTGGTCGCGGCTTAAGTTAAGGGTTGACTGAGATTAAATCCTTGCGCGCATGGCTGAATCATGAAGCCAGCATTTGGCGACCAAGCTCAGATTGACAGATCATTGAAGGTATATAACCATGTTTGATGTAGCGATTGTGGGTTTTGGCCCCACAGGGGCAGTGGCTGCTGGATTATTGGGGCTTGAAGGTATTAGGACTTTTGTCTGTGATCAGTCTCAGGACGTTTATCCCAAACCTCGCGCAATTGCGCTTGATCACGAGATCATGAGAATCTTCCAGCAATTGGGAATTGAGCGCGATATCGAACCCTTCACCGAGCCCTTCACCAATTCTGAGTATTACGGCGTCAATGGGCAACTCATCAAGTGCATGTCATCTCTGCCCGAGCCCTATCCGCTGTCTTATGTTCCGTCGATCGTATTTTCTCAGCCACCCGTTGAATCCATCATCAGAAAGCGCGTCCAAAGTCTCTCAAGCGTGCACGTTGAGCTTGGTCAAACTTGCGTCAGTGTGGAGCAAGGTCCAAGCGCTGTTGCGCTGCAGCTCAAAGACGCTCAAGGACACCTCAAGACCATTGAGGCTCAGTACCTCATTGCCTGTGATGGAGCTTCGAGTACTGTTAGAAAAAAAGTAGGCATTGAGCTAGAAGACCTGGGTTTCGAGCAGTCATGGTTGGTGGTCGATGTTCTCCTCAATGAGCGCGGTCTACAAAAGACTCCGCATGTGAGTGTGCAGTACTGCGAACCCTCGCGCCCGAGCACCTACGTCATGGGGCCTAAGAATCATCGTCGTTGGGAGATCTCGATTAATCCCGGCGAGGATCCAAACGAAGTCGCGAGTGAGCAAGGCACTTGGAAGTTGCTAGAGCGCTGGATCACCCCCGAAGATGCCCAATTGTGGCGACAAGCGAGTTATCGGTTTCATGCGTTGGTGGCTAAATCATGGCGCCAAGGGCGAGTGTTCGTGGCTGGGGACGCAGCACACCAACAGCCTCCTTTTTTGGGACAAGGCATGTGTCAAGGGCTGAGGGATGCTCAGAACCTTTCATGGAAACTCACCCAAGTTTTGAAGGGCAGGGCACGCGAAGGTTTACTCGATAGCTACGGAGTTGAGCGTGGTGGGCATGTGAAAGCGCTCACAGAGCGCATCAAGCACATTGGCGAGTTGGTGGGCGAGCGAGACCTCAAGCGTGCCCAAGCTCGGGATGCAGAACTCTTGGCGCAGTGCAATGGTGTGGTTCAAGCCACTCCAAGACAAAACGTTCAACCTTCATTGAGCGAGGGTTGTTTGAGCCCGTTGGCTTTTGCCAATGCCAATGCCATTGCCTGTCCTGCGCGTGGAAGCGTTTTCCCGCAACCCTGGTTAGAGGACTCCAAGGCGCAAGAGCGTATTCGAATGGATCAGGTTTTGGGTCATGGGTGGCGTCTCTTTCTGAGTGAAACTGCCGATGCGCACTGGGACAAAGTGGTGTTAAATGAGGGCTTGAATGTGCAAGTCATTCGTTGGGGCTTGGGCGTTGCCCGAGAGTGCAATGGCGTGGTGACTGCTTGGTTTCAAACACATGGCATAGAAGTCGCGCTCGTGCGGCCCGATCATATTGTGTTTGGGACTTATGGTGGGGAGCACGAGACGCTAGAAGTTTCACTGCAGTCATTTAAAAATGACCAACAGTTTCTCAAGCGTTTTTTTGACTGAAGATCGCCTTATTTTGTTTTTGCTTGGTGAGAACAGTTGAGGACAGAGCATTTCAGCGCATTCAATGTTTGAATTTTTATCATTTAATGAAGAGGTACACGCCATGGCTGCCACTGATCGTTTATTCACACAATCGAACGTAAACTTCAAGCACCAGGTTCGATGGCCCGTGCAAGGTTTCATCGCTTTCATCATGATGTTGGCCCTTGGGGTTTGGCACTTGCAAACCTTTGCACAAGCCTGGCCAGACAAGCCTGTCCATTTTGTGCTCTCCCAGCCCGCGGGCTCAGGGCCAGACACCATTGCACGCTACTTGGGCGAGAAGCTCACCAAGGCCTGGGGGCAAAGTATCATTATTGATAATAAACCTGGCGGTCAAAACGTGATCGGTGCACAAGCCGTTGCCAGAGCGGCCAACGATGGTTATACGTTTTACTTTGCCACCACGGCCGCTTTGGTGTCCAATCAATTCCTCTTCAAATCGTTGCCCTATGATGTGCAACGCGACTTCACCAGTGTGGCTTTTGTTGCCAATAGTCCCTTTGGTCTTTTTGTGAAAGCCGATTCACCAATCAGTTCACTTCAAGACTTTGTTGCTAAATCCAAATCCAGTCCCAATCAAATCTCCATCGCCAACGAGGGCCCACGGACATTTGGTGGCATCATTGCTAGGCTATTGAATGCGAAGGCGCAAACCCAATCTAATTTGGTGTCCTATTCCTCGGTAGGCGTTGCAGTGCAAGACGTGATGGGCGGGCATGCTGATGCGGCATTGGTCGATTTGGCCTCCAGTGCTCAGTTGGTCAAACAAGGTCGCTTACGATTACTGGCCGTGACATCGGCCAAACGTGTGCCAGGGTTTGAGCAAGTACCCACGCTGGCTGAGAGTTTTCCTGGTCTTGAGATGGTGGGGTGGTTTGCTTTGGTGGCCCCAACAGGCACACCGAGTGCCGTCGTTGATAAGCTCAATGCAGAGATCAATTCGCTTTTACAGTCATCAGAGGTCTCTGAACATATGTTGGCCATTGGCCCAATTGCAACGCCCTTGGGGTCAGCAGCCAAGCTGGATGCGTTTTTGAAGTCGGAGACAGAACGCTGGGCGCAGGTATCGAAAGAAATTGGATTATTACCAGAATGATCCCTTGTAGTTCATGGTGTAGTCCAAGGTCATATTCAGCGCCAAGTCCAATGTTGACTCTAGGATAAAGCACAAGGCCTGGGATCTTCAACCCTGGGCTTGAACTCCAGGGCCCAACTTTAGAGCTCAATGAGGTGAGCTCTAATTGAAGGTTAAGTAGGGTTAATTGGGGGGCTCAAATTTCACGCTGATGAGAGTCGGAACCGGTCCGTTATCAGGTCTGGGTAACGCTTTGGATTGAGACTTGATGCGGGCGAGCGTGTCCTCAACATCCTTGTCCCAGTCAGGGTTGGTGCTGTGTTTTTCAAAACTCCAAGCGCTGATTTTTCCGTCGAAAGTTTGAACAGTCACAATACAAACTGGTTTTTCCGGATAGGGCTTTTTTTGGCTAGTGAAACTGGTGAAAAAGTCTTGAAGCTTGCC
Organism: Limnohabitans sp.; assembly: GCA_036821105.1. Lineage (GTDB taxonomy): Bacteria > Pseudomonadota > Gammaproteobacteria > Burkholderiales > Burkholderiaceae_C > Limnohabitans. The sequence goes on from DAISKH010000001.1 coordinate 52,182, forward strand.
TAAATAGTTGGGATTCAAACTGCTCCCCGTTCCTTGACCATTGGACAAGTTGGTGGAACGGGCAGACTCAGTGCTCATACCTGGTGTTTTACTTTGAACAAAGTTCAAGTTCTCTTGGACCCGGCGCTCTTGCTCTTTGGCCTCTTGAGCGCGCTGTTTCTCAAGTTCTTTGGCCGTTGGTTTTGCGAGCTCTTTGGGTTTTTCTTTCTCTTTGGCTTTGAGTTGTTCTTTCTCACGAGCCTTTTCTTTTTCCTTTTCTCTCTCTTTTTCAATACGTTCCTTAAGCGCTATTTTCTCTCGTTCTTTTTTTTCCTCAAGCAAAGCTTTTTCCTTTTTAAGCCGCTCACTGGCCAAATCCGCTTGAGCAATGGGCGCAGGAGTGGGTTTGCTCACGGCAACAGGCTTGGCCACAGGCTCAGGCTTGGGCGCGGGCTCGGGAGGCACGACCACGGGCGGTGTGACTTGCTGTGTGAGGTTAGGAGTGTTGGACCACAACTCAGCCGTAGAAGACTCGAGCTCGGCTTGTTGATGCCAAGAAATGCCCCACGTCAAAGCCAATAAAAGCAAAAGGTGCGCACCCAATGCAAGCACAAAAGCCCGAGCACTGGGCTCGTTTTGAGGCGGTAAAAAGAGGTCCTTGTGCTCAGAAGAAGTCATGGTGCAGTGGGCAAATCAGTCATTTCAAGACATCACATCTTGGTCACTTGTACGGACAAGCCCACTCGCTTGACCCCTTGTCGCTGCAAGCTATCCAAGACCTTGATCACTTCTTCGTAGGGCAATGATTTGTCGCCAAAAATGATCACCGGCGTGTTGTCGCTGCCCGATTGAAGGGCCAAGGTCTTGGCGCCGAGTTCGCTTGCGTCAACCTCCTGGGTGGCGTCGTCGTGAGTGGCTGAACTGCTCATGAAGATGTGGTGGTCAGCTTTCAGTTCGATACGGATCACACCATCGGGGGCGCTGGATGCCTTGCCCACACTGGGCACATCAATAACGCTGGTGGTGATCAAAGGTGCAGTCACCATGAAGATGATCAAGAGCACCAACATCACATCGATGAAGGGCACCATGTTGATCTCGTTGATGGTGCGTCGACGAGAGCGAGTTCGAGAAGGGCCAGAAGCCATGGATCAAGCCTTTAGAGAGGTTTTGTAGCGCAAAGGTTCAGCTCAAGTGTGCGGTTGAGGTTTAGTTGGAGCTCAGTGTGGAGAGGAGTTCAAAGACTGTGTGCCCGGCGCAGCTGAGCCGACATTGCGCTGCAAAATGTTGCTGAACTCTTCCATGAAAGTTTCAAGTTGTATCGATACTCGGTCAATATCTCTGGCAAAACGGTTGTAAGCCAACACAGCGGGGATGGCTGCAAACAGTCCAATGGCCGTGGCCACCAAGGCCTCGGCAATGCCAGGTGCAACTTTCGCCAGGGTGACTTGTTGCAAAGCGGCCAATCCTGTGAAGGCATGCATGATCCCCCAAACCGTGCCGAATAAGCCGCCATAAGGGGAGACTGAACCAACGGAGGCTAAAAACGACAGTGAGGATTCAATGGCGTCCATCTCGCGCTGTAAGCTCGCGCGCATCGCGCGAGAGGCGCCGTCCATTAAAGTGCTTGAGTCGCTGATGCGGCGCTCGCGAAGTTTTTGATACTCCCTCATGCCACTGGCAAAGATACGCTCCATAGGCCCACAAGTCCTTGCGTTAAGCGTGGCGGCGTTAAAGAGTTCATTCAAACTCTTGCCTGACCAAAAGTCGCGCTCAAAGGCTTCATTGAGCGAATTGACTCGTTTCAGGGCAAAAAATTTCCTAAAAATGGCCGACCAACTAATGACCGATACGCACAGCAATATGGTCACCACAATTTGAACAACCATGGAGGCGTTCATGAGTAAGGTGACAATGGAGAAGTCTTGGTTCATTCGAATTTTTCCAAAATAGTCTGCGGAATTCTGCTGGGCTTTAACGTGTGGATGTTGACCCAACCAATGCGGATGCGCCCCTCGCACAGGAGGGTTTCACTTAAGGGCAAGTGGCGGATCTCATTGGGCGCTATTTTATAGGCCTCTTGGGCGATCACCAAGCTTGCCCGGCCCTTCTCGATCATGCGTGCACTCACCCTCAATTGATCGTCAAGCCTGGCAGGTGCCATGTACTTCAGTTGGGTCTCGCTTACGATGAACATCCCTTGAGTTTCTTCTTTGAGCGCGTGCTGCTCAACTCCCAAGGCTCGAAGCCACTCGGTGCGGGCTCGTTCAAAAAATTTCAAATAATTGGCGTAAAACACAATGCCACCTGCATCCGTGTCTTCCCAATACACCCTCACTGGCCAATTGAAACTCATGCACTCTCCAAGACGTGTTTGATACGTTGCACAGCACTCTCGAGCTCTGGCATGGCACTCGCAATGGACCAGCGAACAAAATGCTCAGTCTCATGCGTGCCGAAATCTCGACCAGGGGCGAGTGCAATGTGTGCACGTTTCATGAGCTCAAAGGTGAAGTCCCAGCTGTTGTTGACTCCAAATTTACTGTAGAGTGCACGGCAGTCGCTCCAGACATAGAAAGCCCCATCTGGCGAGAGTGGTACACCAAAGCCCAAGTCTCTCAACGCGGGGACCAAATAGTCGCGGCGAGCCTTAAATGAGGCGCGACGATCTTCAAACAGGGCCAAACTCTCAGGCTCAAAACACGCGAGCGCAGCATGCTGCGCGATGGTGCTGGGACAAATGAAGAGGTTTTGAGCCAAACGTTCAAGGCTAGGTACCAAGGCTTTGGGGGCGACCATCCATCCCAGGCGCCAGCCCGTCATGCTGAAGTATTTGGAAAAACTGTTGATACTGATCACGCGTTCATCCAATGCCAGAGCAGTTTGCGATAAATCTTCCTCAAAAGACAGGCCCAGGTAAATTTCATCGACCAAGGTGACGCCGCCTCGATCTTGAACGAGCTCATGTATCGACCTCATGGCCGAGCCCGCAATTGAAGTCCCCGTGGGGTTGGAGGGAGACGCAAGCAAGACCCCACGTGTGCCAGTATTCCAGTGTTGGACCACTTGATCCGCACTCAATTGGTAGCGGTCTTGTGCGCTGGTGGGCAAGAGGGTTGCATGTCCGTTGGCTGCACTCACAAAATGCCGGTTACAAGGATAACTGGGGTCGGGCATCAAGATCTCGTCCCCAGACTCGATCAAGGTGAGACACGCCAGTTGCAAGGCGCCCGATGCACCAGCTGTGACGATAATGCGTTCAGACTCGATGTGAAGTCCAAAGCGCTTGAGGTACCACTGCGAGATCGCCTCTCTCAGTGCAATGAGCCCAGTGGCAGGGGTGTACTGGGTGTGGCCACGCTGGATGGCGGCCACTGCGGCGTCTTGCACCAGAGGTGCTGCTGTGAAATCGGGCTCACCAATGTTTAAAAACAACATGGGCCAGTCATGGCCTTTGAGCTCTTGGGCCATGCGCTGGGCTGCCTTGGCCACTTCCATGACAAAAAATGGCTCAATGCGTTGTGCGCGTTGGGTGATTCTCATCAGGAATTAATCTTTAAGGTAAATGAAAAAAGGTGAAGTATATTTTTAGACAATCGCATCAATGCTGCTCATTGGGCGTGAGTTCTCAGCATATTCGCGCTGAAAGCCCTTGCCTTTTTAGGCCTGAGCCCCAGCGTTGATCTCACTCGATCGGAGGGTGAGGGCGACTTTATTGAGAACTGCGTTGACGTATTTGTGTCCGTCAGTTCCGCCAAAGGATTTGGCCAATTCAATCGACTCATTGAGGACCACTCGCCATGGCACATCCAAACAATGCTGCAGCTCGTAGACCCCTAGCCACATCACCGCTCTCTCAATGGGGGAGATGTCGCTTAAGGGGCGATCGATGAGGGGGGTGATGAGTGCATCCAGTGCCTCACGTTCAGCCGCGCAACCATGCAAAATGGCTCGGTAGTGACTGAGGTCGGCTTTTTTAAAACCGACCAACTCTTGGGTAAAGAGGTCAATCTCGACGGGCTCATTATTGGAGACAATCAATTGATAAAGGGCTTGGAGTGCAAATTCGCGGGAACGTGTTCGTGCACTTTTGTGAGTTTTGGTGGCCTTCAAAGTGGCGCCAGGTTCTCCAGCAGTTGATTGCAACAAGTCACTCACCTCGCCATGCTGATGGGCATTGGCCAAGGTTGTTGGGTTTGTTTGACCGGTGTCTTTCACGCCCAGGTCTCCAAGACTTGAATCATCTCCAAGGCCACCCAGGCGGCCTCTTGTCCCTTGACGGTTTGGCGGGCTTGGGCTTGTTCTAAATTTTCAGTGGTCAAAATCGCGTTGGCAATGGGAATATGAAAATCCAATGCCACTTGGCTCACGCCCGCTGAGGACTCTTGACTCACCAGTTCAAAGTGAAAGGTCTCACCCCGAATGACGCAACCCAACGCAACCAAAGCTTGAAACGGGTGGGGCTCATCCATTTGCGCCAAGGTTTGAAGGGCCAAAGGAATCTCTAGAGCACCGGGGACTTCAACGAGCGTGATGTTGCTCTCAAGCACTCCATGCGCCAAGAGTTCGTGCACACAGGCGTTCTTGAGCTCATTGGTGATGTCTTCGTTAAAGCGTGCTTGCACCAGACCAATTCTCACCTCTTGGGCCGCCTCAGCAGAGAGTTTCAATTGAGGGCGCTCTTGGCGCTCGCTCATGGAGAGCAGGTGCTTAGGCAGCGCGTTGCGCGTTTGAGGGACAGTGTCCGTTGGGCTACTGGAGTGGCTATTGGGTGTGCGTGCAAACATGGTCTCTTCCTGGGTGGCCTTGAATTGGATAACGTTAGGGGTGTTATGCTGTGTGACTTCACACAGCTGGTAAAGCCATCACGGCGTATGGGGCTCGGGCGAAGTGTTTTCTAGAGTTTTTGTAATGTAACCCTTGATCTCAAGTCCATAGCCTGCCATGCTGGGCATGCGCCTTGGGTGACCCATTAAACGCATGTGTTGAACTCCGCAGTCTTTTAAAATTTGCGCTCCAACACCATAGGTTCTGAGATCCATTTGGCCTCTGACAGGTGCTTGCGAAGATTGTGCAGTGCCTTGAAACTGGGCGAGCAGTTGCTGTGCGTTTTCGCCCGCGTTCAAAAGCACCAATACCCCAGCACCTTCGGCGGCGATTCGGGCCATGCTTTCATCCATTCCCCATGAATGCATACGCCGATTGGGTTCCAGAAAATCAAGCACAGAAAGTGGCTCGTGTACGCGCACCAGCACCTCATCTTGGGGGTTCCATTCACCCTTGACCAGCCCCAGGTGAATTCCGCCCGAGGGACGGTCTTGGTAGGCGTGGGCCATAAAAACCCCGTGATGGGTGTGCAGTTCACGAGAGTGCAGTTTGTGCAGCAGTGACTCGTTACTGGCACGGTATTGAATCAAGTCGGCAATGGTACCAATGTGCAAATTGTGCTCTGCGGCAAAGCGCTGCAAGTCGGGGAGTCGCGCCATGGTGCCGTCGTCATTCATGATTTCGCAAATGACGGAAGAAGGCGAGTGCCCAGCCAAGGCAGCAAAGTCACACCCCGCTTCAGTATGACCCGCTCTCATGAGCACCCCACCTTGAACGGCCTGTAAAGGGAAGATGTGACCGGGTTGCACCAAGTCGCTGGCAGTTGAGTTGCGATCCACCGCTACTTGGATCGTGCGGGCGCGATCGGCAGCAGAGATCCCTGTGGTCACCCCTGTTGCTGCCTCAATGGAGACGGTGAAAGCCGTCGCGTAGGCAGTGCCATTGTGAGCCGCCATGGGGGGAAGTTTTAAAAATTCACAACGCTCTTTGGTGAGCGTCAAACAAATGAGGCCGCGACCAAAACGCGCCATGAAGTTGATCGCTTCTGGCGTCACACAATCGGCCGCCAGGACCAAGTCACCTTCGTTTTCTCGGTCCTCTTCATCAACCAAGATCACCATGCGACCTTGTCGCATGTCTTCAATGATCACCTCCACACTGGAGATGGGGGTGAGGGGGGCGTTGGAGTTGCTCATGACTTGTTCAGGTTGGAGTCGACTTGGAGTGAGCGGTGGACATAGCGCGCCACGGTGTCGATTTCGATGTTGATGGTGTCACCCACATGACTTTCTTTGAACGTGGTGTGCTCAATGGTGTGGGCAATGATATTGATGCTGATCTCAACGCCACTCTGCGTATCGGTGACTTGGTTGATCGTAAGGCTAACCCCGTTCAAGGTGACTGAGCCCTTGTAAGCGAGATAACAGGCAAGCTCTTGAGGCGCCAGAACCTTCAAAGTCCAACTCTCGCCAGTGGGTTCGAATTGAATGATACGGGCAGTTGCATCCACATGGCCAGAGACCAAGTGTCCACCCAGTCGGTCCATGGCACGCAGGGCTTTTTCCAAGTTGACCAAGCGCTTTTGAGTTAAGCCGTGAGTTTTGGCCAGAGACTCAGCCGAGATCTCGATGTCGAATTGATGGTGGGCTTTATTCAAGGCGGTCACGGTCATGCAGGCACCATTCAGTGCGATGCTGTCCCCGAGGCCCACGTCATCCAAGTACCCACTTGGGGCTTGCAAGGTGAGGCGTTTGCCGTGTTGGGCGTCAGCGCCCAAATCTTGAACATTAATGATATGGCCTAGGCCAGTGATGATTCCAGTAAACATGGCAGGTATTTTCGCTCAGAACAGGTGTTGTAGGGATCTTTGGGTTGAGTTTATTGCGTTTGACCGCTCTTGACGGCTCTCGGGTGATTGCACGAGAGGATCAAACAGATGTCTTTAACCGGGGGGTGGAGTTGAGATTTCAGTTGGAGTTGCTGTTTGTTCAGTGACTGATGCGGTGACTGATGCGCTGGCCCATTCATTGTCACGACTCTGGGTCTTTGGGCTTGAGCTCATTGGTGAGCGTTTTACCCGAGCTCGAATTCGCAAATCTACCCCCACTGGATCCACCGACTGCCACTCAAGCTCCAAAGCTTGGTGCAGATCACTGAGGGCGGGCATCACGCTCATGGGACGGCCGGGGCCTAACCACTTAGGGGCCATGTAGATCAAAAGTTCATCAATCAACTGGGCCTCGAGCATAGCGCCGTTGAGTCTGGCGCCCGCTTCAATGTGAACTTCATTCACCTCTTTGAGCGCTAAATCAAGGGCCATTTGCCTCAAGTCCACCTTTCTTGCTATCGGGGGGCAAGCTTCCCCTCCCTCAGTGGGGTGAGCTAAAGTTTGGCCTACCACTTTGACCCCTCGATTGTGAAGGGCATCAAGTTTGGTTTGCAAGGACTTGATCCGCTCCACCTCGCTCATTTGAGCATAGGCCGTCGTGTTGCCCAAGGACAAAGCCGGGACATGGGTGATTTGGTGGCTTTGGGGATCAATGGCCAAAGCACAATAAATAATCACTTCTCGGTCAACTTCTAAAACTTGGGCGTTCAGTGGGAATTGCAATTGGCTATCAACGACCACCAATTTGGGTTGCCGAGGGGTTTCAATGCCACGCACATCAAGCCTGGGTTGATCTTGTAGTAAGGTGCCAATTCCCGTCAAAATTGCACAAGATCTGGCTCGCCAATGGTGACCATCTGAGCGTGCATCGCCACTCGTGATCCATTGGCTCACGCCGTTTTCCAGTGCAGTTTGACCATCCAAGGAGGACGCGATTTTGCTCCAAAACCAGGGACGCTTGAAGTTCATGCGTTGGAAAAATCCGATGTTCAACTCCTGTGCCTCTCGGCTCAGTAGACCCACATGAACTTCAATACCCTGGGCACGCAACCAGGCAACGCCTTGGCCAGCAACCAAAGGGTTGGGGTCCAAGATGCTCACGAAGACGTGGCTCACCTGAGCTTTGATCAATGCATCACAACAAGGGGGAGTGCGACCTGTGTGTGAACAAGGCTCTAAGGTCACATAAACACGGGTACCTTTGGCACTGTGCCCCTTGGACTGGAGGTCTTTGAGGGCCATCACCTCGGCATGAGAAAAACCTACCTTTTGGGTGTGCCCTAGACCCAAGAGTTGTCCTTCTTGGCTCACAACGACACAACCCACCCGTGGGTTGGGTGTGGTGAGGTAGAGCGCTTCTTGTGCCTGCGCCAAAGCCAAGCGCATCCACTGCAAGTCTTGTTCACTTGAAGAGGGGGGCAAGGTCTCGAGTTGGGTCATAGGGAGAGGGGAAATTTTTTAGAGGGTTTTCAAGTTGGAGCTTGAATTTGTGCTCGAGTTTGTTCTTTAGGCTTAGGCTCAATTGCAAAGTGCACCACTTACTTGCGAAATTCGTCGACCACACTTTTGAATTCATCAATGTCTTCAAAATTTCGGTAAACGCTGGCAAACCTCACAAAAGCTACCTTGTCGAGTTTTTTGAGCTCGCGCATGACAAACTCACCCAAGCGTTGCGAGCCCAGTTCTCTCACGCCAAGACTCAAGAGTTTTTCCTCAATTCTCTCAATGGCCGAGTCCACTTGCTCGGTACTCACGGGGCGTTTGCGCAAGGCCAAATTCATCGAGGCTCTCAATTTGGGCCGTTCAAACTCAATTCGACGACCGTCTTTTTTGACAATCGCAGGAAAGCTCACATCTGCTTTTTCGTAGGTGGTGAATCGCTTGTCGCAGGCTTGGCACAAGCGGCGACGACGAACAAAGTCCCCCTCCTCAGAGATTCTTGTCTCCATGACCGTGGTGTCTAGGTGCGAGCAAAAGGGACACTTCATGGCGCTCTCTTTTGGAGGTTAAGGTTGGCGAGTTGTCACCCCCTAGAGTGCAACTCTTGGGGGGCATGCTTTAGCAGTAAACGGGGAAACTTTGGGTCAAAGTTTTGACCTTGGCACGGACCTCATTCAAGACTTGCTCGCTGTTGGGGTGGTCCAACACATCGGCAATTAGATTGGCGGTCAAGGCGGCTTCTTGCTCGCCAAAGCCACGGGTGGTCATGGCTGGCGTTCCGATCCGGATGCCACTGGTGACCATGGGTTTTTCGGGGTCATTGGGGATTGAGTTTTTGTTGGTGGTCAAGTGCGCAGCCCCCAAGAGCTGTTCGGCGACTTTGCCCGTGATTCCTTTACTTCTCAAGTCAACAAGCATCACATGGCTTTGTGTTCCACCGCTTACGATCCTCAAGCCACGTGCACTCAAGGTTTGTGCCATGGTATGGGCATTTTTGAGAACCTGCGCTTGGTAGGTTTTAAACTCAGGAGTCAGCGCTTCTTTAAAGGCCACGGCTTTGGCTGCAATCACGTGCATCAAGGGGCCGCCTTGAAGTCCTGGGAAGATTGCGCTATTGATCACTTTCTCGTGTTCCGATTTCATCAAAATAATCCCACCTCGAGGGCCCCTAAGGCTTTTGTGGGTAGTCGAAGTGACGACATCTGCGTGGGGCACAGGGTTGGGGTACAGCCCAGCAGCGATGAGACCTGCGTAATGGGCCATGTCGACCAAGAAGATGGCGCCCACCTCTTTGGCCACTTTGGCAAAGAATTCAAAGTCAATATGTAAGCTATAAGCCGATGCACCCGCGATGATCAGTTTGGGGCGTGTTTCATGGGCTTTTTTCTGCATGGCAGAGTAATCAATCTCTTCTTTCTCATTCAAACCGTAGCTCACTGCATTGAACCATTTGCCACTCATGTTGAGTGCCATGCCGTGGCTCAAGTGTCCACCCTCTGCCAAACTCATGCCCATGAAGGTGTCGCCGGGTTTTAAAAAGGCCATGAAAACAGCCATGTTTGCCGAAGCACCGCAATGGGGTTGTACATTGGCCGCTTGAGCTCCAAAAATGGTCTTGGCACGGTCAATGGCCAACTGTTCAGCCACGTCAACAAATTCGCATCCGCCGTAGTAACGCTTTCCAGGATAGCCTTCGGCATATTTGTTGGTCAATTGAGAGCCCTGCGCCATGAGGACGGCGGGGGAGGCGTAGTTCTCGCTGGCAATCAACTCGATATGGTCTTCTTGGCGCTGATTTTCAGCCAAGATGGCGCTCCACAGTTCTGGGTCGGTGTGTTCAATGAGGTGATTTTTTTGAAACATGATGGTGCTTGAAAGAAAAAAACTATGTGCCAAAGGCGTTGGGACGCACCCTTAAAAGAGAAGCATCGAGGAGAAAAAAACGCGTGGGTTGTGGGTCAACCTGATTGATCAATCAAAAAGCTCCAAGCGCTTCTCGGCTAACTTGAAACGCATGTGAGGTGCTTGAATATGTTTACTCAAAGACAACTCCACGCCTGTGGAGTCAAGAACCCTACATTTTACTTTGTTTCAGGGTTTTCCTCAGTAAACGAGGTCAACTTCTGGGCTTTTTCCCATAAATTTTCAACTAAGCCAGTCGAAGCCGTAGTGAGTGTGGTCAATGGAGTGAGAGGAGTAAGAGGCACTTTGATGCCCTGAGCGACTTGTTTAAGGCGTGCTTGCTCGGCCAACACCTTGACTGAGTAAGAGCCCTCATCGGGGCTACTGCTATCGCCCACGTAGAGTTTCAAACCCCCTTGAACGCTGCCACTTTTGATGATGTCATCTTTGAGTATTTTCACCCCCACCCGCAAGTTCGAGACTGGGTCAAAGGCGGCCAAATTGCCGCCGAAGCCCTCGTATTTTTCAGAATGCATGCGTGTCATGACTTGCATCAAGCCTTGAGCGCCTACGTTACTTTGGGCAAAGGGGTTGAAGCCTGATTCAATCGCCATCACGGCCAAAATCAAAGTGGGTTCAATGTCGTTTTTGGGTCCCAAGTCGTAGGCTTCTTCGACCAATGCGCTGATCGGCTCGGGGGCGACGTGGTATTTCTTACTCAACCAATAGGCAACATTGGCTTGTTGTTTGGGTAAGGCCGATGGGTCCGTGGCTGTGGCTCGGTCCACGGCCTCGACATCAGTGGCAAGTCCGGTGTCGTCGGCGTGGCGTTCTTGCAACCAACTGATGAGAGCTATTTCTGCATTTTCACGAATCTCAGGTCTGAGCGTGACCACCATGGCGGCAAAGAAAACCAACAGGCCCACCAATGCCAAACTGCTGTGGGTGATGAAGAAAAACCCTTCGGCCACATCATGTGCAAAGACCTTGACGCTGGCCAGACCCAGTTCAAGAGCAAAACCTGTCCGAGCAAAAATGGATCGTGTTGAAGACATCAAAATAAAAAATAGGCCAATGAAACGGTTGCTCAGGGCTTGGGGCAAATTCTCGTCATCCGAGAGCCTCTAGGGCTGAATCCTTTGAGTAACCGGGCTAGATGCTAAAAGGCTCGGTGGCCTTGGCGCTTGGTGTCGCTAATGCAAGCGACCGGACAATAAACGTTTTGATTAATTGGGGAGTAAATTTGTATTTTAAAGGGTCTCCCCCATATTTGGGGGAAGAATAGCCGTAATATGAATTCTAAAGTTCTCTATTGTTCGCGAAAAACTGACTTTGCAGTCCACCATTGGCTGATCTTTGGCAATTCAAAGGGCAATGACAGGTCGTTTTTAGTGCCTTTGTGCCTGCGCAGGGTGAGCAGGAAATAGTGGGAAATTGGGGAATTCAAATGACAAAGGGGCGAGTTGAACAAGGTGTTATTGACGGGGACCCTGTTTTTAGGATCAATCAGCCTGGGTTAGTTTTGAACCCAATTTTTATGTTTTTTTTAATTCAAGTGATTTTTCTTCTTGTTCAATGCATTCTATTTAAGACGCATGACTTTGAAAATGATCCAGAAAGCGGAGACAATAGCGGTTTAGATTTGTGCCTGGCCTTGAATTTGGGCCAGTTATTTATATTTCAATGAGCTCATTACACGTGACCGATCAAGCCCTCAACCCCAAGACCGTTTCTGCGCTGGACGCATTGACTCACGGCGCCTTTACCGCGCCCACCTCAGGCGAACGCTCTTCTAAGCTCAGAGAGTGGTTGGCCAGCCAACCCGAGCCTGAGTTGATTTTGGAAGTTTACAAAGAAATGAGCGCCAAAGACAAGGGGGCAGCCAAGCCCTTGCGAGAAAAGCTCGATGAACTCAAACGCCTCAAAGCACAGGAGTCCTTGGCCCAGGAGTGGGTGGCCAAAGCACAAGCTTTGCTCCAAGCCCCGCGTTTTCACGTGGCCGATGCTTTGGCATGGCAAAGGGACGCAGCCAAAGCTGGCGCGCCTTTGTCCAGGGAGCCCTTGTCAGAGCTCAAAATTCAATTGACTGAGAGCATCAAACGTGTCGAAGATTTGGAACACCGCTCCCAAGTGCAGCGAGAGGCCGCAGTGATGATGTCTCAGCGTATTGAGATTTTGTCCACCAAGTCTTGGAAAGAGGGTTTGAGTCTTCGCGAGTGTCTAGCAAGCGATGTGCAAGCTTGGATGGCAGAGCAAACACGCATCACCTCTGATGCGCAGTGGGGCAGTGTGGATGTGAAGTTCCCAAGCGCCATGTTGAGCAGTGGCCAGCAACTTCAAGCCGTCTGGGATGCCTTTAGTGCTGCTCTCAGCCAGGCTCAAAAAGCCTTTGACTCTGAACAGGAGGCTTTGCCCGCTGTGCCGGCCTGGGCGGAGGAGATTAAAAATCACAGAAATGCATCCAACCCTGCGCCTGTGCAAGCCATCAAACCCAAGGTAGATCCAGAGCAAAAAGCCCACCACACGCAACGGACTGAGCAAGCCATCAAAGTCTTAGAGACCGAGTTGGCCCAAGGCCACGGGAAAGCCAGTGCTGAGGCGGCCATGGAGCTTAGAAATGCGCTAAAAGACGGTTCGAG
>DAISKH010000001.1:64866-90146 GCA_036821105.1 Limnohabitans sp.
AGCTCGAGGGCTGGCAGCGCTGGAGAGCTGATCAATTGAGAGCTGAGTTGCTTGCCAAGGCTGAGGCACTTTTTAAACGCGTGCCCGTCAAAGGCGAGGCCCGCGAGCAAGTGGTGAAAGTGACCCGTACGGAAGGCAAGAAAAATCTCACGCCTGCGGTTTCCTCCAACGAGACTTTGGCAAGCGCTGAGAGTGTTGCCAATGTTTCCAGTGAGCAAGCATCTTTGACCGCATCTGCTCCTGCACAGCAAACCGAGCCAGAGAATTTATCTCCCGAGACCACAGCCTCAAATCACTCCGAAGAGCCATCAAGCGCCCCAGCAACCCATATTCCCCCAACTCCCCCAACTCCCGAAGTACAAGAGATCATTGCCCCCAAAACACAGGAGTACAACTGGGTGCCTGTGGTGGGGGGCAGAAAAATGCAAGAGGCCTTGCGAGAGCTCAGAGAGCAGTGGAAATTGACCGATCAAGGCGGGCTGCCTAACCATGCTCTTTGGAAACGATTTGATCAAGCCTGTAATCGTGCGTTCAAGGTCGTGGAGGCTTGGCAAGAAAAGGTCAAGCAAGAAAGTGCTGCTCACCAAGCGCAGCGAAAAGCCCTGATTCAAGAGTTACAAGACTGGGCACAACTTCATGCCCAAGGGCCTGAGTGGAAAAATGTTGTTCGTCAATTGCATCAATTCTCAGAACGCTGGAGAGACAGTGGGCATGTGAGTGAAAAAGCCTTTGTTGAATTGCAATCCCAGTGGAAGGCGGCCATGAAAGCAGCCCATGGGCCACTCGAAGCAGCACAGGCACAAAGCATCGAGCGCCGCCAAGCCCTCATTGCTCAAGCTCAGGCCTTGGGAGCAGAGGACTTTTTGCGCATCGATGCGGTCAAAAGCCTTCAGCAACGCTGGCAAGCGGAGTCGCAAAGCGTGGTGCTCGAGCGTAAACAAGAGCAAAAGCTCTGGGATGCCTTTAGAGAACCTATTGACCAAGCGTTTGCACGAAAAACTCAACAGCGCGAGCAAGCCCATTCGGCGATGAGTGCTTTTGATGCTGCCGTCATCAAGGCCTCCAAGGCTTTGGAAGAGGCTACACAATCTGAAGACGCTCAGGCCATTCGACAAGCCATGACGGCATTGCAAAATGTCCTCAATGGTCAAGTTGAATCACAAAAAGAGTCTGCCCCTGAGCAAGGCGCTGCCGCTCAGACTCAGGTGGCTACTCCATTGGCTGAGCCAGCTTCTCCTCCTTCCACAACCAACTCGCCTGACCAAGCTGCCTCATCAGCTGAAGCTGAGGCTTCGGATGTGGCCGTTCAAAGTCAGCCCTCTGAAGCGCCTCCCACGGAAGCCGAGACCCCGCCCCAAGTGCACGATGCTGAGGGAGACTCAAGCGTTCCAACAACGACAGACAAACCTCAAGAGTTGGCTTCGCCACCCAAAGCTGCTCCCAAGCCCGTGATCGCGGTGCGTGGAGACGACCGCCCGGGGCAGAAAAAAACCGAACCTCAAAGTACCAAGCCTGGATTTGGCAAAGGTGGTCCATCTGCGTTTGGTAAGGGTAGGCCCAATTCATCAGACGCTCGGGGGGGAGCTAAAGGGGATGCGAGAGACTCGCGCGATCCTCGCGATTCTCGCGATTCCCGCTCGGACTCCAGAGGTCCACGTGGTTTTGGTGCAAGCGAAGGTTCATTTGCACCACGGGGCCCTCGTCTCGGCGATCAAGCCTTCCGTGCCCAGCGACAAGCTTTGGAGCTGGCTCAAAGCACCATGAAAAAGCTCTCTGTCATGGCCCATGGCGAGGCTTTGTCTCAACTCATGTCAGCATGGCAAAGTCGTGAGCCGCAAAAAGTGCCGGCTCTCAAGGAATTGAGTTCTCGACTCACCCCTGCGCAACGCCAAGAGATGGTTCAAGCTTTGCAAACCATGGACACCAGCCCCAAAGCGCAAACGTTGGCCAGTGAATCATTGTTGCGTTTGGAGATTGCCTCTGGTGTCTCTACCCCTGCAAGTCACTTGAGTGAGCGTCGAGCCTTTCAGCTTCAACTTCTGACACGCAGAAATGATCCCCCTCCAGAGCAAACCTGGGTGCAAGACCTTGGGAAGCTCTTGAAGAGTGAGTTCGATGCGGAGAAAAGCGCGCGATTACAAAATACGCTCAAAGTGCTTTTGAAAAACTAAACGCTGATCCCAATCGATTGGGTTGGGGTTTCAGTTTGGTTAATGGCGCCTTCCTGGCGCTTAATTGCGCTTAATGGTGTTGGGGCGGATTAATGATCTCAATCCACTACCCTTGACTTCACCCTAAAGTGCACAGCGCTCAAGTCGCTGATCTTGTAGTCGTAGAACTTCTAGTCGAGGTGGGTTTGATTGCGTATCCCAATCCGAGAGGACCACGCGTTGAAGACCTTCTCCCAAATCATGTGTACGAGGGCGGTGGGTATGTCCATGGATCAAGGTGTTGCAACGCAGCTCTTTTAAAAGATCACGGCAAGCTTTGGGGTCCAAATCATAAAACTCCTCAGCAGAGCGTTGGCGTTGAGCACGTTGTTTTTCCATGCTTTGCTCTCTCATTTTTTGAGCCATCTGTAGCCTCTCGCCTAGGGGGCGATTGAGGAACTCGGTTTGCCAAGCTTGGCTTCGCACTGTTTGGCGAAATGCCTGGTAAGACAAGTCCGAAGTGCACAATTGGTCTCCATGTGAGAGGGCGAATTGCAGAGTTCCGCTTTGAAGCACGCAAGGGTCTGAGATGGCCTGGATGCCAGCGCTTTTTAAAAATCGCTCACCCAATAAAAAATCTCGGTTACCCGGCAAAAGATAGATGGCCAAGCGCTCACTGGCAGCCCTCAAGGAGCGGACGCATTCACGGGCAAGAGCCCCTTCTTCGTGGTCGAGTAGGTCATCTCCCACCCATAATTCAAAGAGATCGCCCAAGATGAATAGAGCTTGGGCTGGAGTTTGCTGTAAAAAACTCTCAAACCCCAGTGCTACATCGGGCTCTGACGCTTGCAGATGCAAGTCAGAGATGAAATCGACCCTTTCCCAGTTTTGGCCATCGATGCGGCTCAATGAGGGAAAGGTTGGAGGCACAGGTGTGATGCTATTCACAGCGCGGGTGCCATTTCGAATGGTTTAACTTAGAGCTTGACTGCTTTTTCAATCAAGATGGTCTCTTTGGGGACATCGTCATAAAAGCCACTGGTAGAGGTTTTGACCCCCGCCAATTGGTCAACAATTTCTTGGCCCTTGATCACACGGCCAAAAACGGCATATCCCCAACCTGATGGAGTGGGTGAGGTGTGGTTTAAAAAGTCGTTGTCAGCCACATTGATAAAAAATTGTGCGCCCGCTGAGTGAGGGTCAGATGTTCGGGCCATGGCCACTGTGTAGTGGTCGTTTTTGAGGCCATTGTTGGCCTCGTTATCGACTCGCGCCAATGCTTTCTTTTCCTTCATTTTTGCATCAAATCCGCCACCTTGAATCATGAAGCCATTGATGACTCGGTGAAAGATGGTGCCTTCGTAATGTCCTTGCTCAACGTACTCTAAAAAATTGGCCACGGTCTTGGGCGCTTTCTCAGCATTGAGCTCCAAAGTGATGGTGCCATGGTTGGCGATGTGTAGTTCGACGAGGTGTTCGCTCATGGTGTTGACTTTATGATGTTGGCCGATTGAATGGTGACCAGGGGTTTGGGTACATCGCTTGGGAAAGGGCCCAAGGCTCCTGTGGGCAAGGCTTTGATGCGGTTGACCACGTCCATGCCTTGTATGACTTTACCAAATACGGTATAGCCCACGAGTTGGGGGTTGCCCTCCAAATTGGAACGTGGGATGTTATTGTAAGTTTTTCCTTGATAGGTAAAGCTTGGCACTGGGTCTCCAGGGGGAATGGGAGTGGGGTCCAAAAAGGCATTGTCGGCCACGTTGATAAAGAATTGTGAGGTGGCTGAGTTCGGCTCCGATGTTCTGGCCATGGCAACGGTCCCCACGGTATTTTTGCTGCCGCCTTTGGCCAAAGCGGCTTGGCCTTCATGCACGACAGGAGGGCGGGTTTTTTTCTCGCTCAAGTTTTTGGTGTAACCCCCGCCTTGGACCATGAAGTTATTGATCACTCTGTGAAACACTGTGCCGTCATAGTGATGGTCTTTCACGTATTGCAAAAAATTGGCCACTGTTTTGGGGGCCTTATCAGGGTAGAGCTCCATCACGAAGTCACCCATTGAGGTAACGAATTTGACTTGGGGGTATGAGTTGGTATTGGTTGACTCAGCCGAGGCCGCAGTCGTAGGAACGTTCGTGGAGGGCGTTTGCGCTTGAAGGGGTTGCAAAAAACCAGTAAGCCCCAACAAAAGTGTGACCATGAGCCAGTGTGCTGATTCACGCATGAGGCGATGGGTCCCATGAAGCTGGGTATGGGCTTGAGCTTGAGCTTGAGCTGGGGCTTGTAGAAAAGATGGGACTGTGAACATGGGCTATGAGTCTAGAGAGGATGTTGGTGTTGAGGAGATCGCTACTGAAGCGTTGGCTTTGGACTTAACTGATATTTTGAACCATGATTTTAGTTTTAAATATTAAAAACCTCGGGGCCTAGAAGGAGAGGCCAAACTCTCTTAGGTGGCAACTCAAGGTGCCTTCAGTGCGCTGGGTGATTTTGAGGGTTGCAAAGGCTCGAGCCCTTTAATGAAGGCCTGAACAGTTTCGAGTTTTGCCGCCAATGTGCGTGACTTAGGATTCAGTTCCAACGCTTTTTGAAGAGTTTGCTCTGTCAGCAAAAGATAAACTTGAGATAAATTTTCCATGGCCAAGGCCATATCGGGTTGTTCCCTAAGGGCCATTTCAAACTCTAATTTGGCCTCTTCGAGTTCCCCTAGTTGCGCCAAGATCATGCCTAAATTGTTGTGCGGTTCTGCCAGTTCGGGATATTGCTGAGTGATTTCACGGTAAAGTGCCAGTGACTGTAGGGTGTCACCTTTTTTGTTGAGCAAAAAGGCCCGCCAAAACTTCATTTGTGGATCATTGGGGTGATCGGTCAAATAAAGCTCTATGGAGACAAGAGCGTCAGAGAATTTTTCTTGTTTTAAAAGCTTGAGTGTGCTCTCATGGGGCCCGGCCATTGCCGGTGAGGCCATGAGGGGAAAAATCAGTGCCAACAACAAGGGCAACAGAACCCTCATTGCTAGGAGCCTCGCCTTCAAAGAAAAGCCCTTGTCGCACCCGTACCCCTCGGCTAAGGTCATTGCGCAGCGGTCACGCAAAGGACAATCATTGGGCTTCAAAGCGGTTGGCATGGTGTGGTTGGATGTCAATCGAACAAACAAAGTTGGCATTAAAATATTGGGCTGACCACGCAGTTTTGAATCAATGCGTCCTTGGGATGTGTTTTTGCATTGAGTGAGTGCCTGGCCTGGGGTACATAATTTCAGGGCCTTGGGCCTTATACTCCATGATCCATTGTAATAGACTGATGACTCAGGGCACCCTGATCCTCGAGTTGATGAAAAACAAGGTTTTTGGGGTAACGGGTTATCTTGGCTGCGTTGCCTGGTTGTGTTTTCCTTTGCACCTCAAAACTGGAGAGGCATGGGGCAACACTTAGTGCTTACGCCTTATTGAGTTTTTACTCTTGGTGCTTGAGGATTTAGCGTTCGTTGGCCTTTCAAGCCAAAACCCAGAGACTACCCTTTATTCAATGACACTTCGCATCTATAACACCCTAAGCCGTCAACTCGAGGTCTTCAAACCCATTGCTCCGCCCCATGTGGGCATGTACGTGTGTGGGATGACGGTGTACGATCATTGTCACATTGGGCATGCGCGCTCAATGGTTGCTTTTGATGTGATCAAAAGATGGTTGGATGCCAGTGGTTATCAAGTGAGCTACGTGCGCAACATCACCGATATAGATGACAAAATTATTCGGCGAGCAACGGAAAATAAAGAGTCCATTCGCTCGTTGACTGATCGCATGATCCAGGCTTTGCAAGAGGACTGCGAGAGACTCGGTATCCAAGCCCCTCAGTCCCAGCCACGGGCGACCGATTACGTGCCACACATGATGAACTTTATTCAGGTCTTGATGGACAAAGGGTTGGCCTATCAAGCCGGGGAAGATGTGAATTTTGCAGTTCGCCGTTTTGCACCCTATGGGCAACTGTCTGGAAAATCTTTGGATGAGTTGCACGCTGGAGAGCGCGTGGCAGTTCTAGCCGGCAAGGAAGACCCGTTGGATTTTGTCTTGTGGAAAGGCGGTAAAGCCGATGAGCCTGAAGAGGCCAAGTGGCAAGCACCATTTGGTTTGGGTCGCCCAGGTTGGCACATCGAGTGCTCAGCCATGGCCTGCGAGTTGCTGGGACAGACCTTTGATATACATGGTGGTGGAGCAGATTTGCAATTTCCTCACCATGAAAACGAGATCGCACAAAGTCAAGGCGCGCACGGTGTGCCTTTGGCCAATTATTGGATGCACAACGGATTTGTCAATATTGACAATGAAAAGATGTCCAAGAGTTTGGGTAACTTCTTTACCATCCGAGAGGTTCTCGAGCATTGTCACGCAGAGACGCTTCGGTTTTTTATTGTAAGAAGTCACTACCGCAGTGCACTCAATTACTCCGATGTACATTTGAATGATGCGCACGCAGCCTTGAAGCGCTTATATACCACTCTCGAGTTGGTCAAGCCTGAAGACTTGAATTTAGCCGATGTCGATTGGACCACCTCCTATGCTCAGCGCTTTAAGACAGCTATGGACGAGGACTTTGCAACTCCCGAGGCGGTGGCTGTGTTGTTTGACTTGGCGACTGAAGTCAACAAAACCCACTCAGCCAAGTTGGCGGGTCTACTGAAGGTTTTGGGTGGAATTTTGGGTATTTTGCAGCTCGATGCTGTTCAATTCCTTCAGTCGGGCGCGAGCTTGGCGGCCAGTGATATTGAGGCACAGATCACAGAGCGTGCAAGCGCCAAAGCGGCCAAGAATTTCGTCCTTGCCGATCAAATTCGTCAGTCCCTACTCGCGCAAGGCATTGTCCTTAAAGACTCGGCCAGTGGCACCACTTGGGAAAAATTGTCTTGAGTACAGCAGTCCTTAAAGTGCTCGAAGCGCCCGACTATTGGGATGATGCTTGCCGACACTTGTGCAAAAAAGATCGGGTGATGAAGCGTTTGATCCCTCAGTTTGGCCAAGCGCGCTTGGGCTCAAGAGGGGATGCCTTCATCACCTTGGCGCGAAGCATAGTGGGGCAACAAATTTCGGTCAAGGCCGCTCAAACTGTCTGGGAACGCTTTGCTGCACTCTCCAAAGGAATGACACCGCAAAAGGTCTTGAAACTCAAGGTTGACGACATGCGCGCAGCGGGCTTGTCCGCCCGAAAAGTCGAGTACTTGGTTGATTTGTCCTTGCATTTTGTCTCAGGTGAGGTTCACCCCAGCAAATGGTCTGCCATGGACGATGAGGCCATCATTGAGGAGTTGGTGGCCATTCGTGGAATTGGGCGCTGGACAGCGGAGATGTTTTTGATCTTTCATTTGTTGCGACCCGATGTCTTGCCCTTGGATGATGTAGGGCTCATCAACGGTATAAGTCGCAATTATTTCTCTGGTGAAGCGGTCTCGCGAAGCGATGCACGGGAAGTGGCCCAGGCCTGGGCTCCTTATCGAAGCGTAGCCACTTGGTACATGTGGCGATCCCTCGATCCCTTGCCCGTAGAATATTGAATGAAGAGGAGTTCGTGAATGGCCAAGAAAATGTTCCTCGACTTTGAGCAACCCATTGCGGAGCTTGAGTCCAAGATTGATGAATTGCGCTATGTGCAAAGCGAGTCTGCGGTGGATATCTCTCAAGAAATTGAGCAGTTGTCCAAAAAAAGTCTCCAGCTCACCAAAGACATCTACAGCAACTTGTCGGCTTGGCAAATCACCAAAATTGCCCGCCACCCTGAGAGACCCTACACGCTGGATTATGTTCAGGAGTTGTTCACAGATTT
This sequence comes from Limnohabitans sp., assembly GCA_036821105.1. Classification (GTDB taxonomy): domain Bacteria; phylum Pseudomonadota; class Gammaproteobacteria; order Burkholderiales; family Burkholderiaceae_C; genus Limnohabitans. The sequence continues at coordinate 72,838 of DAISKH010000001.1, forward strand.
TGTGGAAATGCATGGAGATCGACACTTTGCCGATGATTTGAGCATTGTGGGTGGTTTGGCTCGCTTTAATGGACACTCCTGCATGGTGCTGGGTCATCAAAAGGGAAGAGACACCAAAGAGCGAGCTGCCAGAAATTTTGGGATGACCCGCCCGGAGGGCTATCGCAAAGCGCTGCGTTTGATGAAGACCGCAGAAAAATTCAAAATTCCCGTCTTCACGTTTGTCGATACTCCAGGTGCCTATCCAGGCATTGATGCTGAGGAGCGCGGTCAAAGTGAGGCCATTGGGCGCAATATTTTTGAGATGGCCCAACTTGAGGTCCCCATCATCACCACAATTATTGGCGAGGGGGGATCGGGAGGAGCGTTGGCCATCAGCGTGGCCGATCAAGTTTTGATGCTTCAATATTCAGTCTACTCAGTGATCAGTCCCGAGGGTTGTGCCTCCATTCTTTGGAAAACGCCCGAGCGCACAGAAGATGCTGCAGAAGCTTTGGGGGTCACAGCGCATCGACTCAAAGCTTTGGGGCTCATCGACAAAATCGTCAACGAACCCGTGGGTGGTGCTCACAGAGATACGAAGCTCATGGCCTCCCAATTAAAGCGTGGGTTAAATGACGCTTGGCGTCAGGTGGCAGATTTGAAGGTCAAGGAGTTGCTTGATCGCCGTTATGAGCGACTCCAAAGTTATGGTCGCTTTACTGACACTAAACTCGACGCCCGCTAGGGGGTCAAAGGCTTGGGGGCGCTTTGAAACATGCGTTAGAGAAAGCTCTGGAGAGCTTTCAGCCCACATTGCCTATGGCGGTGGCTTTCAGTGGTGGGGCCGACTCCACCGCCTTGCTGGGTGCTTGTCACTCAAAATGGCCAGGCCAAGTTCGAGCACTTCATATCAATCACGGCTTACAGGACGCTGCGGTAAGCTTTGAGGCGCATTGCAAAGCGTTTTGTAGTGAACGCAACATTCCTTTGGTCGTTGTTGGGGTGAATGCCAAGCACGTCAGTGGCCAAAGCCCCGAGGATGCCGCACGTCGCGCTCGCTACAGAGCGATTGAGCAAGCACTAGAGGATCATTGGGGAGGCCAAGTACGAGATGTGGCCTTGGCACAGCATGCACAGGATCAAATCGAGACAGTGATTTTGGCACTTAGCCGTGGGGCGGGCTTGCCGGGTCTGAGTGGGATGCGAGCACATTGGGTGAGCGCTGGGGTCCGTTTCCATCGGCCGATTATGAACGTGTCGGTCGAAGATTTACGCCAGTACAACCGTACCCATGACCTGCCTTGGGTGGAAGATCCCACCAATGTGGACACTCGTTTTACTCGAAATAAGATTCGTCAACTCATCTTGCCCCCCCTTCAGGGGGCTTTCCCCGAATTTGCTTCGATGTTGGCCAGGAGCGCTAAACACATCGCCCAAGCTCAAAGGCTTTTGGAGGCGTTGGCTCAGATGGACTTAAAGGATGTTGGAAATCCGCCACACATCAAGTCCTTGCAGGCTTTGGAGCCAGATCGGATGGGAAATGTACTCAGGTATTGGCTAGTCTGTGAGGGATGCCAAGCCAGCGATGCTCAGATGCAAGAGCTGATGCATCAAATCAGGTCTTGTCAAACCAGGGGCCACCACATCGAGCTCAAAGTAGGAAATGCGAAGGTCATTCGAATGGAACAAAGCCTTGCTCTTGCTACAATAGACGGTTTGCTCAAGACTTAAGTGAGATGCAAGATGGCATTGATCGTTCATAAATATGGTGGTACTTCCATGGGAAGTACCGAAAGAATCAGCAATGTGGCCAAACGCGTGGCCAAGTGGCACCGTGCAGGCCACCAAATGGTGGTGGTTCCATCGGCGATGAGTGGGGAGACCAATCGTCTGTTGGGATTGGCCAAAGAGTTGGCCCCGGGCTTGACCTCTGATGCCTACCACCGCGAGCTCGATATGTTGGCCTCCACGGGTGAGCAGGCCTCCTCAGCTTTATTGGCAATCGCACTGCAGGCTCTTGGAATTGATTCCATCAGTTACGCAGGCTGGCAAGTTCCCATCAAGACCAACAGTGCTTACACCAAGGCCCGTATCGAATCGATTGATGACCAAAAAGTCATGGCTGATTTGAACCAAGGCCGAGTGGTCATCATCACTGGGTTTCAAGGGGTGGATGATCATGGTCATATCACCACCTTGGGGCGTGGCGGTTCCGACACCTCGGCCGTTGCTGTGGCAGCAGCCTTGAAGGCGAAAGAGTGTTTGATCTATACCGATGTGGACGGTGTCTACACCACCGACCCCAGGGTTGTGCCCCAAGCCAAACGACTGGCCACGGTGAGCTTTGAAGAAATGCTTGAGATGGCTTCAATGGGCAGTAAGGTGCTGCAAATTCGCTCTGTCGAGTTTGCTGGTAAATACAAGGTTCCACTTCGAGTGTTGTCGAGTTTTACGCCTTGGGATATCGATTTAGTAGAAGAGGCCCAGTCGGGTACGTTGATCAGTTTTGAGGAGGATGAAAAAATGGAACAAGCAATCGTCTCAGGCATTGCCTTCAATCGCGATGAAGCGAAAATCTCTGTTCTAGGAGTCCCCGACAAGCCTGGGATTGCGTATCAAATTTTAGGTGCCGTGGCGCAGGCCAATATTGAAGTGGACATGATCATCCAAAATATCAGCAAGGACGGCAAAACTGACTTCAGTTTCACCGTTCATCGCAATGATTACACCAAGACACTTGAGATCCTCAAAGCCAAAGTGATCCCTGAGTTGGGCGCCTCAGAGGTTGTGGGTGACACCCAGACCTGTAAGGTCTCCATCGTGGGTATTGGCATGAGAAGCCATGTTGGAATTGCTAGCAAAATGTTCCAAACCTTGAGCCAAGAAGGGATCAATATCCAGATGATTTCAACCAGCGAGATCAAAACTTCGGTTGTCATCGATGAGAAATACATGGAATTGGCGGTGAGAGCGTTACACAAAACTTTTGATTTAGACCAAGTTCAGGCATAATAGGCCTATCAGGAAACGTGACCGAGAGGCCGAAGGTGCTCCCCTGCTAAGGGAGTATGCGGTGATGAGCTGCATCGAGGGTTCGAATCCCTCCGTTTCCGCCAAATAGTAAATTAATCAGCGCCCTTGGGCGCTTTTTTATTCCTACATACCAAAAAACGAAAGTCGATGATCACGATTTCTGCAACACGATCTGACTGAGTCGGTGTCGATTGAAGACTCGAATCCGCCGTTGTCTGCAGTACACCACTTTGACTGCTTCCGCCCTCTCTTGCTATTGGCCTATGGATTGAATGGGGAATTGGGTATCAGATTTGACTCACGCTGGAGCTCTTAAAGCGTGTGTTATGGCGGACCGATACCTTTATAAATCGCCCAATTGACTACAGCGGAAAAGCTATATACAATTGCTGTATACTTTTTTGGGGGTCATCATGTCCATCGGCACTGTTTTCGTCAATAACCGTACCCAGGCCGTTCGTCTCCCTTTGGACGTGCGTCTACCCGAGGGTATCCATAAGGTAGACATACGCGTCAAAGGTAAAGAGCGCATCATTGCCCCCCTGGGCCAAACCTGGGACAGCTTCTTTCTCGGCGGCCCCACAGTTAGCGACGACTTCCTGCGCGAGCGTGCCACCCAGCACCAACCGGAGCGGGAGGCGCTCTGATGCTGCGTTACCTGCTGGACACCAACATCGTCATCTACGTGTTGAAGCGGCGACCTGTCGAGGTGCTTTCCACTTTCAACACCAACGCCAGCCGCATGGCAATTTCCTCCGTTACCCTCGCCGAACTCTTGCACGGTGCGGAGAAAAGCAGTCGGGTGAGCGAGAACCTAGCCGCTATCGAGGACTTTTGCAGTCGACTAGAAGTTCTGCCCTATGGCCCCAAGGCCGCGCAACATTATGGAGCCATTCGCGCCGCCTTGGAAAAACTTGGCCAGCCTATCGGTGTGAACGACATGCATATTGCAGCGCACGCTCGCAGCGAAGGCCTAGTGCTGGTGACGAACAACATGGGGGAGTTCTCACGGGTGCCTGCGCTGGAAGCAGAGAACTGGGTCCACACTGCACAGTAATGTACGAGTAGTCGTGCATCAGCCGCATAAAAGTGTGTCGACTGCCATGGAGATATCTCCCAGGCCGAGAGCTGCGTTGTATGCTGCACACCAAAGTGACGGCGTTCGCTGTTTCACCGTCACCCAAGGTATAGCAGCGAGCGTACGCAATGAGCCCAAAGGGTACAAAGGGTACAAAGGGCAAGTTAGCAGGTTCGAATTCCAGAGCACTTAAATACCGAGGTGCTGAAATATCTCCTAATTTCAAGCTGTCTCAACATTTAGAAAGATGCAATGGAACCCAAGTGCTGGATCTGGATACCCATCAAAAAATTAGGCGGTTTGTGATGAGATATGCTCTGCCCCGCCAAATAGCAGATAAATCAGCGCCCTCAGGTTTTTTTTATTAGTCTTTGTGGGCCGGCTGTCCGCCATTCAAGGGGAATGCGCATTTGTAAAACACGATTTAATACACCATTCCAACCACAGTGTGCCAAAATTCGAAGCCAGTAATTTTCAAAAATTCATCTTTCGCTTGGTCATCAAAACATTGATTCAGCTCTAAAAAGCGCTTGAAGCAGGCTAATCTTTTTCTAGAAAGAAAATAAAGAAATAAACCAACTGTAAATTTAGAGTTAAATTCTGATACTTGCGAGACGCAAGAAATCTTATCCTAGAGAAAATACATTATTTTGTTTAAATCCAGTTTCAAAGGCATTACGTCAAGCCGGAGTCTTTCTCATATTTTGGGTGCAGGACAAGTATGTTCTTGGGGCTCACTGTATTACAGCTTTCCACTGATTGCCGCTGCTATGGGGCCTGACCTGGGATGGAGCAAGTCTGAGATTTTCATGGGAGCGACGTTGAGCATGCTCACCACTGCACTCTTTACGTATCCTGTGGGAGTGGCGATGGACCGAGGGTTTGGGCGTTGGACTATGAGCCTCGCAAGCGCGATGGCTGCCATCATGCTTTTAGTTTGGTCCCAAGTTCATGGGCTCTTTGTTTTTTATGCATTGTCCATTGTCTTGGGAGTACTGCAAGCTTGCACGCTCTATGAGGCTGCGTTTGCAGTGATCTCTAGACGAGTGGGCGCTACACATTCGAGAACTAGCATCACCACCATCACTCTCTGGGGTGGTTTTGCCAGTACAGCATTCATTCCACTTGAACAGTATTTGATTGAACAAATTACTTGGCGTCAATCGCTTTGGGTGTTGGGCCTTATCAATTTGATGTGGGCGTGTATTTACTTTGTATGCATCAAGCCTGAACATGATGAGCAGCATCACTCCAATGCTGCTGCGCAAGAGGACATCAAGATACGTGACCAGATGGCAGTCAAGGCGGCTCTTAAAAATTCAGTCTTTTGGTGTCTCTTAACTGCTTTGACTCTTTACTCCATTATGTTTACAGTTTTTATTTTCCATGCGTATCCCATATTGCAAGAAAAGGGTTTGAGTACCGACGAGGTCGTTAAAATTTTGATGGTGCTAGGACCCATGCAGTTCGTGGGGCGGGTATTAATAGCCTACGTTGCCAATAACGCACCCATGCGGTGGGTGGGATCGGTCATGGCTTGCTTTTTCCCTTTTGTATTTGCAGCGTTGGCTCTACTGAGTACACATAATGTGATTTGGTATGCCGCTCTTATTGCCCTGTACGGCTTGTCCAACGGAATCTTCACCATTGTGCGTGGCTTGGTGGTGCCTGAGATGTTAACGCGTCACGCTTATGGTGCCATCAACGGTTTATTAACGATCCCCACCATGCTGGCCAGAGCATTGGGTCCAGCCGCTGCGGCAGCGATTTGGATGATTCAAAAATCGTATGAGCCCGTCTTGATCGTCGTTTGTTTTACGTCTATTCTTTTTGCTCTCGCCTTTTGGTCTGCGAGTTGGCTCAGTCGCTCAAAGACTGCTGTGCAGAGATAGGGCGCATAGCGAAGAGCATACGGCTAATCAATAGATGAGGTAATGAGCTGTCTGACCAAGTTGTCATTTCCTTGACATGAATATTGTCTCCAATTGTTCCTATCAGAATCAAATTCTTTAGGAGTCATCATGGATCGTAGACATTTTTTAAGTACCTCGGCTTTATTGGGTACGCAAGCTTTGAGTGTGCCTTCATTGAGCTTTGCACAGGCACCGGCTGTGATTACAAGAGACAATATGCGCCCACAGTTTCCAAGTGGCGTCCAAAGTGGAGACCCCACCTCAGACTCCGCCATCGTTTGGGCACGCAGTGATCGCGCTGCACGCATGTGGGTTGAGTGGTCCACCACTGCAAATTTTGCCAATGCCCAGCGTATCCGTGGTAACTACTTGCTCGACAATACTGATTTCACTGGACGCATTGATTTGACGCAACTCCCCCAAGGGCAGGAGATTTTTTACCGCGTGATTTTGCAAGATCTGCACAATGAGCGTGTTTTGTCCGAGGCTATGAGTGGTCACCTGAGATTACCACAATCATCAAATGTCAAGCCCTCACGAAACGTCCGCTTCGCCTGGAGTGGAGACACGGTGGGACAAGGATTTGGAATCAATGAGTCCTGGGGGGGGATGAAAATATATGAAGAAATCCGAAAGGTCAACCCCGACTTTTTCCTCCATAGCGGTGACAACATATACGCCGATGGTCCCATCAGTGCAGAGGTCAAATTACCTGATGGTTCGGTGTGGAAAAACTTAGTCACAGAAGAGGTGAGTAAAGTCGCGGAGAGTCTCAATGAGTTCAGGGGCCGTTACCGCTACAACTTCATGGATGCCAATCTGCGTCGTATGGCTGCTGATGTCCCTCAAATTTGGCAATGGGATGACCATGAGGTTATGAATAATTATTCTGACTCCAAGGATGTCTCGGACGATAAGCGTTACACAGAGAAGAACATCCCATTGATGGTAGCCCGTGCCACCAAGGCATTCCATGAGTTTGCTCCTATGCGGGAATTCGGCAACACTGAGGCCGAACGTGTTTATCGCCACATCCCTCACGGCCCGTTGATGGATTTGTTTGTGCTGGATATGCGCAGTTACCGTGGCCCAAATGGCGCCAATTTACAAAATGAGGAAACCCTTGAGTCCGCATTCATCGGTCGTCCTCAGGTGGCGTGGTTGATTGAGGGCCTCAAAAAATCCAAAGCCACTTGGAAAGTGATCGCAGCCGATATGCCCATTGGGCTTCAAGTGCCTGATGGTAAAACACCAGAAGGGCTTGACAAGTGGGAGGCCATTGCCAATGGTGACAATGGACCGGCCAAAGGGCGTGAGATTGAGATGGCCCGGTTACTCAGAGAAATCAAGAAAGCCAATATCCACAATGTGGTTTGGCTCACTGCGGATGTGCACTACACCGCAGCCCATTTTTATGACCCTAACAAAGCTCAGTTTACTGATTTCAATCCGTTTTGGGAATTTGTTTCGGGACCTTTGAATGCTGGCGCCTTTGGCCCCAATTTGCCCGACAGCACCTTCGGTCTTCAAGTGGTCTACCAAAAAGCTCCTCAAACCCAAAACGAAGCTCCATCAACGGGCATGCAATTTTTTGGGCAAGTTGACATTGATGCTAAAACACATGCAATGACTGTAACCTTGAAAGATCTCACGGGAGCGTCGTTGTTCACCAAGACTTTGACACCTGTGCGCGCTTAATAGTTAGCCATACAGTTTTAAAATACGATTTTAATCGACAAGCCGCCGGTTCTATGTGATCGGTGGTTTGTCAGTTTTTAAAATATAGTGAAACCTAGGGCTCTAATAATCTTAAAGCTTGGTGCTATTTCCTAAAATATTCCAAGCTATTGAATTTTTAAAATTCATATTTTGTATTCAATCTATTTTGCTTGAATTTAGTTTATAAGCGATTTTTGAAAAACAAGATAAACTAGAACTCTTGTTTTGAGTATTTGCGGGCTACCCATACTTTTTAACTGAAGTAACTTTCTGATTTTCATTGGCGATTCAAGGTTTTGAACTTTGGGTTTCAATTTGAAAATATAGATTTCTATTTTTCTCCGTAATTAAATCTTTTTTGATATGACTATTTTGTTTAAAAAACTGTTTGTTTTAATCTGCGTTTCTTTATTATTTTCTGCAGTGAGTGCACAAACCAAAGCTAATGTCTCGGGTATTACTTCTATTGGTTCAGTCAATGGAAAAGAGATTGATGCTAAAAATTTTGAACAAATCATTAAAAACAACGTTGCCAATGGTCTTGAGGATACGGAACAGTTGCGCGCAGCAGTCAAGGAAGAGTTGATTACTCGTCAAGTCATGCTCCAAGAAGTGAGTAGGCTTGGACTAGATAAAACTCCAGAGGCAGTTTATGGAGTGAATTTTGTTAAAGATAATTTTTTGATTGATTATTTACTCAAATCTTACGAGGCCAAGCATTCAATCACGGATGAGATGATTAAATCAGAATATGATCGCCAATTGGCTCTTATTGGTGAGCCTAGCGAAGCGATGCAATATCTTGTGCGTGCGATAGTGACTCAAACTGAAGCAGATGCTAGATCTGTTATTTCAGATCTAAAAAAAGGTTCTGACTTTTTGCAATTGGCCAAGAGTAAAAGTATAGATCCTAGCAAGACCAACGGTGGCGATTTGGGATGGGTGTTACCTGCCCAAGTGATGCCAGCTCTAGGGACTGTCATGGTCAACCTAAAGCCAGGATCCTACTCTGCTTTGCCCATTCAAACTCCCAACGGTTGGTATGTTCTCCGGGTTGAAGACAAGAGACCTTTTAAAATTCCCTCATTTGAAGAGAGTAAAGCCACATTGATTCAAACACTGCAACAAGTCCAACGTCAGAACTACGTTCGTGAACTCATCAAAGCAGCAAAAATTACCAAGTGAACTCACTGAGTCGTAAGTTCTAGGTGTGTTGGCTTTTTTTTCGTGATCTAACAATTAATTTAACTTGCTCAAACTTATATAGGGATAAACCGCCTTGTGATTGACCACTTTTCATGTATTCTGAAAAACTGGTTTTACTCTTTGTGACGAGGTCTTCATGGTTGAGTTATCGCTCAGATGTTTGGGTAAATTATTCGCACTGGTCTTGATCATTACCAGCTCTTTACCGTGCATGGCCGCCATGGATGTTTATCCTTCCAAGCCTCTGAAATTGATCATCCCTTTTCCCACTGGTGGTAGTAATGATGTAGTGGGTAGGTTGATTGCAAATCAATTGGGTGAGCGTTTGGGTCAACCCGTGGTGGTCGATAACCGAGGAGGTGCTGGTGGTGTCATTGGTTCAGACTATGTCGCTAAGTCTGAGGCAGATGGATACACGCTGCTTTTTATCTCCTCTGCCTTCACGTCCAACCCTGCAATGTATAAGCTTCCCTATGATCAGTCACATGCATTTGCAGCGGTGGCCATGCTAGCTTCAGGCCCTAATGTTTTGGCGGTACCGCCAAACTCAAGCTTCAATTCAGTCAAAGACTTGCTAGACAAAGCACGCGCCAACCCTGGAACTCTCAATTACGCTTCGGCGGGGATTGGAAGTTTTCAGCACTTGGGCAGCGCTTTGTTCACCAGCATGGCGAAAATTGATATTGTTCATGTTCCTTTCAAAGGGGGTGGTCCCGCTATGCTTGACGTGATGGCTGGGAATACTCAATTGGTCTTGGGCTCATTGGTGCAGACATTGCCTCAAATTAAAAGTGGAAAGTTAAAAGCGTTAGCGGTTGGTGGAGCCAAGCGCTCTCCAACATTACCAGATGTACCAACGATAGCTGAGGCGGGAGTGCCTGGGTATGAGGCTGTGAACTGGTGGGGAATTTTGGCGCCCAATGGAACGCCAAAACCCATTTTGGATCGTTTGTATAAAGAGTTCACTGCGATTCAAAAGTCACCAGAAATTATCAAACGGTTTGAGTCCGAAGCGGTTGATCCTGTTCAGATGACACAGGCTGAATTTGCAAAGTACATAGAGACGGAAACCGCCAAATGGTCTAAGGTGATCAAGGAAGCGGGGATCACCCCTCAGTAAATACCATCTGAAGTCGATTCATAATTATTGTTTTTGGTGGTTGTTTTCTGAGTACAGGCTGCTCGAGGCTCTTCTCTTTTTACAATACTTTTGATTTACATAATTTGATTAAAAACAGCACTTATGTATGTATTGTCGATATAATTCTTCATCTGGGAGTTGTTTACTGTTGTCATGACCAAAGCCAAGAATTATTACGAATTACTAGGACTGCACTACGAGGCTGAGGACATTGTTGTGCGTGCGGCTTACAAGGCCTTGGCCCAAAAATATCACCCTGACAAATCGCCTTCCAATACAGAGCAAGCCACTTTGGTGATGACGCAGTTCAGCGAAGCTTTTCAAGTCTTGAATGACCCCAAACTGCGCAAGCGATATGACGAGGTACTAAGCCGAAAGGCTTTCAGTAATGTCCCCTCTGAGCAAGCCAATAGTGTCAAACCAAAGGCTGATAGCCAAGCCTCTAGTTCATCCGCCAAATCTTATCAAGACAAGCCTGACAAGAATGATTCCAACTCGGATGAGGCAAATGAACGCTCCAAGGAAAGGCCTCAAGATTTTGAAACTACCTCTGACGACGAGCGGAGTTCGCAATTTGCATTGAATTTGACTCAAAAATTGATCGAAAAAATTGAAGCCAATCAGATCGATGAAGGGCACTTAGTCAGTCTTTTTGAAAAGCTTTTTCAGCATTCACTTACCATTCATCACGGAATGCTCAATAGTTACAGTTTTGAATATGCCGGTAAAAAATATACACATAATTTCAGCACTCTGAAGGCAGCTATTTTGCGAAGACTTCAAGAAGCCTGCGTTTAAGGGGGTGCGTTGGTTATCGTTATTTGATTTGATTGAACTTGAGATTCGCAGGTCGCTTGAATTGACAAAATTTTGAATCTGATCCTCACCATTTTCAATTTCCTCTTGATAAATCCATCCCAGGAGGCAGATATTGGTTGTTGAAAAATAGTGCACAATACCCTCTATGAAAATACCGCCCAGATTAGAGCCTTTACTAGAAGAAGGTTTTATTGACACCGTCGTGAGACAACTCATGAGCGGAAAAGAGGCCATGGTCTATGTTGTTCGACTTGGCGAGGAGACTTTTTGCGCCAAAATATACAAAGAAGCAACTCAGCGCAGCTTTCGCCAAGCGGTGGATTACACGGAAAATCGCAAAGTTAAGAACTCACGTCAAGCCAGAGCTATGGCCAAAGGGACTAAATTTGGCCGACAAGCACAAGAAGCGGCTTGGCAAAGTGCTGAGGTCGATGCGCTTTACCGCCTTGCCGACGCTGGAGTGCGAGTTCCTAAACCGCATAATTTTTGTGAAGGTGTTCTCTTGATGGAGTTGGTCACTGATGCCAATGGAGATGCAGCACCTAGACTCAACGATATCCAAATGTCAGCCCATGATGCCAAGCGGCATCATGCAACCTTGATCAAAGAAGTCGTGAGGATGCTTTGCGCGGGTATTGTTCATGGTGACTTATCTGAATTCAATATTTTGATGGCCGCTGATGGACCCGTCATCATTGACTTGCCACAAGCGGTAGATGCCGCTGGCAATAATCACGCACAGCGCATGCTCATGCGTGATGTGACTAATTTGCGGCAATACTTTGGTCGCTTCGATCCCAACTTGCTCTCAACCAATTACGGACCAGAGATATGGGATCTCTATGCACGTGGTTTACTTAGTGTTGATACAGAGCTCACGGGCCAATTCAAAATTAAACATCGTCCCGTGGATTTGCAAGGGGTGATGCGAGAAATTGACCAAACTGTCCAAGAAAATAAGCTCAAGCGAGAGCGAGTCGTGAATTTGCGCAGACAACTTTGATCGACTCGATACTCAAAAGCTTTTAAAAGACGTTGTAGCTTTTTAGTGTGTCAATACTTGGATCACGCCCCAAAGTCCACCAGCCCACATTCCCAGTGTGCATAGCAACCCGATCATAAATCCTGGACCTCTTTTGCTGGGGTTGGCAATATAAGCCAATGCATACCAAGCGCGCCCTACAAACCAGAGGATTCCGGCCACGCCTGCGCCCAAGTCATCAACAAAGACACCATAGATCCAAAGCGAGGGTAAAAAAATCACCAGTGCTTCGAGCGTATTCATTTGTGTTCGAAACGTACGATCAAAAATTTCATGGCCAGAGGTGGCGGGTGCTTTGATGTCATAAAGACCACGTGCCTTGCCTACTTTGATCATGGTCCAAAAAAGCATCAATACAACAAGTAAAGTCGACAGGGCAGTCAAGGGGTAATGGGTCATGGTGGAATGTTGAATTAAGTGAATAAGCTATTGTATGAATAAAACTCCAAGAATCGCAAGTATCGCAAGTCATGTAATTTATTAAATTCAATGTTGTGGATCTTGAGAGTTCGTAAAAGGAGCACTAGACAAGGACGCACCTGAAGTGTTCCCGCTCACAGGGGATGAAGAATAGGGCAATGGTGGTGTTGCATTGTTCGGATAGATGGCTGGGGAGAAGAATAAATTGGTGATGACGATTGTTGGAACTCTCAAATCAAACAACACCCGTTGCTCATTGCTCAAGAAAGGGTAGAGTGCCTTGGCTTTGATTTCAATCTCTTCAAGATCTGAGTATTGATGGCTAGAGTTGTCGACCAATTTGGCCAGATATGCCAGTCCAGTATTGGCCTCATTGGTATTGATTTGGCGTGTTTGATCTTTGAATTTTTGACGAACCTGATCATCAACATAAGCTCTGACAGCTTCAGAAAATTCAAACCATTTACTCTCTTGATCAGCGTTGAGTTTGAGATCGAGTTGCAGAGTTGAGAGTTGGTAGAGTACTTGATCGACCCCAGTGGTGCGCTCACTGGTTTTTGAAGATTCTCGAGCACTGCTATCTCTAGGGTAAGAGTTTGACATGCCTCTGCGCCCCATGCCACCGCCCATTCCACCCATACCTCCCATACCTCCCATACCTCCTCCAAACTGGGCTTGAGCCAAGTTGCTTTGTAGCATTGCTACAAAAATTGCAGCCAAACCCAAACATTTAAAAAACTTTAATATTGGAGAGGTTTTAAACCATGGCACTTGAAGGATCCATTGAAAAGCATTCATGTTGTGCGAACTCAAGTTTTGATGGTGTCACATTAACACGGCTGTGTAAATAAACTTAAACTCCTGAGAAATACTGAGTACAAGGTTTAAAAGACGCGAAGACTTTGACTTAATCGAGTGGTTATTGGAGCGTTACTTTTGATGGATTTGACCTTCCGAGTCCACACCCAGGTAAGAAAATCCGCTGGAATGAAGGTAGTCTAGACCTTGGTGTTCCAATAGCATGGTACAAGTCGAGCAACTACCCGCGACAATTGCCAAGGGCGCCAACACACTCACGCTTTGCCAAGCTTTGACCGGTTGAGCCGTTTTGGGGTTGAGAATATGGCAGTAGCGAGCCCCTTCAAATTCAAAATATCGTTCGTAGTCGCCACTTGTCGCCAAGGCACCCTGGCGAATAGGAATTGTGGCCAGTAATTTATTTTTTTCTCTGGGGTGTTGAATGCCCATACGGTAGGGCTCACCGTTGGTTTTGGGGCCTATCACACGGATATCACCCGAGAGGTTCACGAAGCCGTGTTCGATGCCGGACTGCTGCAAGACGAGTGCAGCTCGGTCAGCGGCATACTCTTTTCCAAAGCCTCCAAAATCTATTTCCATCCCCGCACTGGAGAGATAAATTGATTCGGTATCTCGTTTGACCAGTTTCCAAGAAACGAGAGGCAATAAGGGCTCAATTTCGTTGAGGGAGGGAGGAGTTTGTTGGTCAAATCGCCAAGCCCTGCGTAGCACTCCGCTGGTGATATCGAAAAGCTCTGAGCTGTTGTCGTAGAGTGTCTGAGCGTATTCAAGTAAGGTGTGAGTTTCTTGATCAATGGCAACGGCGTGTTTGCCACTTGCTTGGTTGATTAAACTCAACACACTTTTGGGGTCGTATCGGGAGTATTTTTTTTCAATCCGCTTGACTTCGTCTGCGCAAAGTTGGGCAATGCTCTCTAGTTGAGGTTGCTCAAGCGATTTGGACTCAAGACGTACCTCAGCCAGTCCGCCCATGGCTGCAAACTTAACACCAATGGCATGTATGCCAGGAGTAGAGCTGTTGATGGACGAGTCGTTTCTTGAGAAGTGCGACATAGAGTGTGGTCTGTGAAAAACACAGACCAGTTTAATTCAAAATGTCTGACCCTCAAAGCACCCGGGATCACCATGGTGCTCCAGGGTTTGCCAAGATCTGGCATGAACCTCTGTTTAGAAGACGTTCAAACCGTCTCGTTGTGTTTCTTGGGTAGCGGTGTCGTGGCTGAGATGGAGATGGATGTGTTGGGTAAGTTCTCAGACCATTTGGGAACCGCCATCAAAGAAGAGCTAAAGGTGGCAGTCGCGATTTGAGCCATGGGGCTGGCAGGCGTTGAGTTGCTCGCATGTGGTGAGGGCATGGGACCCGACAAATCAGGAGGCGACATGGCCACACAGGTACACAACGACAGATATTGCTCAGCCGATTGCTCAGCCTCTAACTTGTCCGCAGCACTTGTCATGATAAAGCCGATTCGGTCTGCATTCTCCATGGGGGGGCGAATCCAGTCGCCTCTTTTTTTGAGAATTTCAACACTCTTCACGCCCGGGATCGGTAACTTGGGCTGAATGACGCGGTTGAGTAAACCCACCGACTTCTCGTCAGCTGTGATCCAACGCGAAACACTGAATTGGGGGGTGGGGTGTGAGATGAATTGGGCGTGCACGCGAGTATCCCGTTCGGTCATAGGATGAACCAATGGGCGCATTGCTTGACCTAAGTGCAAATCGATAAGGGCACTGTGCACGTTGTAGCCCAATGAATAGGACATGAGGCGAGCGAGTTTGGCGCCCACAAGTCTTGCGTTGATTTCAATCAACCGATAGCCTTCATCGGTGCATACGACTTCAATGTGAGAAGCACCCAAATCGAAATCTACGGCGTCAAGCCAGGCAAAGAGAGTGCGCTCGAGTTCTTGAAACTGCCCCATGTTGGGGTTAAAGCATCCCCCTCGAATGGCGAAGGAGGGTTCGTCAAAATATTGCTTTTCGTGAACACCCAATAATTGATGGGTACCATTCAAAGAAAATACATCACATCCCAGCACAGGCCCTTTCATATAGCGCTCAACGAGCATGCGGTCGTTGGAGGTCACGCCTAGGCCATAGTCGCTCATCATGGGTAGCATGTCTTTTAGCGGTGTGATCAACTCATCAAGGTCCCATTCATTTTGGAGGAGGAAGATATTTTGTGATCCATAGCCATCTGAAGGTTTGATGAGGACTGGCAAGCCCATTTTGCCGACTGCATCTTGCAACTCTTGGTTGTTGGTAGCCAATGCGAATGGGGGTTGTTGAAGTCCAAAGTCTTGGAGGTGAGCACGAACACTGAATTTGTCACGCAAGCGAGCCACCGTTTGTGGTTTTAAAAATGCCAACCCTAGGGTATTGGCCAGTCGCGAAGCCTCGATGAGTCTTATGTCAATAAGACAAAGTAGTGCATCAAAGGGATCTTGCTTGTGCTGTTCTATCACCATTGGATCAAGAATTTGTGCATCAAAATTTTTACACTCTAAAAGATGGCTGGCTTGTTCAATCCAAGACCATACCCGAGCGTCTCGCCGATAGAGACTCAAGTCGCTCGTGAGAAAGGTGAAGCGGTCGCCCCTTTGAATAGCGCAGACGAGCAAATCCACATCGTTGCCGCCAGGTAAGTCAATGATCAGGAGGTGAGACATGAAGAGTCCTTCAAAAAGTTTTAAAAATGTGTGATTGATTAAGAAAGAAATGCCTGGGTCATCATTGAGCGACCAAGCCCGCAAGTTCAATGGAGTGTCCCCAATGCTTGAGCTGGTCTTTAACGTATGCACTCAACTCGGCTGGAGTAGAACCCTTGGATTCAAATGCTTGTTTGGCAAATTCGGCCTGTACCTCGTCGTCTTTCATGACGTCATTGATGGCGAGAGACAAGCGAGACGCGATCACTGGAGACATCTTTGCAGGCCCAAAGATGCCAGACCACGGTGTAATGGTTAAGTTGGGATAGCCCAGTTCATTCATCGTGGGTGTTTGAGGTAAGAGTGGGCTACGTTTATCCAAAAAAGTGACCACAGCGTTGAGTTTTCCTTCTTTAACAAACTCAAGTGCATTGGCAGGTGTTCCCAGCATTAACTGAACTCGACCCGCCAAGAAGTCATTCATTGCGGGTACCTCACCTTTGTAAGGTACATGGATCATTTTCAAGTGATTGAGCTGAGCGAGCTCTGCCGTTCCTACCACTCCCCCAACATTGCCAGAGCCGTAATTGACTTCATCAGGATGGGCATGGATGTAAGCAATTAACTGGTTCAAGTCTTTGGAGGGGATACTTGGATGGGCGAATAAAAAGAAAGCAAATTTGCC
Organism: Limnohabitans sp.; assembly: GCA_036821105.1. Classification (GTDB taxonomy): domain Bacteria; phylum Pseudomonadota; class Gammaproteobacteria; order Burkholderiales; family Burkholderiaceae_C; genus Limnohabitans. The sequence goes on from DAISKH010000001.1 coordinate 89,346, forward strand.
CGTGTTACTGATCGGGGTGAAGTCATTCAAGACGTTGTAAGGCAAGCTTTTGTGAAGGTAAGGTAAGGCTGACATCGCTCCATAGGTGGCCATGAAGAGTGTGTAGCCGTTGGGTTCAGACTTGGCGACATAGTCTGCGGCTATCGCACCATCAGCCCCAGCCCTGTTGTCAACGATGACCGGTTGTCCCAAAGTCGTGCTGAGTGGCTTGGCAATGGTTCTGGCCACGATGTCTAGAGCTCCTCCCGGAGGAAAGGGGACAACCAAGTGAATGGGCTTGGTTGGATAAGTGGCCGTGCTTTGGGCCTTGACATCCTTCAAGTAGCCAACGGCAACACTTAAAAGTAGGGTAGCAACCCATAAAGAGCTCCAGTTCAGAACTTCTTCAGCTCTACACTTTGAAGAGCAACTTAAGGGGAGTGTGCAAAGACGTTTTAAATGAACGAGCATAGTCTGACTCAGGCGCTGAGGTTAATCTTGCTTCCAATGCCTAGAGCGGTGGAGGCGCTGGAGTTTGAACTGGAGTTGAAGTTGGAGTTGGACCGGGAAGAATTAGCGCTGTTGTTATAGAGAGCACTGTTCTCTAGGTTAGAGCTTTGGGTGTTGTTGGCCCCGGTAAGTAACGTAGTCAAGCTATTCATTGGCGTGGACAAACCATTATTGTTCGAGGCTGTTAAAGCCTTGGCTCCATGCTGGTGTTTTCCGTTTTTAGCTTGCATGGCAATGGCAATGGCTTGAGCGCTTTTTAAGTCCCCTTTTTGTAAGGCTGAGCCCATTTGCGCGAAAGGCGAATTTGGGTTG
>DAISKH010000002.1:0-47414 GCA_036821105.1 Limnohabitans sp.
TCAGTAGACATGGGCAACAAGTACTCAGCAAAATTCGTTGATATTGGTTGGGCTTGTTCGTCATAACGCATCCACTCCAGCGTTGCGTTACCAATACCGTGGGCGATGGAGCCTTGAATTTGACCGTCCACTAGCAATGGGTTGATCAAGTTGCCGCTATCGTGGGACATGCAGTATCGAATAATTTTGATCTGACCCGTGTCGACATCCAACTCCACCTCAGCCACAGCAGTGCCATTGCAATACGTCGACTGCGAGGGAGAGAAATACTGTGTGTCCTCCAACCCATTGGTGACCCCGGGTGGGAAAGAAAATCCTGGCATACCTTGTGAAACCCGAGCCAACTCAGCAAAGGTTTTGGAGTGCGAAGGGTTAGACTTCACAAAACAAACGCCGTCATGCAACTCAAGATCATCAACTCTTACTTGAAGTAAAAAGGCACCCAAAGCCAACACCTTATTTCGCACACTTTGACCGGCCAGAAACACCGAGTTGCCTGCAGTAGCCGTGATTCGAGAGGCAAACGTACCAATACCCATGGAGATGGTGCTGGTGTCAGCCGTGATCACATCGATCATGGACATGGGAACGCCCAATTGATCGGCACATATTTGGGCAAAAATAGTTTTGTGGCCCTGTCCTTGCGGACAAGCAGCAGTCAAAACAGTGACGCGCCCATCTTGCTGCACCCTTACCGTTGCACCTTCAAAGGGTCCAAGTCCTGTGCCCTCTACAAAATTAGCGAATCCAATACCAATGTATCGACCCTCTTGGCGAGCAGCTTTTTGCCGAGAGGGGAAATCATCATACCTAGCCAACTCTAGTGCCATGGCTTGGCACTTGGGGTAGTCGCCTGTGTCATAGACCATGGGCTTACCGTCACGGTAGATGAAGCCATTGTTGTAAGGCATCTGTTCGGGCTTGACGAAATTGATCTCTCGAATACGCGCACGGTCCAATCCCAGAGTGTGGGCGACTTTGTCCATGATCCTCTCCATGGCAAAGACCGCCTGGGGCCGCCCTGCACCGCGCACGGGTGAGGTCGCATTCTTATTGGTGTAGACCACACGCAAATCAACATCGATGCAAGGAATGACATAGGGACCTGGTGTGGTGGTCACACCAATATAGGGCATGATGATTCCCCAGGGAAGATAGGCACCATTGTCATGGGTCATGATGAGCTTTAAGCCCAAAATTTTTCCCTCAGCAGTGAGGGCCAACTCCATATCCCACCACTGGTCACGCTCTTGTGTGGCGGTGTAGAAGTGCTCTCTGCGATCTTCGATCCATTTAACGGGTCGGACAAGATCGTGCGCTGCGTGTGCAACCAAGGCCTCTTCTGGGTAGAACATCACCTTGGGCCCAAATCCTCCGCCCACATCGTTGATGATCACGCGAAGTTTCTCAGGGTGCCAAGCCAAGACATCAATCAGATTTTTTTTCTCTAAATGCGGAGTCTGGCCTGAGGACCAAACACACAGATCTCCCGTGGCGGGGTCAAAACGCGCCGCATAGCCTCGGGTCTCCATAGGATGGGCCGAGCCACGGTTGATCCAAAACGTGTCGCGAACCCGGTGAGTGGCATTGGCAAATGCTTGCTCGATGTCTCCGAAACCCATCTTCACGTTGGCCGCCATATTGGAGGCAATCTCGCTATGAATCGTAGGAGAGGACGCTTCTAGTGCATTTAAGCAATTGGCCACCGCCGGTAAAACCTCATACTCGACCTCGATAGCGTCGCACGCATCCTCGGCCAAGCACCTCTCCAAGGCCACGACAAAGGCCACAGGATCACCAACACACAACACCTCTTTTGAAGCGAGCACCTCTTGAGTCATGATTTGCTTGATGGCAGGATTGGGCACCAAAACAGGTAACCTTTTCTTTGCGCTTGGGGGCAAATCGTCATAGAGATAAATCTTGACCACACCAGGCATCGAACTGGCATGGCGAATATCGATGGATTGGATTTTTGCGTGTGCGTGAGGACTTCTAAGAACACACGCGTGGAGGACACCCTCGAGCTTTAAGTCGTCTACATACTGCCCCAGACCTTGGAGCAGTGCATTGTCTTCGGTTCTTTGTACTGGAGAACCAATGTATTGATTGGGTCGCTGTTGATCAGACACGGAGGTCGGAGCTTGATAATTCTCAAAAGTCCCCATTAGGCTCATTACGACTGCCCCTGGCTTGACTGGGGTGCTAGAGCACGAGCAGGATTTTCCAAAGCACGCAGTCGCTCGGCGGCCAAAAGCCCCGCTTTGATGATGGGCTGGTATCCTGTGCAACGACACAAATTGCCCGTAATAGCCTCTCTCACCTGATCCTCTGAAGGGTTCAAGTTCTCAGACAGTAATTCAGTCAGCGTTGTGAGCATTCCAGGGGTACAAAAACCGCATTGCAATGCATGCGATTCTTTGAACGCTTGTTGAAGCACAGAGAGGGTATGGTCCTCATTGGTCAAGCCCTCCACCGTGGTGATCTCACACTGATCGGCCTGAACGGCCAACATCAAACAGGAGCGGGCGGTCTGGTGATTGACTAAGACCGTACAAGCACCGCACACCCCATGCTCACACCCTACATGGGTACCGGTGAGTTTGAGGTCTTGACGCAAAAAATCCGCCAAGGACTTTCGAGTGCTGACCTTGCAGTCATGGGTTTTACCGTTGACGCTTAAATGAATTTGTATCTCTTCTTGCATATCAGTTCTCTATCAGTAAGGGGGCAACTGCCTAATGATTCCGCAAGGCTCGTTTTAGAGCCACACCAAGGGCACGGGCAGTGAGCGTTTGGGCCAGGTGCCTGCGATAAGTGGCGGAGTTGTATGAGTCGTGCATGATCTCTTCAATCGCCTCGATGTGCTCATTCACTGCGGGGAGGATTCGATCATCGCCCACTTCGCCCAACAAAGAAGTCTCGAGAGCGGTCAACCGCACAGGAGCAGCAGAGACGCCGCACAAACTAACACTCAAACGTTCAATTTTTTGGTTGGCTCCCAAGGCCACCAACACAGCCACGCCCACAATCGCGTAGTCACCGTGTCTGCGGGCATACTCCATGAAGGACCATCCATGACTCGGCCCCCAAGGTCTTAGACTGATTCGGGTCAAGACCTCACCGCTATCGAGTGCAGGCGTCATGTACATCTGAGTCCAGTCATGAATAGAGATGGTTCGTTGACCTTTGAGGCTTTGCACCTCAATCTCCCCATCCAATGCGCTGGTGAAACACGGTTGCTCAGAAGCAGGATCGAGGTGACACAAGGAGCCGCCCAAGGTGCCACGATTGCGAATTTGACGATGACTCACTTGGTCGTAAGCCTCGGGCACCAAGGGACAGAGTTTGGCCACCAGATCCGAGCGGTGGATGTGATGTTGACGCGTCATGGCGCCAATCACCAGTCGGTCTTGATCTTGATCAATTCCAGTAAGCTCCTTCACTTGGTTCAAATCAATGATGTGGTCAGGCATCACAAAGCGAAAGTTCATCATGGGCATCAACGACTGGCCACCTGCAAGAATTTTGTAATTCTCTAGAGTAGCAACCATCTCGAGTGCTTCACGCAATTGGGTCGGTCGGTGGTATTGAAAACGAGCTGGTTTCATGATTAAAAATAAAGTACTGTTCTATAAGTCAGCTTGGATGCACATGGGTGCAAAAGACTTCTTCAAGCTCAAGTGGGAGAGGACAACACACTGGCCAACAAATTTGAGGCGTAGCGGGCTGCTGAGTCATGATCTTGGCTGGGCGCCAAGAGCAAATACTCCTTGACTGCACACAAGGCCTCACGGGGACGGGTGCACAATTTTTGTAAATACGCCTGTACCTCATGGTCGAACTGATTGTCGGGATAAACCGCACTCACCATCCCCAAAGACAATGCCTGCTGGGCACTGATTTCATCACTAGAGTAAATCAAATGCGCCAAGGCTTTGGGCGAGACGGTGTGCATGACAGCAGAGATGGCCAACGTGGGGGGGATGTTGCTGCGCATTTCTGGCAAAGAAAACTTGGCAAGCTCTGAGGCCAGGGTCAAATCACACAACACAGCCACCGCACAACCCAATCCGTGCGCCACACCACGAATGGACGAGACAATCGGAATGGGAGAGCGGCGAATGGTCGCGTATAAATTCAAAATTGGATCGGTGACCTGAGACCGAATTTCCAAGGCCGATTTTTGAGCGGGAGTCGCCCCATGTGATGGAGTGGGAACCAAACGACCATTGGAGAAGTCTCGACCTTGACCACTCAAATGAATGACTTTTATGTCCGCTCTCGCACCCAGGTTAGTGAAATGCCCCATCAGTTCATGAATCATCGCCATGTCAAGCTTGTTGCCATCTTGTGGACGATTGATCACGATATGAGCAACTTGCTCTTTGATCTCTAAGGTGATGTGGCTCAAGGGATATTCCGTTTCAAAGGGGGTTGAGGGTACTTAGGCCCAACAACTTTGCCTTGGCTTGGGAACAATAGACCCCCAAGACCAGTTTCAAGGGCTGACTCTATTGTCCATCATTGCTCTCTCATTTTGAAATCGGAATTACCCCAAATATTCAATTAAAAATCAACTCAATCGGCTACTGCGACCACGAATGGACAGTCCCAACCAAATGAGCAACAACAGCACTGGAATGAGGCCAATATTGACAACCTTGACCCAGAATTGAAGAGCTTCGCTTTCTAGGCGTAAATTCTTACGCAAGCCCCGCAACTCTAAGCGAGCAGCGCTCTCTTTTTTCCGAAATTCATCAATCTGTGCCTGCTGTTCTTTAGACAAAATTGCTGCACTCTCACCAGGCCCTTTGTCCTTTTGCAAGGCCTTCAAAGACTCTTGAGTTTTTTGTAGACTTTCCTCCAACTCCTTGATCTTGCCCACATAAGCTTGCTGGGCAACCATCTCCATATCATGGATGACGGTCAAAGGACGAGATGAGCTTTGTCGAGTTCTGAGCGAGACCAACGCTGCATCACCCGCGTACTGATCCACCAAGGCTTGTAAAAATCCCAAATTGCCGTTGCTGGGATAAACGATCTTTTGACCAAAAATCTCTTGTATCTCCACCGCAGCCTCGTTGCTGATGAAGTCACTGTCAGCAATCAGTACCACCGAGTTGGCAGCGGCGGTCTGTGCCAAGTGAGTGGGTGTCTGAGCCTCGGGAGAGGAAACTGCAGCAGGATCTGCAGTGGCCGTATTCGCTGAATTTTGAGGACTGCTCTTCGAAGGAGCTTTGGGGTCATCCTTGGCAGACTTTGCAGTGGGCTTTGCATCCTTGGCTAATTTCTCGCTCTCCTTAGGATCTTTAGGCGCAACGGGCGCTCCATCGGGGAAAGCGGTTTTGAATTGACCTTCGATGCGAACAGCCACGGGATGCTCCACACCCGAGGGCTTGAAACCCCCTAGCGCCTTATCACCTCGGTCCATTAGCTGTGCGGAAGCAATGAGTGAAGAGTTTTTAGAGCTATGGATGAGAACTTCATGCTTTAATCCAGGCACCGCTTCCAAGGCAAAACTGCCAGCAAACGGGAACAGCGTTGCGCCAAGTCGAGCTGTGGCAATGTCATTTTGGTTGTATGCCTGGTCGTTGAACGAGAGGAGTGTAGGTAAGCCTTGCACACCTGCGCCAGACATGTATTGCAAATCAGCCAACACCTTTCCCGTGTCCAAACTCACACCCCATGACTTCATGAGCCGCTCTAAATTGGAACTTGTACCACCAGGCTGCATGCCACCTTGGCCTGGAATTAAATCAAAGTACGCGTAAGGATCCAACATGGCGATGAGCTTGCCCCCGCGCATCACAAACTGATCCAACGCATATTGGGTCTGCTCACTGATATCTTTGGGATGCAAAACCATCAAAATTTTGATGGCAGGATCTATTTCTTTGGCATCGCTGGGAATATTCACCACTTTGTAGTCGCGCTCGAGTTCACTCACGAAGACTTGTTTTTGTGATGGAGGAACGCCCATCATGGGCATGCCTCTGGAGCCAAAGACGGGCTCAGAGCTCAAGATACCGATTTGTGTTTTCTCGCCCTCTTTGGTACGCGAGATGGCCCGCACAATGTCATACTCTAAAAGTCGCTCACGCTCCATGGTGATCGCAGGAATCACCGATTTGTGTTCACCGCGTGAGGCCACGAGCCCTAAATAAAAATGATCCCCATTTTGCAAAGCTTGGGCACCTATACCCGCTGCGGTGGCTTCATCTTCAACAGGGGTATCGGGTTGTGGGTCATCGTTTTCAATGATGAGCTTACCGCCACCAGCGGCCTTGAACTCAGCCAACAAATCCTCCACACGGGAAGCAAATCCTTTGAGTGCCAAAGGCATGTTTTCATCGCTTTTGGAGAAGTAGAACTTGATTTTGACGGGTTCATCTAAATTTTTCAAAATCTCACGGGTACCCGCTGACAAGGTGTAAACCTGGTCTTGAGTCAAGTCCAAACGGGAGTAAATGTAGGCACTCCCCCAATTAAGGGCCACGACCGCCACCAAGGCGATGACAAGGGCAATGTAGATATTTTTGATCGGTTTAAACATTCTTGGACCTCAACGCGCACGCACTTGACGAACGACCAAACTGGTGATGAATAGATAAAAAGCTGCGGTTGACACGAAGTAGACAATGTCTCTAGTGTCAAGTACACCGCGCTGGAAGCTGTCGAAATGAGAGAGGTAAGAAAAGTTAGCAACTTTCTCAATGTTCTCAGGACTGATCCAACGACTGAGCAAGTTGGTAATGGGGGCAAACCCAAGCAGCGTGGTACCTAAACAAAGCATCACAGAAAAAATAAAAGCGATGACTTGGTTTCTAGTCATGGATGAGGCAAGACAAGAAACGGCCAAATAAGTTCCTGCGAGCAAGAAACAACCCACGTAACCTGAAACGATGACACCATTGTCCGGTTGGCCCAACCAATTGACGGTCAAGATCATGGGAAAGCTCAGTGCAATGGCCACCATGAGAAATACCCAAGAGGCCAAAAATTTACCCAAAATGGCCTGCCACACTGTAACGGGCAAAGTCAAAAGCAACTCAATCGTGCCCAAGCGCCTCTCCTCTGACCACAAGCGCATACCCACCGCTGGTACCAAAAAGATTAAGAGCCAAGGCATCCAATTGAAAAAGGAGGACAAGGAGGCCTCGTTCATATCAAAAAACCCACCCAAGGTGAAAGTAAAAATTCCCGAAAGAATAAGGTAGGCAATTAAAAATACAAATGCGAGAGGAGAACCCAAATAAACCTTGAGCTCACGTTTGGTGATGGCCAAAGTGGTGTTGAAATAACTCATGCGTGGGTCTCCGAGTTGGACTGGGCGCTAGGCGCCGACAATGGGTTGGCAGTATCGGCCAAAGTCACCGATCTGAAGAAGTCATCCATACGTCCACTGGGAGTTCTGGACTTGAATTCTTTGGGGGTTCCGTTGGCCACAATGACACCGGCACTGATCACGATCGCTCGCGAGCACACGGCCTCGACTTCCTCCAATACGTGGGTGGAGAACACAATGGCTTTGGATCGACCCATTTTTGTAATCAACTCTCGGATCTCAAATTTTTGATTCGGATCCAATCCATCGGTGGGCTCATCCAAAACCAACACTTGGGGGTCATGAATCAGAGCCTGGGCCAAGCCGGTGCGCTGTCTAAAGCCCTTGGACAAAGTTTCAATCGGCTGGTGCCAGACGCGGTCCAAGTGACATTGCTCGCAAACTCGCTCCAGAGCTTGACTCTGAGAGGCACCCGTTAAACCTCTAATTTCAGCAATAAACTTTAAAAAGTCACCCACCTTCATCTCTTCATAAAGGGCCGCAGACTCGGGTAAGTAACCAATGGTTTCTTTGGCTTGGAGGGCTTGGGTCGCCACATCAAAGCCACACACCTCAACGCTTCCTGCGCTGGGCTCCAAAAACCCGGTGATGATGCGCATGGTGGTTGATTTACCCGCGCCGTTGGGGCCCAGAAATCCCAACACCTCACCAGGTGCAACCTCGAACGAGACATCGCTCAAGACTTGTTTGTTTCCAAACGATTTGAATAAATTGTCGACTTTGATCATGGATATATCCTAAGGCGCTGAATAAAAGATCGCCCATTGAAGAAATCAATTTTGGCTTTAAATGGGGATGAAAGTGTCAATTTCAAGAGGTATCTAGAAAACCCCTGTTCAGGTCTAACCGACCACACTGGGGAAAGACCTCGTGCACTGAATCAAACGTGCCTAGAAATGAACGGTCCAGTTGTTTTTGATTTGCGCGAATGTTAGCGTAATTTCTAGCCCAATTCTTTGTAAATTGCCCAACAAGGGTAAAAATCCATCCTTAAACCGACACCTAGGGCTCTCTGGCCCAGGTGACGATAATTTTCACAACCCGGCCATCGATATTGGGGTGCGGTTGGGCTGGGCTCTCCAAATGGAGCAAGTCACCCTCGAATCGATAAGCCCGAATTTGCTCGGTCCCCACCCAGGATTGATTCCATGCAGCCTCCACTTTGGTGATCACTTGATGGTTCTCAACTCTGTAGTGCCCGGTATAGGAGATCATTGATTTCAAGGCCTGGGCTCTTTCTGCGTCGGTGTTGGGAACTTTGCGCCCCTCTGCAGTGACCAAAGCCAACCATCGTCCCGAGGCTGTAGCAATTTGATAGCCCACAGGATGCAGGCCCAAAACAGGTGTTCTCTCATGGGTGAGTGCATCCTCATAGACCACTGAGACCAACCTCCAGTTGCCCACGATTCGAGCCTCGTCTTGAGCCCTTGCAGAACCACCCAGGATGTTCATCAACAACCATAACAAACCAACCCATTTCATCATGTCATTACCTTTTTGTAACTTGGCTGCCGTCTGAATTACTACTCTCAAAGAAGACCCGAGTAAGAGCCACCATCGAGTTGGAGATTTTGGCCAGAAATGAATCCAGCCTGTGCTGAGCATAAAAAGGCGCAGGCATCTGCAAATTCACTGGGCAAGCCGAAACGCTTGGCCGCCACCGTCTGGACAATCTCTGCGCGCGCATCCTCATAGCTGATACTCTTATTTTTAGCGATTCGTTTTGCCATGAAGTCTTGCCTTGGCGTGTCTATGCGCTCGGGCAATAAATTATTGATGGTGACATTGTCTGCGATGGCATCAAAAGAGACGGATTTACAAAATGCAGTGAGACCCGTGCGTGCTGTGGTGGAGAGAGCCATATGAGGTCGGGGGCTTTTGACCATGGCAGAAGTGATGTTAACAATTCGACCAAAACGACGCTGACGCATGCCGGGCAAAAAACCCCGAATCAACAATATAGGAGCTAGCATATTGCTCTCCAGCGCAGACAACCAAGCCGAGTGGTCCCAGTCTTGGAGAACCCCGGGCGCAGGGCCAGCGTTGTTGTTGACCAAAATATCCACGGGCTCGCAAGTTTGAAATAGTCTTGCCCTCCCCTCATCTTGGGTGATATCGGCCACCACAGTTTGCACAGTGACACCGGTGGCTTGCAAAATTTGATCACGTGCAGCGTCCAAGCGTGATTGATCGCGTCCGTTGATGTAGACCGTGGCACCTTCTCTGGCGAGTGCACTGGCACACGCCATCCCTAGACCCTGTGAGGATGCACACACCAAGGCCACACGGCCTTTGATCCCTAAATCCATGAAAACTCCTCTTGATCTATTTTTGTGTAGAAATTTTGGCTGACTTGATGACATTGGCCCATTGAATACTCTCCAGGGCCATCATTTTGGAGAACTCTTGGGAGCCAAAAACCACCGGATCAAAACTCATCTCACGCATCCTTTTTTGATAGGCTGGATCTTTGGCCAACAGTGCCAACTCGCGCTCCCAAAAAGCGATGATCTCAGGCGGAGTTTTAGCTGTAAAGAAGGCACCATACCAGTTCATGATGTCCAAATTACTGAGTCCACTCTCAGCCAATGTGGGCAACTCAGGATAGGCTTCCAGACGACTAGCCTCCAAAGTAGCCAAGGCTCGCAATCTGCCTGACTTGATATGCTCCTTGACCGATTCCACAGACTGCACTAGAAACTGGACATCGCCACCCAACAAGCCCATCACCGCAGGGGCACTACCTTGGTAGGGAACATGCGTGAGTTCGACGCCAGCTTTACCAAAAATAATCTCCGATATGAGGTGAAATGCATGACCTAAACCAGGAGAGCCATAGAAATATTTGCCAGGATTTTTTTTAACCAAAGTAAAAAACTCACCCAAATTGTTGGCCGGCACCTTGGCATTGACCACGATCACCGCAGGATTGCGCCCCATCAGTGAGGCAGGCACCAAATCTTTCGTAGGGTCATAGGCTGGCTTGGGATCAAAATGCTGTGCAATGGTGATGGGCGTGGGGGGTGCAAAAAGCATGGTGTAGCCATCGGCGGGGGATTTGACGACGTAATTGGTTCCAATTTGCCCAGAGGCACCGGGCATGTTTTCTACAACAATTTGCTGACCCCACTTTTGGGAGAGCATAAGTGCCACCAAACGCCCAACGGTATCTGGCCCCCCCGTGGCTGGGAAGGGCACAATCATTCGGATATTGCGAGTTGGATATTTACTGCTTTGGGCCCAGAGTGAATTAGAGCTGATTGCGCTGGTGCCTGCTGCCAAAAGTAAGGCTCTGCGGTTCAAACGGACTGGTGACATCTTCTTATCCTTTGTAGAGTGGGATCAAAAAATATTATTTCTTGGCTTCATGCTGATCGTGGGAGTGATCATGGGAGTGATCATGGGAGTGATCGTCGGAGTGATCATGGGAGTGATCGTGGGAGTGATCGTGAGCATGATGATGGCCATGGGTGTGGGAATGGTGATCCAGGTGTTGGCCCGCCACACCAGGCCTCAGTGCTGCATCGTGGTCGCGTAGATAATGCTGACGCAACAGATCCTTTCCGTAGTCGCCCCCGTTGGGTGTCCTCACCAGCGTATGAATGTGAAACTTGGCTGGCAATTCGTTGGTCAGAAAAACTCCTGAATGGTGATCAAACTCAGCCATGATCACGGGGCTTTGAATCCGATAGTAAAACGTGTCATGTTCTTTGGTGCCGCCGATCCAAGAAAAATAAGTCTCATGGAGATGATCTTGAACCTCTTGCATTCGAGCTTTGTTGGGCCCATCAGGCAAGGGCTCAATAAAATGATTCACTAATTCTAAAAGTCGACTTTGTTGGCTTGCATTGAACTCTCGTGCTGCAATTCCCTCATAAGCAATGATGCGGTTGTCTTGCATGGCACCCCCGAGATGCAATTGATCCGCTTTGTGACGACGACCTTCGGGCAAATCGCCTCCTACGACGTTGTGATAAACAATGGCTTTATTGCGTTGACTCTCACTCAGCGAGGTGATCAAGGACAATCCTTTTTGTTCCTCATCCTCAAACATTTTGAGGCCTGCGTGCTCCCCTTCATCGATCGTATTGGGCTCGGCTCCCATGAAAGTGGGTGATAACACCATTTGGTCTTTGATAACCAAACAATTGAGGGCCAAATGATGGCCACTGATTTGCCAACCCCAAGGCTCATTCAAAGAAGGTAAGCCAAACATCGTAAAGTTGTAGCTCCATTCGCCAAGCACTTTAGTATTGTGGGTGAGCGTACCCAAAAAATGATTGATACGCATCGTATTGCGGGTCTTCTCAAATCCCTTGGGTGACAAACTGCACGACATGACCCGCAAAATAGACTCCCTCTGAGCCAACTCCAACTCCTCAAGTCGCAAGCCATAGCGATAAATGTACATCTCCGTGTTATTCCAGCGTCGCCATTCGCGTGCATCAATGGGCAGACTCACCAATTGGCGTTGCTCAGGATTGAGAAGAGAAAGCATATCCAAGGCCGCAAGGTACATTGCTTTCACGGGAGCCTCTTGTCGCTGTGGCTTAAAAAGATGGGGGATCACTTGACCATTGGTAGTCACGCCCACAAAATCTTGAGCATAAAGCGCATCCCAAGGATCAAACAACAATGCTTTGGGGTAAGGGTTGGCAAGACCCGCATCTCCATGTTGGTACGCATCACGACCTTGAAAGGCGGCCACCCTGGGATACTCCAAGGTTGGGACAAAGGGGCGAAAGTCTTTTGGATCGATCAAGAATTGACTCCCGTTGAGTGCTCATGCTTATCTGGCTGTGTATTCATCTCCAAAGCATCCGAATTGAAACCCACACCAAACTCTCCGCAAACCAAGGACCACAAACTTTTAGCCTGAATGGGTGTACTGAGCTCATGCGGCTCCCCATGCCAAGCCACATGTTGATCGGGCCGAATTAAAACCAATGTGGAGGTGTAAAAATCTTTGAACAATGAAGTCGTACCTTCAGGCGTGGCTAAAGGAGCCAAGTCTTGAGCAGAAAAGATGGTGAGAGGGATTCCTTTTAATCGTGCCTCCTCTTGGAGGAAGTGGACCGCATCTGGTTGCCCCAGATTGACCAAGGTAAAACCAGTGCCAAAGTGATCAAAGCAAGAGACTCCCGGCGATAGCCACACATGAGGAGCCCGAGCACCCGAGCGCAACACTGGGCTAAGCTCATCCCAAGTATCTGGTGGGGCAGGCATGTTTTCTGTCATCACGATTGGAGAGGACTCGTAACGCTCTCCCAATTGCAAGCCTACCGTGAGATATTGAGCAGCATCTTCCTTTAGGATTTGCTCGCCCAACATAGCTCTGGCCTCATGAGCCTCGAGGGTGTCAGCCTCAAAATTGGTCGGCACTTGCCAGCCGTCCATGACCGCGGCACACTGCACGCCAAATCCGGCATTGCGAAGCCCCATCGGACGGCGCTCTAACTCAAAGCTTTCGATCAAATGCTTCCCCCCCCAGCCTTTGATCACGGCATCCAACTTCCAACACAGATTCATCACATCACCGATGCCAGTGTTCATGCCCATCCCCCCCAAAGGGGTGAATAAATGCGCTGCGTCACCAACTAAAAATGCATTACCTTTTTGGTAACGATCGGCCACCAAAGCCAAGCCGCCTCGCCAAGGACCGCCGGAGAGAATTTCAAACTCCAAATCAGGTTGCTTTCGCAAAGTTTCGTCATTGGTCAATAAAGAGCTCACGACCTCTCGCGGATCAAGCTCCCTCCAATCCACTCCCGGTGGAACTTGGTAGTGAACGACCCAACGCTCTTGTCCGTCTTGGGCAAACATTAAGCCGCGCAAATGTGGGTTGATGATCCAATTGGAGTGTGCAGGCACACGAGCACTTCTCTCTTGAAGGTGGGGTGCACGTATGTAGTAAGACAACATTGTGCCTCCCATGAATGATCTCTCCAAGCTACCGTCCTCACCGTGCAGTTGCGCACCGATCGCTTTTCTGACCAAACTATTGGCACCATCTGCACCAATCAAAAATCGCGCATGAACCGTGTAGGTTTGTCCGCTTGGGTCTGAGATTAACGCCTCAATGGGATACTGACGACTTGGGCCGGAATCAATAAAACTCATTAACCGGTGCCCAAAACGAATGTTAGAGCCGGTGAATGCATGGGCATGGTGACAGAGCTCTTGCTCAAGCGTGATTTGAGAGATGTGGTTGGGCAACTCGGGAGTGGGCCAATTGGAGATAGGCCTTGGCATGCGGGCAAACTCCTCACCACAAAACCTCGTGACATAGGCAGAGGCTCTTTGTACATGAGCTGGGAGTCCCGCTTGTCTTAATGATTCATGAATTCCAAGACGACGAAAATACTCCATCGACCTTGAATTGGTGGTATTGCATTTGGGATGTTGTGCAGTGGTAGGCTGATCGGTCACCACCAACGTATCGACTTGCCTGAACCCGAGCTCAATGGCAGCACTGAGTCCTACAGGACCTGCACCCACGACCAAGACATCGGTGGTCAACTCTTGCTCGGCGAGGCGTCTTGTTGTAGTCATCACTTTACACAAAGTCCCTTCAGATTAAATTGAACCTTTGGACTCTAGCTTATGCGGCCTTGAAGGTCTAGGGGAAAAACCCGCCATCCCTCAAAAGCTCGGGGAACGCTCAAAAATCGATATCCCTTTTAGAACAGGCCATTGAAAGGAATGTAGGTCCGACCCAAGGCAGATCTTTTACAATCGCCTGATTGCTACATTTGACTCAAGGACGACAGATATCATGAACAAAGAAATGGCCCAAGTCCTCACCCAAACTGGCCCTAATACGCCCATGGGAAATTTGCTGAGACGCTACTGGGTACCGGTAGTCTCAAGCCAAGAAGTTGCACTTCCCGATGGCCCCCAAGTCAAGACCCAGATCATGGGGGAACACTTGGTGGTCTTCAGAGACACCCAAGGTGAAGTGGGTGTGGTGAGTGAATTTTGTTCTCACCGCGGCGTGTCACTTTTTTTTGCCCGAAACGAAGAAGGCGGGCTAAGGTGTGCCTACCACGGATTGAAGTTTGATCGTCACGGGAAATGCATTGAAGTGCCCTCCGCTCCGGAGATGTGTGCAAAGATGAATATCAAAGCCTATCCTTGTATCGAGCGAGCTGGCTTGGTCTGGGCTTACATGGGACCGGCAGAGTTTCAACCCGCCCCCCCAGAACTCGAATGGAGCACACTCCCCTCCAGTCATGTCTTCATCTCCAAGCGCGAGCAAGAATGTAATTTTCTCCAAGCCATGGAAGGCGGCATTGACACCGCCCACGTCTCTTATGTCCACCGCTTTGAAGTTGACCGCGACCCGATGCACGTGGGCACGGAGGCATTGAAATACATCAAGGCTGACGGTAATGTCATCTTCACCATTGAAAAAACAGACTTTGGTTTGACCCTGTTTGGCCGAAGGAATGCCGATGAGGACCATTACTACTGGCGCATCACTCAGTTCATCTTCCCTTGGTACACACTGATTCCACCTTTTGGTCACCACGCATTGGGCGGGCATTTATGGGTTCCTAAAGATGACCATCACTGCTGGGCATGGAGTATTAATTTCCACCATGACAAGCCTTTGTCTGATCAAGAAGTGAATGACATGAGTGATGGAAAGGGAATACACGTGGAGTATGAAGCTCCAGGCAGTTTTAGACCTAAACAAAACATGGATAACAACTACTTGATTGACCGTGTTGCTCAAAAAAACAAAGAAACTTTCAGCGGTGTTTTTGGCATCTCCATGCAAGACGCATCGCTTCAAGAGAGTATGGGTCCTATACAAAACCATGAGGAAGAAAAACTTCTGCCCACCGACCGAGCCATCGTGATGGCCAGGCGCATGCTCTATGAAGCGGCCATGAATTTGCAAGCCAACCCCCAAGCATTACCCGCTCTTGAGCCCAAGAGCCACCATGTGCGCGCTGCGGGTGTGATCTTGCCCAAAACCGTAGATCCCTTGGCCTGGTCTAAGGAGCATTTGGCCGGTGGATTGGATCGACCGCTCTACACCATTTGATCAAGGCCGTCAAAAAAAACTCACCATGCAAGTCACCCCGTCTCTCACGCTTTACTTCGATGGCTCTTGTCCATTGTGTCAAGCAGAAATTGAATACCTGAGACACAAAGACAAGAGAGGTGCGCTTGCTTTCATTGACATCACTCA
Source organism: Limnohabitans sp. (assembly GCA_036821105.1). Classification (GTDB taxonomy): domain Bacteria; phylum Pseudomonadota; class Gammaproteobacteria; order Burkholderiales; family Burkholderiaceae_C; genus Limnohabitans. The sequence goes on from DAISKH010000002.1 coordinate 15,549, forward strand.
AGCCGGTGTTGAAATTGAACAAAGTGGCCTGTCATGCGAGCGTGCGATGCAATTGATGCAAGGTCGCCTGCTCAGTGGCGAGGTGATTGAAGGCGTACCCGTTTTTGCCACGGCCTATCAATTGGTGGGATTAAGGACATTGGCGTGGATCTTAAGTCGTCCCTCGCTCCAAGGTTTCTTAGGGTATGGGTATGCAGCCTTTGCAAAGCGGCGTCACCGGTTTTCTCGTTGGCTTGGACCCGCCGCTCTCAAGATCAGCAGACGATTGACTCGCCAAAAAACACTTATCAACGAAGCCACCCAAAAGCCGAGTTGAGCTGATTGTTCGATATAAGCTTTAACTGGCGATCAAGAAATCTCTTGAAATTCCCATCCCCAAATCATTGACTCGATCCAGAAATTGAGTCAAAAATGCATGCAATCCATTGGCCAAAATTTCTGAAATTACACCATACTGCAACTCGGACCTGAGTTTTCCTGCTCTCCTAATGGTCTCCACCGATTGGTCATTAGCCAAGACCTCTAAGTTAGAGACGACTTCATTCATGCTCGCATGCACCGAGCGCGGCATGTCCGATCGTAAGATGAGCAACTCGGCCACGCGCTCAGGACTGATCACATCTCTGTAGACTTTGCGATAGATCTCAAAACCTGAGACACTTCGCAAAATCGCACTCCAATGGTAAAAATCATATTCTTGGTCTTTGGCATTGGCTGCACCAAAAAAGTCACTCTGCACAGCGTGAAATTTCACATCGACGAGCCTGGCCGTATTGTCAGCTCTCTCTAGAAAAGTTCCAAGGCGCATAAAACGCAATGACTCGTCGATTAACATGGTCCCCACGGTAACGCCTCTTGAGAGGTGTGAGCGATATTTAACCCATTCAAAGAACTGCCCTGGATCACGCTCAAAGTCGCCCGCCTTTAATCGGCGGTTAAGCTCAAGCCAAGTTTGGTTTTGAGTCTCCCAGACTTCAGTGGTGAGTGTTCCTCGCACAGCTCGGGCATTCTCTCTCGCTCCTTTGAGGCAGGAGATGATAGAGGATGGATTGCTCTCATCTTTGACCATGAACTCCATCACACGAGAGGGGACCACTTCTCCATGGATTTTTTGATAAGCATGGGTCAATTCGCTGATTGACAAAAGTCCTTGCCAACCCACCTGAGCAACGGCAGTGGACTGAGGCAAGAGAGATGTTTGGTAATTCACATCCAGCATACGAGCGGTGTTTTCAGCACGCTCGGTGTAGCGAGACATCCAATAAAGGTGATCAGCAGTGCGTGAAAGCATAAGTCTAGTACTCCAAAATCCAAGTGTCCTTCGTGCCACCACCTTGTGAGGAGTTGACCACCAAAGAGCCCTCTTGCAAAGCCACACGCGTTAAGCCACCGGGCACCATTTGAACTGTTTTCCCACTCAAAACAAAGGGCCTCAAATCAATGTGCCTGGGCGCCACACCTGAATCCACATAGGTAGGGCAAGACGACAAACTGAGGGTAGGTTGCGCAATGTAGCGTTGCGGGTCACTGATGAGTGCAGCTCGAAATTGCTCAATCTCAGACTTTGAGGCAGTGGGGCCCACCAGCATGCCATATCCACCTGCACCATGCACCTCCTTGACCACCAATTCAGACAAATGATCCAAGGTGTACTTCAAATCTTCACTTTCACGGCAAATGTAGGTTGGGACGTTATGAAGAATGGGTTTCTCGCCCAAATAGAACTCAATCATCTTGGGCACAAACGGATAAATGGACTTGTCATCTGCGATGCCTGTTCCCACTGCATTGCAGATATTGACATGTCCTTGGCGGTAGGCTTGCATGAGACCAGGGCAGCCCAACGTGGACTGAGGCCTAAAGACGGCTGGGTCTAAAAAATCATCGTCGACGCGACGATAAATAACATCCACGCGCCTGGGCCCTTGGGTGGTGCGCATATAAACAAAATCGTCTTTGACAAAAAGATCCTTGCCCTCTACAAGCTCAACGCCCATTTGTTGAGCCAAAAATGCATGTTCAAAATAGGCCGAGTTGAACATCCCCGGGGTCAAGACCACCACGGTCGGTTCTGACGAGGACGCTGGGGAGCAGTTTCTGAGTGTCTCCAAGAGCAAATCAGGGTAATGAGCCACTGGGGCCACTGGGTGCAAGCGAAAGAGTTCTGGGAAGAGACGCATCATCATTTTGCGGTCCTCCAACATATAGCTCACACCTGAGGGAACTCGCAAATTGTCCTCCAAGACATAATATTCGCCAACGCCTTGCTCGTTGGCTGCGCGCACTATGTCTATTCCACTGATGTGCGAGTAGACCTGATGAGGGACGTTCACACCCAGCATTTGAGGTCTAAATTGAGCGTTTTCCAGCACCTGCGCGCTTGGAATCAAACCCGCCTTCAAAATTTCTTGATCGTGATAGACATCATGGATAAAACGGTTCAATGCCTGAACGCGTTGCACCAAACCTTTTTCCAAAGATTGCCACTCATGGCTTGGGATGATGCGTGGAATCAAATCAAAAGGAATCAAGCGCTCAGTCCCGTCACCTTCTGCGTCCTTCTCCCCATAAACCGCAAAGGTAATACCCACTCGCCGAAACACCATCTCCGCCTCAGCTCTGCGGGTTTTCATTTGTTCTTGTGTTTGCTTGGACAACCAGTCCTGGTACGTCTCGTAGTGCGCTCTGAGTTGCCCCAAATCTGCACTGCCTTGCCCACCCGGCAAGCGAGCATACATTTCATCAAATGGTTTCATCAAACTGACTCCTTGACCACATTTAGCAAGTAGCTTGCCATAAACGGATCCACTTTACCAACCTAATTAGCACCAACTTGGTGCAAATCAAAGAAAATTCAGATGATATTGATATTCATGTAGCCAAATCACCAGTTTGGTGCGAAATTGATCTTCATTTCACTTTGAATGGCACATCTGGTCGCACTACACTGGCTTGTCTTTTGCTAAAGAGTCTAGACCATGACCATACACGTAGCACTCAACCACATCAGCCACTACCGCTATGACCGCTGGGTCAAATTGGGGCCACAAATTGTGCGACTCCGACCTGCGCCCCACAGTCGCAACAAAATCATCTCCTACTCACTCAAAGTCGAGCCAGATGTACATTTTGTGAATTGGCAACAAGACCCATTTGCCAACTACCAAGCACGGTTGGTATTTCCTGAGCCCACACAAGTCTTCAAAATCACAGTTGACTTGGTGGTTGAGATGGCGGTCTTCAATCCCTTTGATTTTTTCTTAGAGCCTCGCGCTGAGAATTACCCTATCTCTTACAGTAAAGATCTAGGCGCAGAGCTCACTCCTTATTTGGCTTGTGATCCACTCACACCACTTCTCACGCAGTACATCAAGGACATCGATCACACGCCGTGCAGGACCATTGATTTTTTAGTCAAACTCAACCAACAAGTCCACCACTCGGTTCGCTACTTGATTCGACTCGAGCCTGGTGTTCAAACTCCTGAAGAAACGCTCACCTTGGGTTCAGGGTCTTGTAGAGATTCGGCATGGCTTTTGGTTCAATTGCTCAGACGCTGTGGCATGGCGGCTCGGTTTGTATCTGGCTATTTAATTCAGTTGAAGGCGGATGTGAAATCCATTGATGGGCCCAGTGGAACTGATGTCGATTTCACCGATTTGCATGCGTGGTGTGAAGTTTATTTGCCAGGTGCTGGCTGGGTTGGACTTGATGCTACCTCGGGACTCTTGACTGGCGAGGGACACATCCCATTGGCGTGCACGCCACAACCGTCGGGTGCTTCACCCATTGAGGGATTGGTTGATGAAGCAGAGGTTGAATTTGAACACCACATGAGTGTGGCGCGAGTTCTAGAAACACCTCGTGTGACGCTGCCGTATCAAGACAGTCAGTGGCGAGAGATCTTGGCTTTGGGTGAACGTGTTGATGAACAAATGCTTCGCCAAGACACTCGCCTCACGATGGGAGGCGAGCCCACCTTTGTCGCCACGAGCGACCGGGACGCAGCAGAGTGGAACACGGACGCACTAGGGCCCACAAAACGTAAGTTCGCAACCTCCTTGGTCCATAAACTCCGGGAAGAATACGGTCGGGGTGGTTTTCTTCATTTTGGACAAGGCAAATGGTACCCTGGTGAGCAATTACCCCGATGGGCCCTGAGCATTTGTTGGCGCAGCGATGGCGTGCCGAGTTGGAACAATCCAGACTTGTTTGCCGATGAATCTGAGCCAAGCTTTTACACCTCTCACGATGCAAAAGCTTTTTTGCATGATCTCACCACTGAACTCGGGCTTCCCACTCGTCACATTCAAACGGGCTATGAAGATACGTTTTATTATTTGTGGCGCGAGAGAAGACTGCCCGTCAATGTTGACCCCTTTGATTCTCGCTTGGATGATGAAATGGAGCGCGCCCGACTCCTCAGGGTATTTGAACAAAAGTTAGGCAGTGAAATCGGCTATTTGCTGCCCATTCAAATCAACCCCAATTACAAAGGCCACTCCAGCACTCCAAGATGGCTCTCAAGTCCATGGTTCATGCGAGAAGAAAGGTTGTACCTCATCCCTGGCGACTCCCCCATGGGGTATCGACTGCCCCTGGATTCATTGCCCTGGGTCAAATCGGAGGACTATCCGTTTCAACATGAATTGGATCCCTTTGCCGCGCGAGCCCCACTCTCTAACCCTGAGCTTAAGTTTCAGTCCCCCACACTCCAAGTAGACCCCGTGGCCACAAACCCTTGGGGCCTTTCAATTCAAACCATCAAAACCAAGTTGCATCAATGGATGCCCTTTTGGTTTGCCTCCAACGCAGAAGCTCTACAAGCACTGAGCGCACCCAGCGACAAGACCGGCTCAAACGACGATCACAGCAATGACTCGCACTCTGAGTCCGATCGGGCACCTGCGCAGCAAGAGTCGGCACCCTGGATTGTGCGCACTGCTTTATGCGTAGAAACACGTGACCCTAGACGAGCCAATGGTCCCAAGGGAGAGAGCGTGGGCGAGAAATACGGTGTCATCTACGTCTTCATGCCTCCCTTGTCGGAACTTGAGGACTATTTGGCATTGCTGCGTGCAGTTGAAAAAACAGCACAAAAGCGGGGAGTCAAAATTGTCCTTGAAGGCTACCCTCCTCCCAGAGATCCGCGCTTGAAGGTCCTCCAAGTTACGCCCGACCCTGGCGTGATTGAGGTCAATATCCATCCCGCCCACTCTTGGCGCGAGTTGGTCGCCAATACGGAGTTTTTATACGATGCAGCCCACCTCACGGGTCTCTCGGCTGAGAAGTTCATGACCGATGGAAAACACGCGGGTACAGGAGGCGGTAACCATGTGGTCTTGGGTGGAGCCACACCTGCAGACAGTCCATTTCTTCGTCGACCCGAGCTACTAGCATCGTTGATTTTATTTTGGCACAACCACCCCTCTTTGAGTTATCTCTTTAGTGGCCTCTTCATTGGACCAACCTCTCAAGCACCACGGGTGGACGAGGCGCGCAATGATCAGGTCTACGAATTGGAGATCGCCATCAAGGAGATTTATCGTCAACGCCAACAGCATCACCAAGCCATGCCGCCGTGGACTGTGGACAGAACTTTACGCAATATCTTGATCGACGTCACAGGCAACACCCATCGTTCTGAGTTTTGCATCGACAAGATGTACTCCCCCGATAGCGCAACAGGCCGCTTGGGGCTCTTGGAGCTCAGAGCGTTTGAGATGCCCCCCCATGCGCGCATGAGCGTTGTCCAGCAACTCCTCATTCGCGCCTTGGTGGCACGATTCTGTGATGAACCCTATTTGGCCCCCGTGACCCGTTGGGGCACTGAGTTGCACGACCGATTTTTATTGCCAAGTTTCATAAGACAAGATTTTCAAGATGTGCTTGAAGACATGCGTCACGCTGGCTTCGCGTTTGACCCTGCTTGGTTTGAACCTCATTTTGAATTCCGTTTCCCCACCATTGGTGAAGTGATGCACTCGGGAATGGTGATCACCCTTAGAAATGCTCTGGAGCCTTGGCATGTCATGGGAGAAGAGGGAACTTCCGGAGGGACCGCACGGTATGTCGACTCTTCGCTGGAGCGCATTGAAGTCCACATCAAAGGATTCAACCCCTCTCGATATGCCCTCACAGTGAACCAGCGCCCCTTGCCCATGCACCCCACCGGCATTAGCACCGAGTATGTAGCAGGCGTGCGATTTAAAGCTTGGTCTCCCCCATCGTCATTGCACCCCACCATTGGCGCTCATGCACCTTTGACCTTTGACTTGTATGACACCTGGTCTAAACGTGCAGTAGCGGGTGCCCAGTACTGTGTGGCTCACCCGGGAGGGCTGAATTACACCAACTACCCAGTCAACGCCTACGAGGCCCAAAGCCGAAGGGTCTCTCGCTTTTTGCAAATGGGTCATACGCCAGGGAACTGGAATGTACCCAGTGCATCGATTGAGTTGCCAGTGAACCAAGAGTTTCCACTCACTTTGGATTTGAGACGGAGTTAAGGCTTGTACAGCATGAAAGCGCTTGTCTGCTTGTCCCCCAAAGATAAACAAGTGTGTAACCAGGGTTCAAGCAGTGGTCTTAATGACATGAGACAATGAAGAGATGCTCGACACCTCTTCTCTCTCCTTTGATCCTCAGCCAAACCCCATGAAGTCTAGTCCAAGCGATTTGGATCAATTTTTGGCGAACTCAACCCGTGAATTGGTTCAAGAACAATCAGCTCATTACCAAGAGCTGCTGGCACAATCGACGCTCTCCCCAGACTCGCAATCCCCTCAGAAGGACAGCGCCAAGTCAACCCCGACTTTGGCTCGCCATTGGCAAACCTTTTTTGATCATCTGGATACACGTGATGTCCAAGCCTTGAATCAAAAGCAAAAGGAATTGGAGAGACAAATTAAAGACAATGGTGTGACTTATAACGTCTACACCGACCAACATGGACCTCAGCGGCCGTGGTCCTTGGACTTGTTTCCTTTCATCATCAATGAGCAGAGTTGGCAAACGCTAGAGAGCGCCATCACTCAACAAGTGAAACTCTTGCAACTCATCATGGCCGATATTTATGGGCAACAAAGTCTCACCAAGTCTGGCCTTTTACCGCCCGCTTTAGTCAATGGACACCCCGGTTTTTTACGCAATATGCAAGGTGTTAAGCCTTTAGGTGGGCAACATCTGCACATCGTCGCCTTTGACGTTGCACGCTCTCCTAACGGTGAGTGGAGACTGCTCTCTCAGCGCGCCCAAGCACCCTCTGGCTTAGGATATTTGCTGGAAAACAGAAGCATCATCTCACGCTTATTTCCTCAGGCCATGTCCACCTTGGGAGTGCAGGGACTGCACTTGACTTATCGCAACATGATGGATCACCTCAAAGAGGCTGCGGGTCATGGAACACAGTCGCACATTGCACTTCTCACACCTGGCCCTTACAACGAGACCTATTTTGAGCATGCTTACCTGGCCAGATTTTTGGGAGCCACCTTGGTACAAGGGCGAGATTTAACGGTGAGGAACCAACACTTGTACCTGAACACCTTGCGAGGGCTGGAGCCCGTGCATGGGCTGATCAAACGACTAGATGATGAGTTCTTGGACCCCTTAGAGTTGCGCGAGGACTCGAGTCTTGGCGTACCGGGACTCATGCAAGTCATTCGAGCCGGCAATGTGCTCATTGCCAACGCCCCAGGGGCTGGTGTTTTGGAGTCGCCCGCATTGCTCGGGTTCTTACCCGCCATTTGTCAATCCTTGCTGGGTGAGCCCCTAAAACTGTCGAGCTTGTCGACATGGTGGTGCGGTGAGAAAGCCGCTTTTGAAAGCGTCTCACCCCAACTCAATGACTGCGTCATCAAACCTACCTACCCCTATCAAGCTCAACGCCCGACTAGGCCCTATACAACGCTTGCGCGCCACTTGAGTGAAGTCAATTTGGATAATTTGAGGCAAGAAATCCGGGCCCAACCCGATCAGTACACTGCGCAAAAGTACTTGCCCTTATCTCAATTGCCAACCTGGGAACAGCACGGAATTAGTTCCCGGTCTTGTATTTTGAGAGTTTTTGCGATCCGCCAACCCAATGATCAGTGGAGTGTTTTGCCGGGTGGCTTGGCAAGACTTGCCACCCAAGGAGCCCAAATTGCCTCCATGCAAAGAGGCGGTAGCAGTGCAGATGTCTGGGTTCAAGGAAAACCCCACACAACCCCAGCGTCAGCCGTATTTGCGAACACGGAGCTGGACCTGGGGGTGAAAAAAAGAATTGTCACATCCCGGGCTGCCGAGAATTTGTATTGGCTTGGACGCTACAGCGAGCGTAGCGATAACATATTGCGCCAAGTCAGACTCACCTTAGAGGGACTCAATGCAGAGCAACAGTTCTCCTCCTTATGGAGGCGCTGGGTTTCTCGTCTCGCTTATCAACAAGGTCTTATCGATGTCGACATGAGTTCGACTCCAGAGCTCTACACAGAACCCAGGCATTTTGAGCGACGATTGATCGCTTGCTTGGAGGCGTTGAGCAGTGTGACTAGCCTGGGCTTTAACCTGAGGGCATTGCAATTGGCTGCATCAGCTGTGCGCGAAAGGCTGTCCTTGGATCATTGGCTTCTCATTGAACGCACACAACAAGAGTTCTCAGACTCCGCCAAGCGCTGGTCGGAGAGTGACTACTACCCGCTCACCGAAGTCATTAGAGTTTTAAGCAACACCCACAACCAACTGGCCGCGATCACAGGGGCTCAAACGGACCGAATGGTCAGGGACGATGGCTGGCGATTGCTCAGCGTTGGTCGCCATGTTGAGCGACTAAGCTATCTCTCTCAAGTCTTGGATGGGGCATTGAACGTGGGCGGCTTATCACAATTGGATAGCGACGATACGTGCTTTTTGACTTTACTGAACCTCTTTGATAGCACCATCACCTTTCAAGCTCAGCACCAGCAAAGTCGAAGCTTAAAGGCACTCTTTGATTTGATTGTCTTGGATCGTGACAATCCGAGATCACTCGCCTGGGTAGCCCAAACACTCAGAGGACGCTTGGCCAAATTGGCAGGATGTAGTCCGTTGGAGCTCGATGCATTGGCACTCATGGTACCCAAGCCTGAGACTTGGGTGAGTTCCTCAACATCAGGGGATAACACTGCCAATGACTTGATGACCTTGTCAACACACTTGCAAACTGGCTTGGGACAAACATTGAAAGTCTCCAATGCCATTGGAGAGAAGTATTTCACCCACACGTTGAATGCCCAACAGTCTCAGATGCAACACCAAGCAACGCAATTCCTTCCCAATCGAATGTCATGCATTGACGACTTCAATCTTCGTCGGGGGAATCAACGTTGAGACTGAAAGTTACTCACACGAGCCTGTACCGGTATCAACCCGCAGTCGAGACGGCTCAACATTTTTTGCACCTCAAACCCCGTGAGATGCCATGCCAGCGACTAGAGAGCCACCACTTGAGCATCGCTCCTGAACCAACAGAGCTTTTCGAATCCAAGGATTTTTATCAAAATCCAACCCATTACTTGGCACTTCTCACACAACATGAACGTTTGAGCATCACCTCCGAGAGTGTATTAAACACATGGTCCTTTGGCCAACCTCAGCACCCCTTCGCTCAGATGGATTTGCACTGGGGTCACACAACCGAGTCCTCCTCCTATCAAGTCCAAACACACGTTCAGATGCAAGGATCTGACTACAACACTTTTCAATCAAAGCCGCTGAATTCGACCCTCAATCGCGACTCCTTGAGCGCAGGGCCTTCTCCGCTCATCAATCATTGGCTAGAGGCCAGCGCACTCGTTGCTCGCGAGCATTATGAATACAACGCAGGTAAGCGTTTTGACGAAGCCAGCGATTTTTTGTTTGACTCTCCTCATATCCCAAGACTCGAGGTCTTTAACCAATACGCCAAACGCACTCTGAGCGCTAATACTTCTTTGCTAGAAGGCTTAAAGCAATTGATGGGACTGATCCACAAAGAATTTCTCTACCAAAGTAAAAGTACCCAAGTCAATACGCCACTCATTGACATTTTTGAGAGTCGCAAAGGGGTGTGTCAAGATTTTGCCCACATCATGGTGGCTTGTTGCCGCTCATTTGGGCTGGCAGCGCGGTATGTGAGTGGTTATATCTTGACGTACCCAGCTCCGGGGCAACCTCGGCTCATCGGAACAGATGCCTCACACGCCTGGGCTTCTGTTTACTTACCCCCAACTCCCAAGTCCCAAGAACCAACGGGCATCTGGTTCGATTTCGACCCGACCAACAATCGTTGCGGGATTTTTTCTCCAGGAGAAGACTACATTGTCACGGCTTGGGGCCGCGACTACTCCGATGTCTCTCCTGTGCGAGGCGTAATCCAAGGGGGCAATGACCACCTCTTAGATGTGGCGGTGACAGTTGAGCCACTCTAGCGGACGAAGGTGTCTTTTTCACACAAAGTTAAGGCAACAAGTACCTACACGCAAAAGGTTATAGACCTTCACTAAAGGGGCATTAAGGTAGCCTGCACATCAATGCTACCAAGCTCACTACTGAACGTGAGAGTTTGCTCTTGAATCGTAGCCTGCAGATTCATACTTCGCTCAGCCAAGCTCACCAAAGACTGGGTGACGTCGTGAGGTAGTCCCCAAACTTCTAATTTTTGCTGCCTTGAGAGTTTGTTTTTTATACCATTCCACCAAATTTCTTTGGCGTGATTAAATGCATAGACCAAAACCAAATCGGATTGAGAACAAGCTTTGCTTAAGGGTTTATCGTCGGGTTGACCGACCTCAATCCAAACGCGTTTTCTAGAAGTAAAGTCGAGTAAGTACAAATCAGGATCATTGGGATCAGATAAACCGGCTCCAAAAACCCAAGAGCCATCGCCTTTGCAAATTTCTTGAAGTCGGTACGCATTGAGCGCAAGAGCGACCAGACGTACCATCATGCGCTCATCGGTTTCGCTTGGGTGTCTGGCCAACGTCAGTGTATGGTCCTCGTAGTACGAATGATCAATGTCTGCAATGTGCAATTGGGCTTTATAAATCGTGGACTTGATGGCCATGAGCGCTTTCAAAGAAGATGGAGTTGTCGAGATAAAAGCATAGACAAGTTCGCCCACACAATGCAAATCAGCTCAGGGCTTGCCCCCCCTTACGACAAGCCAGACAATTGTCTAAGCTAGAGTCAAGGCCAGTTGAGCTTTTACCTGGCCAATACTGGGGGGGGGGAAGCCAATGACTCTATGGGACTTAGCTAGTCAATGAACCCGTCAAATAATCTCTTTTACCCAATGGCACACCGTTGTGGCGCAAGATACTGTAAGCCGTGGTGATGTGAAAATACATATTGGGCAAGACCCAAGTGAGTAAATAGTCTTCAGCAACCATCGTTTTGGTCTCTTTGCCCACGGGGAAAGTGACTTCTCGACCCGCACCTTGGTCTATAGCTTGGGGAGAGACTGTCTCGATCCAGGCAATGGTTTTACTCACTCGCTCAATCAATTGCTCAAATGTCGACTCGGAGTCATCGAACTTGGGCGCCTCCACGAGAGCAATTCTTGATGCGCCGAATTTGGCGGCATCACAGGCAATTAAAACTTGACGCTTAAAGGGCAACATATCTGGGGCCAATCTGAAATCGACCAAAACTTGCGCATCAAAACCACGCTCCTGAGCGTTGGTGAGTGTCTTTTGTAGACACACTTTCAAATTTCCGAGCATGAGCTTAAAAACTGGCAAACTCGCCGTTGACAATACGTTAGACATTCGAGAAAGTTCCTTGAAAAAATAAATAAACTGGGGTGACTTGATGGATCTTGCTGGGCACTCCTACTCAAGCAAACCCACCCGCCATCTTAACCTTTGTGCAAAAAATATTAAATGGGTAGGGCCAAGATGGTTTTAACGGTCCAACTATCAGTGGCTGCGTTCAAACCACGGCCCACTCCAATATTGAAACCAAAGGGCTCTCCCTCATAATCCCAGGCTAAAAACAGAGTGTTGTTTTGCAAACCCGTGGGTAATGTGGCATTGAGTTGTCCCATGCCACTGTAGTACTCGACCCCCAAGCGGGAAGTCTCACTCACTGATCTGGCAACCTTCACCCCCAGACTGAATTCTGGTGACTGGTGGGCATAACCTGGAGAAATAGGCCAACCAAACACTGGATTGGTTGCCAAGAGCCAACGGCTGTCTTTGAACCCTGCGATGGTGCGCAACTCAAAGGAGCGAGATGAATCGGAGTAGGGATACTTCAATTGACTCAACTCCGAATTGAGCCCAGCAAACCAGCCGTTAGCCTCTTCGGGCTTGAGGGCCATCCACTTTAAACGCCATTTAATACCTGCGAGCTCGCTTACACCATTTGCACTCTTGACCATGGGCAAGTAAAGACCCGCCTCCCAGTGTGGGCTCAAGCCCAAAGAGATTTCTGACGTGACACGGGTGCCGGAGGCATTCATCGCTTCTCCTGGATAGGTGGGGAGTGACACACCTTTAGGAGTAGTGTTCACATGCAACTCCAAGCCCCACTCACCGACATCGTTAATGTCGTCGGTGTAGACTTGAATTTCATCTTGCAAAGCGCCATGGGCTAGGTTGAGTGACATGATGGACAAAACAATCGTCCAGACCAAGGTTTTCAATATCACTCTCGCCTGTGAGTGAGCGCTGACCAACGCTTTGGAGGCGTTGCGTTGCGTGGGCTTAAACGTATTCATTGTTGGTTGTATTGAATTAAAAGGTGAGCTGAGGTTGGAGGTGAAAATCTGAAAACATTCAATAATTGTATGCAAAAGCACTGAATACCGTCGGTAAAGTCTTTATAAGTTTTGTGATGCGAAAAAGACTTTCACTCAATGCATCCAATTTCTTTTCAGCCGAACAATAATTTTTCCTGAATTTATTCTTACTGCTCAAAATCTTCATGACTTTCATTACTTTGGCAGGAAAAATCACTTGATGTTTTGAGTTCTCGACCCCATCCCCCACAGGTGGACTCAATTTAGTGCAGAATGTGCATGACATCACCTTGAGCCTCATCATCGAGAGTTGACCTGGACGCTTGAAATCGAGTGACTCTGGTATTCTTGGGTTTCTTTTCGCCGATGGGCTTGAATTGTCAGGACTCACCCTCAAATGCCTACTCATTGCCCTATAGGAGTTTATTCCGTATGAAATTCACCCTTTTGACTAAAAGCCTAACTCAAGGATTGCTGTCCTTAGCATTGCTTGGTTTGAGCGCATCATTTGCACTTGCTGCCGACCCTTCCATGAGCGAAGTGTATAAAGCGGCAGAGTCGGGCAATTTTGCCCAGGCTGACGCCATGATGAAACAAGTTCTGACTGACCACCCCAACAGTGGCAAGGCGCATTTTGTGAACGCTGAATTATTGGCCAAAGAAGGTCGAATTGAGGCAGCAAGGGATGAGCTTCAAATTGCAGAGAAATTGGCACCAGGACTGACCGGCATCAAACCTGAGGCCGTGAGTGGTCTCAAAGCGCGTTTGAGTGCTCCGCCACCTGCCGTAGTTGCGCAAAACAACAACTACGCTCCAGTGGCTGAGAGAGGCAACAATTCCTCCAGTAGCCTTTTGCCTTGGGTGATTGGTTTTGCCGTGATTGCTTTTATCTTTTTTGTCTACCGACTATTTGCTCGCCCTCAACAAGTCTACATGCCCCAACCCCAATACGGTGGCATGGGCCCCACGCCCATGGGGGGCGGTATGCCTATGGGGCAGCCCTATGGACCAGCGCCCATGGGAGGTGGAGGAGGAATTGGCTCCGGTATCGTTGGTGGCCTAGTCACTGGGGCTGCAGTGGGTGCAGGCATGGTTGCTGGAGAAGCCCTAATGCACAACGTTCTTGGTGAACATGGCAACTCAAATTCAGGAGGCTTTGCCCCCAACAACAATGGCTTTCAAGACAATGGTTACCCCTCCCAAAGTGGGTCCAACTACGATATGGGTGGGAACAATTTCGGCGTTCAAGACTCGGGCTCTTGGGATGACTCCTCGAGTAGCTCTGGCTCCGACGACTGGTAAATATCGGCACCCATCGACAACTTCCCTCTTAAGAAGGGCGTGACTCAAACTCTAATTTAGCTAGACTTTGATCATGAACGGTGTACTGAGACACCCATTGAGCCAACCCAAACTTGCCCTACGACCGACTGCTTAGAGTTCAAGCACTTGTGTTGTGGGGCTTTTTAGCTCCAAAGCAAAACTCACCACTGCCGCACTGACCTTTTGACGTTCTTGGTCAATGGTGATCATGTGATAACAGTTATTCAAAATCAATGTTTGAAGTCTTTGCTCAGGCCAGTGGGACTCTAGCCACCTTACATTTCTCAAACTCGCGACCTCATCGAGCTCAGAATGAATCGCCAATGCCTTAGGGAGTTGTTTCCCGGGCAAGTTTTTTTTCACAAAACTTCGCATCCGAAAATTTTGCTTGAGATGACCAATCTCCAAAATACTTGAACCCGCAGCGGAGACCCGGCGTCGATCGAGTTCACGCTTGATCCAACTCCGAATTCGCTCATCCTTCACTCCATAAGGCTCTTTTTCACGGTATTTCCAAAAGACTCCCATTGGCGTAAAAAGTGCCAATGGCAAAAGCCACTGGTAACTCGGTATTGACCATCCATCAACCCAAATCGACGTTGACAGAAGTACCAAAGCATTGACATCCTCAGGATATCCAACACTCAAGGCCAAGGCCAAATTGGCGCCCGATGAAATACCCACCAAGACAACATGTTCGAATTCAACCTTTTCCTTCAAAATTTGATGGTGTAAATAGTCCACCCAGCTCTCAAAAGTTGATGCCACTTGCTTGGTTTTGTCCGCCTCAAAGGAATATCCAGGAATTGATACCGCTTTGGCGGGACAACCCGCTTTAATCAAATTATTTTGTAAACTGCCAAGCTCTTCTGGTGTGCTGCATAGGCCATGCAACATCAAAAATAGAGTTCCAGAAGGTTTCGTCATGGTTAAGTATCAGAAAAAGTTCACCTTTGATTATCCTTCAGATTGAACAACTTGCCCTGATCACCCATCAACATCGATACAGATTGATCCACTGAACTTCCATAATGAACCAATGGATTTTGAAAAATTGATGGTAGATCGATGAATTTCGAAATACGCCTAAAATCATAGTCAATCACACGGCCAAGAAAACTCTATCACGGATTGAAAAAGCATGAAAAACTCATCCCCCCTAACTGCCAACTGCAATGCGAGAGCTCAAATGTTTAAGCATAAATTCAAACAACTTACAGGCTTTTTATTGATGTGGGGCATTGCAGGAGCGACATCTTATTGCCTTCAAGCACAGGCCTTTGAGCTCCCCGCTACTGGAACCCTTGAGGTGGCATTTTCTCCCAATGAGGGCTCTGAGGAATTGGTGATCAAAGCCATTGATTCGAGCCACCACGAGATCCGCGGCTTGGCCTATAGCTTTACCAACCCCCCTATCACCCAAGCCCTAATTCGCGCCAAAAAGCGTGGAGTACAAATTTCTTGGGTGGTGGACAAAAAAAGTAGCACCGTGGAGGACCGAAGCGGTAAAGCCAGGGCGGCATTGTCCGCATTGGTAAACGCAGGCTGCGAGGTAAGGCTCATTGACCGCTTTCCCATTCACCACGATAAAGTCATGATCATTGACCAACAAACGGTGGAGTTGGGAAGCTTTAATTTCTCCTCAGCTGCGGCACACAAAAACTCAGAAAACGTTTTGGTGAATTGGAACAATCCCAAACTTGCTCAGGTGTATTTGCAGCATTTTGATCGCAACTACCAATTGTCACAGCCCTTTCAGGCCCAATACTGAAGTCTCACCCATCAACTCAGAAGTGCCATTCGATTAGCGAGACACCAAGCTCTCGCAATCGGGGCTCAAGGAGCGCGAACTCTTGTTCGGGGCGCTCGTGCTCAAAGGCAATTTTGTAAGTGATTTTGTGCTGTTGACTGGAGAGCACAAGGTGAGAAAAATTTCTCGGCTGGCAATTGTGTTCTTTAAAGAATGTCACCATGCACACCCGAACCTCCTCATACGATTGAGCTGAACAAACCAAGTCAAGCTGAACAGTCTCAGTCAAGTAGTCATTGACTCCCATTTTTAAATTCAGCATGTGGGCTAAGTTCCTCAAAAGTGTATTGGCAAGCACAATCACAACCGAGGCAAATAAGGCCTCTTGCCAACGCAATAATCCGCAAAGAACTCCCACTGCAGCGCAACACCACAGCGTCGTTGCGGTGTTGACCCCTTGCGTCTGAGCACCATCCCTGAACAACAAACCACCCCCGATAAAACCCACTCCCACCACAATTTGACCTGCCATGCGAACAGAGTCCATGTAGCCTTGGGCTGAGCGACAGGTCCAAATAAACAAACAAGCCCCCAATGCCACCAAAGCGTTGGTTTTCAGGTCAACCAAACGGCGATGCCATTGTCTCTCCACCCCAACCAATGAGCCTAAAATGAGTGCACTGGTGACGGCAATGACAAAGTCTTCATTCATTGACTAATTCCTATTTGGGTTAGATGGGGGGCGAATCAACACTGGCCAATGCAATTCATTTGCGTAACGGAATCTTATCCTGAAATGCAAGTATTGCACTGGCCTGCTGATTCTTGAAGTCGTCAATATGCTGGATGTTTATCTGCCTCAATGTGAGATGAGTTTTTGATTGATCATGAACATGGCCGTGTGCTGGCGCTTAGACCCCATCAAGGGACTTTGCATTAAGCTTGGTGAAGCCTCTAATACCCCCAAGCCCATGATTAAATCAACCGAAGAGCTAAAGCTATAAACCCCGCCCAAAGTCTTGGACTGATACAAAACACCGCCCAATGAGGGATTGAATTGAGACTTCGCTGAGGAAGCCTGTTGCAGGGGATTCACTGCATAATAAGTTTGCCAATAGACCGCGTTACCCCAAGTCTCGTTGAGATCAAGAAAGGCATTCCATTGGCTCACCAACGGAACACCCAAAGTTACACCCACTTGTGCAAACTCGCGTTGAATAGGTGCAGGCGTACTTGCCACATTTGTATAAAGCGTCACGGCCTCAAGAATCGGTTGCCATTCGGCAAAAGCATAGGCATCAAAACTACCGCTCCTGTCACCCAATCCTTGGTAATGCAAATCAGTGCCTTGATAGCGACCCAACATGTAGTTAAGGGACACCCCCGACTTGAGGGACGGAGAATGGTTGATCCAAAAGCCAATACCATTTTGTAAGCTTATGAAGCCCCGATCCGTCTCGGCTTTGAAATCCACTGAAGGCTCAAGTTTGGTATCGATCACCACCCCACGAAGCAAGGACAAGTTGGATTGATTGAAACCGTAACTGACCTCCATAGTGTTCACTCCAATCAACCATGAGTCGGAATCAATAATGGGCTGTGCAAGCGCTTGCAGCACATTGAAACATACCCCCATGACCAGCACGTGAACCCAAGAAGTCTTCACAGAGAACATTTGACTACCTTTTGGAGAACAATTGAGAGTTGACCGATTGACTGATGCGCCCACACCTCAGGGCATGGTTCAAGCGCTTTCCAGTAAATGCGCCACAGGGGCATCGTCAATGTGCATGAGTGCTTTGGGGTCCACCCTTAAGGTCACTTTGACGACATTTTGATCGTCCTCAACCATCTCAAGTTCAGCATAATGGACACGAGCAATTTCCTTGCACAAACTCAAGCCCAACCCATGACCATCGATCAAGCGGGTATGTGAATCTATGCCTCGATAAAAACGCTCAAACGCACGTTCAACCAAGTCATGAGACATTTTAGGCGTAGGGTTACTAAAAACCAAAACCAATTCAGCATGATCCATACGTGCTTCAAAGTGAATCCACCCGTGCTCAATGTTGTAATTCACAGCGTTGGTATACAAATTGTGCAATAACTGCTGAATGAGTTGCGCATCACAATACCAAAACATGGATTTTTGAATATTGGCAGTGACTTTCAATTTGTCTTGGAACATATTGGCATCCATCACCAATTCACCCAACATATCACTGATATTGACTTGGGAAGCTGACAAGGTGAGAGAACCTGCATCTGCTTTGGAGAGCAACAATAGTTTGTCCGTAATGGAGATCAATCGATCAATTTCATCGGACATTTGCGACAGGCGAATTTGCTGTCGCGAGCCCTCTTCGCAATCAGAAATGGCGCGCTCGGCGTATCCGCGCAAAATGGTGAGTGGTGTTCGCAACTCATGAGAAGCATCCGCAGAAAACCTACCTGCTTGAAAAAATGAAGCTCTGAGTCGCTCTCTCAGTAAATTAAACACGTCCACAAAATCCTTGAACTCGTTAAAGCGCGATTGAGCATGAAGCGGCTTGTCCAAGTCCTTGGTCTCGAGTTGGAAGAGACGGTGTTTGAGTTTTTCCAGTGGATTGATCACAGTTCTCGTGATCAACAACGTGGTCACTAAAACAGTCACTAAAAAAATAGGTAAAACAGCCAGCAACACTCTATCTCGAATGTCCCAAATGAGTTCTACATAGTCGTCCACAGCAGATTTAGGCGCTGCAACCCAACTCACGGGGGCATCTTTTTGGGAAGGGGTGAGTTTAATCACCATCCAGTCCAAACCCTGCAGAGTAAGACTACCCGACTCTACAAAGCTTTTAACGTCCCCAAGCTTCAAGCTCTTCCAAGACTGGTAGCTGCTTGCCTTAGGAATCAATTCATCACAAAATTTCTTTGCGGCCTCTCGGTATTGATCTATCCCCGCGCCCAAACCCAACGCAACTAATCCCCTTGAGTCGCAGTGAAAGGATCTTTCAACGACTTGGTCAATAAACACTTGTTGATAATCAAACCTGATGAGATTAGACGTATCTTTTGAAATCAATGGTAAGGAATGGAGCTCAAGCGGTCTGAGCACATCAAACTCTGTTGCGTAACGACTCGCCAATTGCGATTGAATTTTGTCGTGAATAATTTCCCAGACCATGGTTTGAGAAACCCACCGATTAAAGATCAAGAAAATCAAGGTGCAAAAAAAGGCCTGAATCGCGATTAGAAATCGAAACGAATAGACCCACTTGAAAAAGCGCTGATAATCATTGCTCATGAGGTATAGTTTTGATCTTGTAGCCCACCCCTCGGATGGATTCGATAGGAAAATCAGCTACGATTTTTTGATTCGTTGGGGTCAACTTCTTTTTAATGCGTTGAATGCATACATCCACCACATTGGTTTGTGGATCGAACTCAATGGCCCAGACATGTTTTAAGATCTGCTTGCGAGTAAAAATATGACCTGGTGTACGCATCAAATACTCTAACAAGGTGAATTCTCGTTGACTCAGCACCATGGCATGGTCTAGCCACTGAACTCGGCGAGTGATGCGGTCTAAGCTCAGCTCTCCCACCACCAACATAGAACTCTCTTGCCCTTTGTGGCTGATCATGAGGGCCTTCACCCTAGCGATCAACTCTTCCACATAAAAAGGCTTGGGTAAGTAGTCATTGGCGCCCGCTTCAAAACCAATCAATCGGTCGCTCAAGTCACCCTTGGCGGTCAAGATGACCACCGGTATAGAGTTACCCGATTGCCGGATATTTCTCAAGACCTCGATGCCGTCCATGCCGGGTAGCATCAAATCGAGAACAATCGCGTCGTACTCTCCCGTCAATGCGGCCTTCAAGCCAATCGTCCCTTGTGTGAAATGGTCGGTGACGAAGCCCGCTTGCGAGAAGCCTTGCAGCACAAAGTCCGCAATCTTGAGTTCATCTTCAATAAGCAAAATTTTCATGACAACACTCTACATGGGAATTGACGACACCATCACCACAAAAGTACTTAAAGTGAAGAAATTGAACCATTTATGACATAACGTTGCAAAAAAATAACTCAAGTACTAATGAAGGAAAACAATTTCAAGGCCAATACCGCCCTCAACTCAAATTCCTGGCTCAAGGGATGTGGTGGTGAGACGCGCCCACCCAACCAGGCAAATAACTTGCATCATCAGACATGGCCAAGGCCACCCCTGTTTGGGTTAAGTCCGACCATTGGGGAGATTTAGGTATCGCCAAACGTGATCGAAAGTGCTCGGCCCACAAAAACTCGCTAAAAGGGGTGGTGTCTTTGGCGAAACCACCCGCTTTTCTGACCAACCCCGCCAAACTTCGATAAGGATCATCTTTCAAAAGACTCACGTGAGTGGGCAATTTGTCAATAGGTACACGCCGGCCCTTCTCATTGAAAGGATAAACCCATTGATGAAACTCCATCATTCGCCAAAAAGTGGACTCCTCCAAATGCGACCAATCCGAGAGCACCATTAAAAATACTTTTCGCTGTCCCACCAGGTGCAAAGCCAACCCCAGATGATGGTGATCAACGATATACGGTTGATGGCCTGGTCCCATGACACAAGGAAACCAGTGCTGGGTAAGAATGGTCTTGCGCGCTTTCTTGGGCAACGACTCCCACTCCAGCACTTTATTGTGTACTTCCCAAAACCCAACAGAGCATTGAGTCGGGATCAGGTCGTCCAAGTGGGCTGCGACGGTGTGGTGGTGAAGGGCTCTGAGCATGAGGTGACTCTCAAATGATGAATTGCGTGGTTAAGGATAAGTAGAAAAGCTCACGCAATCATCAAGGCTTTTGAACTTGAAGGACCACATTACCAATGACCTTACCAGACTCCACCCATTCGTGAGCGCTGGCGATGTCCTCCAGCGTTGTAGTCTTGGCAACCGCATGCACCAGGGCCTTATTAACCAGCATTTCATTTAAACTGGCCAAACATTCTTCACGGTCTTTGGGCTTCAAGTCATAAACCAACATGAACTTCAAATCCACTGACTTCCACAAAAGGGGCCTAAAGGGCATGCCGACGTCTGGGGAGTTTGAGCCATAGCACACCACTTTGGAGTGATTGGCAATGGCTTGCGTTTGAAGCAATTGACAAGTACTAGAAAAATCCATGTCGATCACACAATCGACTCCCTTGCCCTCAGTAATGCGAGCCACCTCGTCCACGATCGATTCGGTTTTATAGTTGATCAGATGTTCAACTCCTGCGCTCAAGGCATGCGCTGCACGTGCCGCAGACCCCACTGTACCAATCACGTGAGCCCCAGCCATGCGAGCCATTTGACTTGCATAGTGCCCAACGGCTGAGCCGGCACCCGTCACCAGCACGGTCTTACCCTCAAGCGGACCGCACAACCGAGTCGCTTGGAGAGCTGTTAAAGCCGGAATACCAAGACAAGCAGCACTCTCAAAATCGAGATGATCGGGCATTTTGACTGCATGAGAAGAGGCAATGTTCAACATCTCGCAAGCACTTCCATGAGGCCTACCCCACTGGGCGTTCCAGAGCCAGACTCGTTCTCCAATTCTGGAGCTTGACACTCCAGGCCCAACACTCACCACAATTCCAGCGCCATCACTGTGAGGAATAATTCGAGGCGCACCCAAAGGACGAGACATGCGTGACTTGACATCGGAGGGGTTCACGCCTGAGGTGATCACTCGCACACCCACCTCCGCAGGGCCAGGCTGAGTATCATCCATCTCTCCCACCACCAAACATTCACGAGCTGGACCGTTTTTTTCGTACCAAGCAGCCTTCATTGAACACTCCATTCATACATAGGTTTGACTTCACTCTATGCCCATCATAGCCAAGTTTTTTTAATCATGTCACCATGACATCAGCACTTGGTGCACTCAGTGTGCTGATTAGGCAAACTCCTGAGAGCCAACCCCACTTGAGCTAGATGCCACCGCCTTGGGGTATTCACACCCACAAACCCCGTGCCCAAAGGTATTGAGTGTGTAAAATTAAGCCTTATCAATTGATCAATTCGTTCATCCCTTTGCTTGCCATGCGCCAACAAGAATCATCCTCACACGTCAACACCAATGCGCACCCCCCCACGGCGCCGGGCGCGAGCCTTCAACGGGCTTGGCCCAAAGAGGGCTTCACCCGTGCACCTTATTGGGTCTATTTGGATGCAAACACCTATGCTCAAGAGCAGACCCGAATTTTTCGTGGAAAACACTGGCACTACGTTGGACTGGAAGTTGAGGTCCCCAATCCAGGCGACTATAAAACCACCTACATTGGTGAGCAATCCGTGGTGCTTGCACGCGCGGATGACCAAAGTCTGAATGTGATGGTGAATCGCTGCGCCCACCGCGGAAATATGGTGTGCCGGGAAGCCTTTGGGAAAGCAAAAAGGCTCTATTGTGTCTATCACGCTTGGAGTTTCACCCTCAAAGGGGATTTGAGTCACGCCGCTTTTAGCCAAGGACTCAGGGGCGAAGGAGGATTACCCAAAGATTTTCAACTGAGTGAGCATGGTTTACAAAAATGCCGCGTTGCCACTTTGTGTGGCTTGGTCTTTGCAACCTTCTCCGACGAAACCCCTGAATTAGAGGAGTGGCTAGGAGAGGTTGCTACGGGCATCAAACGTGTTTTGAACCGACCATTAAAGGTACTGGGTTATGACACCCAAAGAATCCATGCCAACTGGAAGGCTTATCACGAAAATCCGCGCGACTCCTACCACGCCAACATTCTCCATACCTTTTATGGCACATTCGGCTTGTCCCGGATGTCACAAGAGTCTGGCATGATTTTGGATGACTCAGGCAGGCATGTGTATTTTTATACCAAGGCTGGAACGGAAAAAAAATCAGCAGACTATGAGGCCACCACCGCACAACTTCGCTCACACAATGATGGCCTCAGACTCGAAGACCCGAGCATCTTGGGCTGGAAGGATGAATTTGGGGATGGCGTGAGTGTGCAAATTTTGAGCACCTACCCAGGCTTTGTCCTGCACCAAATCGCCAACAGTTTGGCCACGCGACAAATATGCCCCAAAGGGGTTGGTCAAACCGACTTGGTTTGGACTTATTTTGGTTTTGCTGATGATGATGAGTCCATGACTGAAAAACGTTTGGTTCAAACGAATTTGGCGGGTTCCGCCGGCATGGTCTCGGTTGAAGATGCGGCTGTGTGTGAGATGATGCAACACGCTTTTGCTGACGCACAGGTTGGTGAATCTTTCATTGAGATGGGCGGAAAGGAACTTGACATCAAGGGTTCAAGCAAACTGTCCGAACGAGCGATTCGCAATTTTTGGCATCACTATCAACAAGACATGGGGTTTTGAAGTCTTGTGAGTTGAGCACTCCGAATGAGCTTTAAATTAGCTCTCTAGCCAATGAGCCATATTGGGTGACAGCCGACCCCTCGAAACACTTCAGCACGTATCACATTAGCCAAGAAATACAAATGATTGAATTCGAATCTCATTACCGTCCTATTGAACAATTAATCTACGCTTGGGCGCGTGCCATTGACGAAGACCGTGTTGAAGACATCACCGGCATGATGATTGAGACTGGCCGCTACACTGTTAAGTCTCGCTTTAACCATGACCGAAGCTTGCCACTGGCCGTGATCGACTGTCACAATGCAGCTCAATTGCGAGACCGCATTTTGTCAATGCGAAAAGCCAATGTATACCAACCCCACCACTATCGCCACATTCTCTCTGGGATACATATCTCTGGGAAAACAGATGAATGTTTTGAAGTAACTCACAATTTTTTGATTGTACGAACAATGGATTTGAGCGGGGACATGAAAATTTTCGCGACTGGTCAGTGCCATGACCAAATCATGATGACGCCCGATGGCGCAAAATTCAAGGAACGACTTTTCCTTTTTGACTCCAGAGTGATTGAAACTTTGATGGTCATTCCGCTTTAAAGACTTTAATTAAAGCCGCAACACCTTTTACTTCCATGCTCCTCAAGCTAAAACATGAATAATTCACCACTCGTTAACAGCGACCGACGCCAAACCCTGAGAGTCCTCGGCAAACTAGGAGCGATGGGGACTTTAAGTGGACTTGGATTGAGTACAAATTGCGCTTTCGCTGACACTATCTCGGATTGGCCTCAAAAGGCAATTCGATTGATCGTCCCTAATCCAGCGGGTGGATCGGCCGATGTACTCCCAAGACTCATGTGCGAGGCTTTATCGGTCAAACTTAGCCAAGCTGTGATTGTCGACAATAGGCCAGGTGCTGCAGGCAATATTGGCGCCGAGTGGTTCAACTCTGCCGAACCCGATGGCTACACCCTGATGGCATCGCCTCCCACGACTTTGGCCATCAACGCAAGTCTCTACCCCAAGATCAACTACGACCCTAGCAAATTCGTTCCAATCACTGTGCTTGCCACTGTCAGTAACGCTTTACTGGTACACCCATCGGTGCCAGCCCAAACCCTGCAAGAGTTTATTGCCTATGTAAGGGCCAATCCTGACAAATTGGCCTATGCCTCACAGGGTAATGGCTCAACCTCGCATCTCACAGCTGAGCTGTTCAAACAAAAAACTGGAACCCACTTGACGCACATCCCCTACAAAGGGGACGCTCCAGCAATTGCTGATTTATTGGCAGGTCATGTGCAAGTGATGTTTGGCAATTTATCTGCAGCATCATCGCACCTCAGGTCAGGAAAACTTAGACTGCTCGCGGTGACAAGTGCTAAAAGAAATCCCAACCATCCCCAAATCCCCGCCATGAATGAAGTGGTCCCTGGGCTGGTCTCGGTCACGTGGTTTGGACTTGTTGCTCCACCTAAAACACCCATGGCGATCGCCAATAAAATATCAAAGGCTGTGGCTGAGATTTTAAGATCGCCTGAGATAGTCAAAAAATACGAGGAACTTGGCGCAGAGCCCGTCGGTAATTCACCCGAGGAACTTGCTCAGTGGATGCGAGAAGATACCCAGCGCTGGCGTGAGGTGATCAAAACGGGCAACGTCATGATTGATTGATTGGTTGGTTGATCGACTGTTTTGCTTCAACATTCGAGCCAGTCGATCCACTCGAACTTTCGATCACTATCGAGCGGCGCAACAAGCTGCGAAATTCAACCCCAATTTTCATACACGCCGAGTTTTCTGTGCAGCGGTGACTCATCGGTCATGAATAAAAAGCACGGTTGATCTGCACTCAAATTTTTGAGCATCACCGCACCGTATCCTGGTACACAAGCGGTGTCAGCCTCATGCAGTGCAAACTTTTTATCCTCAAACGCCAACTCCATCCCTACGCCCTCAATCACATGAAATACGCAGGCGGGTGAACGCGCTGGCAAGCGCAATGCTTGCCCAGGTCGCAACATCAAGGCATAGTAGCCCAAAATATTTTCAACATCTTGACCTGTCAGAGGGTTGATGTAGGTGACTTGAACGCACTCAATGTTTGCTTCATCGTTGGACAAATTGATCAATGCTTGCTTCACATCTTTCCAGGCAAATCTGAGCACAGGATAAGACTTGTCTGATCGTGTAAAGAAGGGGGTGGGGACAACACCGGCACCGCTGTATTGCACCTCACTGTGACCTGGAGTGGGTTCTTGCTGGGTGCCGTTGACGTGATAGGAGGCCTCCATATAGTAGACCATTGGCAAATCCAACACATCAAGCCAAATCACCGGTTGATCCCCGTCATGGCCGTGTTCGTGCCAAAGTCCTGTGGGGGTTAAGATCAAATCACCACGACTCATGGGACACTTCTCACCTTGTACAGTGGTGTAAGCCCCCTCGCCTTCGACGATCATTCGAACGGCATTGGGCGTATGACGATGGGGTGGAGCCCACTCGCCTGGGAGCAAGAGTTGCATACCCAAATAGATCGCTGCACTGGCTTGCATTTTTTGTAATCCATGGCCTGGATTGGCCAATACCAGAACTCGACGCTCAGCTTTTTCAATAGGCGTGAGCTCGCCCGCCTTGATCAGCAATGGGCGAATATCTTGGTAGGCCCAAACTGTGGGCTGGGTCAGGGGACGAGGCTTGGTTGGGGGCAAAACACCCCTCAGGCTTGGCCACAAGGGTACCAAGTTGTGCGAAGTCAAGTCTTGCACATATTCTTTGGGCAAATCTTCCAATTTGGCAAGCTCTAAATCTTCCATTTCTTGACTCCTTTGTTGGTCAGTGTTTTTAAATCAACTTCATCATCACTTCAAAAAACCACTCATCGTAGACTGCAATTGAAGTCAGTCGTGAACGCCAGACAAACAATTATCGAGCTTCCAGCCATAAAGCCATTCCAGTGCATCATAAAAGCGCTCCCTGGTTCGACCACGCCATAAATCATTTCTCACCAGCCTCTCAACTCCACTGGCGTGGTAGAGATTACCCATTTGTCGAGAGGACAAAACAATTCGGGCAGTTCTAGAAACTCTGGCTTTTTGATAAAGCTCTAAGGCCTGGGGCCAGTCTAGAGAGCACACTCGCAAGCACTCCCCCAAAGTGACCGCATCCTCCATGGCCATGCAGGCGCCTTGAGCCATGTACTGAGTGGTGGGGTGAGCCGCATCACCCAGCAAAGTACTGCGTCCATAGCTCCACTTTTCAATGGGGTCTCGATCCGCAGTTGCCCATCGACGCCAACTCTTGGGCAAATCGATGAGTTGACGAGCCTCAGGGCACACCTCTTGAAAATAACTCTGCACTTCGGCCTTAGAGCCATCGGTAACTCCCCACTCCTCGATCTGACGAGAATGAAAGGTCACCACCACGTTGTATTGCTCTCCCCCTTTAAGTGGGTAATGCACCAAGTGGCAATTGGGGCCCACCCAAAGCGCCGCGGCATTCCATCGCAATTCTTGGGGAAACTCCTCCACGGGCACCACTGCACGGTAGACAACGTGTCCAGTCACACGGTGTGAGTCCCCCACAAAATGCTGCCTGACCACTGATTTCACGCCATCAGCGCCTATCAAGGCTGGTCCCTCATAACTTTGTTGATTTTGCGCATGAACACGCACTCCAAGGGGCAACTCTTCGATACGCTCGATGCGTGTAGAGGTCAGGAACTCGACAAGACCACTCTCTTGGGCCGCTTCCAACAGTGACTGGTGCATATCCGCTCGGTGAATAACGGCATATGGGTTGTCAAAACGCTCCCGAAAGGCTTGTCCAGTTTCAATCTTGGCCACAATTCGGGCGTCAATAGCATCCTTCATGACCACGTAATCAGTGTAAACCGCGCGGGCTCGAGCCCGCTCACCAAGGCCTAAGGCATCGAATGCGGCAAAGGCATTGGGGCCCAGTTGGATGCCAGCGCCAATTTCGCCAAGCTCAGGCGCTTGCTCGAGCACTTTGGAGGCAATGCCGTGTTTGGACAGCGCTAGTGCGGCTGCCAATCCCCCAATCCCACCGCCCACAATTAAAACTGGAGCCGATGACAAGTCGTTGGACATGAGAGAGAAAACCTTATGAACATAACCAAAACCAAACCTTAATCAATGCACGAAATAAGCCCATTGAATATGCCTCAGGGCGAATAGCCACTCACCAATGAGTCTTTAAATGATGTGCATTGAACTCTCAAGAGTATAAACCTGCCAACCTGCCCAACCTGCTCAATTGAGGGGACCATAAGGCAATAACCCCACCTGACGACTCTTACAACTAATTCACCCTAGAGCGCTCAACCTGCCTTCAGCGCGATCTAAAAATCTCACAATGAATTAGTATTAACCCTAGGGTTCAGCAGGCTTTTTGAGCCTGCCGAATCTTTAATTGCTTAGGCAACTAAAATTGAGGGATGAGTACCCCTAGTCCAATAACCGCGAGTGATGAGTTCTACCAAAGTGAGACTTATACGCAAGCTTTTTGCGTGGGTCGACTCATTCGAAAGGTATTCAACTCCATTTTGAGCCAAGCCGACGAGGAACTAGCGGCCTTTGGCCTAACTTATGCTCAATGGTTCCCCCTCTTTCATTTGAGCAAGACAAACTCATGCACCGTGTTGGGATTGGCCAAGGAGATTGAGGTCAATCCTGGCGCCTTGACCCGATCCTTGGACCGCTTAGAGAAAAAGGGACTCATTCTTCGTGAACGAAATTTGTTGGATAAACGTGTAGTCCAACTCACGTTGACCCCTCAGGGTAAAGAGATAGCCGCACGCGTGCCACAAGTGTTGAGCGGCGTGATGAACAGGCACCTGAGTGGCTTGGACCGACTATCGAGCCAAGCTTTAATCGATTCACTCCAGCAAATGTTGATCTCTGGACAAAGGCAAGCCAAGCAACACAATGTTCAACCCCTTTTTGACACGGCCTTCACCTCATAACTGCCACTAACATCCCAGCTCCAAAAATCCACCTGCCAAAACGCAAGCACCCACAAACTTCTTTACTTCTATCCATGACACCCCCTCGTACCTTGTTTAACCCTGACACCTTTGTAGCCTTTAGACGTAGGAGTTGGTGTGCCTTGCCTTGCACACTCACAAGAGCAATTCCTTTGGCACTCTCAATCATGCTGTGTGCTTGCGCACAACGGGGTGCTGACGCACCTGCATTGCAAAGTCTTGACACCACTCAGTGGCCCAGTCAAAAAAGTGGCTTCCAAGACCGGATTCAATCGGTTCTTAAAAACACAACTAATTCGACAACTGAGCTACCAGCCTCCAACTGGTGGGAGTTGCTGGGTAACCAAGAGTTGTCCACTTTGGTTGGTCACGCTTTAGCAAACAACCCCAACTTGACGTTGGCCAAAACTCGAATCGATAAAGCCCAAGCCCTGGCGGGTTTGAGTAAATCAAGCACCTTGCCCCAAGTCGACGCGGGTCTGGATGTGTCTCGTCAACTCTACTCCCAAACGGGTATCTTCCCGCCCCCCATTGCGGGCAGCATGATCAACATGGGTAATTTGCAAACCACCGTCAATTGGAATCCTGACTTGATGGGAGCAAGGGCTGCCCAACTCAGGGCTGCGATTGGAGAGGTGAAAGCCCAACAGGCCCAAGCTCAATATGCACAACTTCAACTGGCCTCTCAGGTCACGCTCAGTTTTATCAACTTGGCCTCTTGGGTGGATCAATTGGACTGCGCAAAGCAACAACTCGAGTTGCAACGCAATAGCGTGGAGCTGCTCAATGAGCGCGTTCAACGTGGCCTAGACAACAAGATCGAGCTCACCCAAGCCCAGTCCGACTTGAAAGACCGAGAAAGCCTGATCAACTACATCGAAGATCAAATCCGTGTCTCTCAACATCAGTTGGCCCTCCTGAGCGCACAAGACCCCACGGAGCTTGAGCGCTTGACACCCCACTTGAAGGATCTCAAGACACCTCAGTGGCGTGCACCCATTGGGCTCAATTTGCTGGCCCAAAGAGCCGATGTGCGTGCGGCCCAGTGGCGCGTTCAGGCTGCTCTAGGACAAGTGGACTCGGCCAAATTGGATTTCTATCCCAACGTGAATTTGGGACTTTTTGCCGGCTACAACTCCATTAACTTGAATCAATTATTACAAGGCCAAAGCCTCCAATACGGATTGGCTCCCAGTCTTCGCTTGCCCATCTTTGATGGCGGCAGGCTAAGAGCGCAGCTCTTTGCACGCGAGAGCGAACGCGACAGTGCCATAGCTCAGTACAACGAGAGCATCCTTGAAGCCGTTAAAGAGTGTGCCAATGCGTTGAGTGAAATTCAAAGCTTAAAGCCTCAACTTGAACAAACCAATGCTTCGCTGGAGTTGTCACGCCAAGCTCAAAAACTCGCCACCGAGCGCGCCCAACAGGGCCTGAGCAATTTGCAACCCATTTTGGTTGCAAAACGTGCAAGCCTAAACAAGGCTCAAGCCTTGGTCACTTTGGAGGCTAAACAATTGAGTGCGCACGTCACGCTTATCCATGCGTTGGGCGGAGGCTACAACGACCCTTCAGCCCTCGCCTTCTAAAGACAGTGAATTCCTAACGTCGATTTTTAATTCCTAGACACCCTTTTTAATACGCCCTTGACCATGAATGCATCCAACAACGAAACCCCCGCCAACTCTCGCCGCTTAGGCCTCACCCTGGTTGCCTCAGCCGTCCTAGTCCTCGCTATGGGCTATGGAGCTTGGCATTGGTTTACAGGTCGCCACCAAGAAAACACTGACAACGCCTATGTCGCTGGCAATGTCGTTCAAATCACACCTCAAATCACCGGTACGATTACCTCCATCCAAGCCGATGAGGCTGACATGGTCAAGGCCGGTCAAGTTCTCTTCAAAATGGATCCCATGGATGCCAAGCTGGCACTCGAGCAAGCCCAAGAGCAATTGGGCCAAGCGGTTCGAGAGGTCAAAACCATGTTTGACAACAACCAAACATTGACACAACAAATCAAGGTACGTGAGGCCGATGTGGCCAAAGCCCAAAACGAGCTCAGTAAAGCACAGGCTGATCTGGCCCGACGGACTCCGTTGGGTAAAAACGGCAGTGTTGGCCAAGAGGAAATCGAGCATGCAAACGAGCAAGCTCAAGTGGCCAAGCACAATCTCGAGCAAGCCTTATCCTCACTGGAAGTGGCCAAGGACCAACTCACTGCCAGCTTGTCACAAACCAAAGGCACCACCGTTGCTGAGCACCCCAGTGTCAAACGCGCTGCCAGCAAAGTGCGAGAAGCATTTTTAGCCGTACACAGAACCGATATTTTGTCCCCCATTGACGCGCATGTCGCAAAACGTTTTGTGCAACTCGGTCAACGGGTCAATGCTGGCTCAGCATTGATGACCTTGGTGAGCTTGGATCAGTTGTGGGTCGATGCCAATTTCAAGGAAGCCCAACTGAAGAATATTCGTTTGGGACAAAGCGTGACTTTGGACTCAGACCTTTATGGCTCGCAAGTCACTTATCACGGCAAAGTAGCAGCATTGGGCTCGGGCACAGGGGGCGCCTTTGCATTGCTTCCAGCTCAAAACGCAACAGGAAATTGGATCAAAGTGGTTCAACGTGTTCCCGTTCGTATTGCCCTAGACCCACAAGAGTTGAAAGCCAACCCTCTCAGAATTGGCCTCTCGATGGAGGTGAGTGTTGATACCAGTGACCAATCTGGAGCATTGCTTGCCGCACAACCGCGCACTCAAGCGCTCTCCAGCACAAAGGCGTTTGAGACCGATGAAGCGCTTGCTCAGTCTTTGGTTCAACGCATCATTCATGACAATCTATGAACAACACACGAGGGCTCGGCTTGGCCTATGCCCACTGCAGTGTTCATCTGAAGGGTCTACCCCACCATGAGTGATTCATTGACACCTCAAAGGCCAACAGGAAGCACCCCAACCTATGTACCCCCCGAGCCGTTGAAAGGCTTGGAGTTGGTGTTGGGCACTTTGTGTTTGTCCTTGGCGACATTCATGAATGTCTTGGACTCATCCATTGCCAATGTCTCAATTCCAGGCATCTCGGGTGACCTTGGCGTGAGCCCAAGCCAGGGCACTTGGGTCATCACAAGCTTTGGTGTGGCCAATGCGATCTCGGTGCCTCTCACAGGCTGGCTCACCCAGCGTTTTGGCGCGGTCAAACTCTTTAACTTGAGCATCGTGCTTTTCGTGATTGCCAGTATTTTGTGTGGCCTGGCACCCTCTATTGAGTGGCTGGTGGTTTTTCGGGTCTTGCAAGGCTTGGTCGCTGGTCCCATGATTCCGTTGTCTCAGACTTTGTTGCTCTCGAGCTACCCCAAATCGCGTGCAGGTACTGCGTTGGCACTTTGGGGAATGACCACCTTGGTGGCCCCAGTGGTGGGCCCACTCTTGGGAGGCTGGATCACGGATAATATTTCCTGGCCCTGGATTTTCTACATCAACGCTCCAGTGGGCGTGATTGCCGCTCTTCTCACTTGGGTGGTCTACAACAAGCGCGAGACACCTATTCGTAAATTGCCGATTGACTCTGTTGGACTAGGTCTTTTGGTGCTTTGGGTAGGGAGCTTACAGTTGATGCTCGATAAAGGCAAGGAGCTCGATTGGTTTGCCTCCAATACGATCGTGATCCTTGGCGTGATAGCAGCCAT
>DAISKH010000002.1:47424-82228 GCA_036821105.1 Limnohabitans sp.
TCTTCTTGGTTTGGGAATTTACCGACGAGCATCCCGTTGTTGATTTGCGCTTATTTCTGGGTAAAAATTTCTTTTTTGGCTGTCTCTCACTCTCCTTGGCATATGGAATCTTTTTTGGCAATAACGTGATCTTGCCACTTTGGCTTCAACAATGGATGGGCTATACAGCGACATCGGCAGGAGTTGCACTTGCCCCGGTGGGTGCGTTGGCCATTTTGCTCACACCCGTGGTGGGAAAAAAACTCAACACATGGGATCCAAGGCTCATGGCGACTGGCGCTTTTTTGGTGTTTGCTATTGTTCTTTGGATTCGGGCTTCATTCACCACAGAAACTGACCTAGCTTTTATCTTAATACCCACGATTTTGCAGGGAGCGGCACTTGCATTTTTCTTCATTCCATTAACCACCGTGGCTCTGGCGGGTTTGGGTCCAGAGAGGATTCCTGCCGCAGCAGGTCTATCCAACTTTGTGAGAATCACTGCAGGCGCCATGGGCACCTCCATCGCCACAACCGTTTGGGATCAACGCGCATCCTTGCACCATGCCCATTTCACCGAACCGTTGGTGCAAGGTCAAGGTGCTTTTGGGGCGTTCATTGAGTCCATGAGGCAAGCGGGACTAAGCACCGAGCAAGCCTGGATTCAAATCAATCGTATGATTGACCAGCAAGCTTTTACGCGTGCAGCGGATGATATTTTTTATGCATCCGCTTGGTTTTTCATTCTCTTGATTGCCATCATCTGGATTCCCGACCGTCCAGCCAGATACAAGCCTGCACCTCAAAGAGACCAAGAATCCCAGAGTGGGTCTAGCGAGAGCGCTGCGGCCAGTGCCGCCCATTAAGTATCACTCAGCCCTCCCCTAAAGAGCACCATCACGTCTTCGTTCACCTGCCTTTGGCTGGGTGAATGGATGGTGTTTCTAATATTTACCCGTTGGACATTTACTCTGAGGTGCACACTCGCTAAACAAAATTGACTCAATTTCCCCTAGTAAGTCAGAGGCTAGAGTCACACTCGATTATTTAAGCTCTCAGGGTTCTCCTTTGGGTTCATGACTAAGTATGAATGCTAAGATCAAATCAAACATTGACTGTTCCCAACATCACCCAAGGATACTGCTGTATGTCTGAGCCGCAACATAACGGTTGGTTTGAGGCGCTTTGGCCCAGAGGCGCTTTGCAACAAAAGAAATTGAATCTAGCCCCAAGGCTTGAGAGCTTAAAGGGAAAGAAGGTCGCCCAACTTTGGGATGACCTATTCAAAGGCGATGTGGTGTTCGAGATTTTGGAGCAAGGGCTAAGACAAAGGTTTCCAGACATCGAGTTTGTTTCTTGGCGTGAATTTGGCAACACCCACGGCGCCGATGAAAAAGAGGCCTTGAAGAGGTTGCCCGATAAACTGCGCGAACTCGGAGTCGATGCCGTCATCTCAGGCATGGCGTGCTGAGGAAGTTGTACGCCCGCCGTGTTGCGGGCCAGTGCAGCATGTGAGAAAGCTGGTTTTCCTACAAGTTCGTTAACCTGCGAGGGGTTTTTCAAACAAGGCAAAGCCACATCCATTGGGCTTGGTTTCCCCAACATTGGACTGGCCTTGGTGCCAGGGCATATTGGGACCAAAAGTACTGAACAATTACGCCAAGATATCCTTCATACGACATTGGATGAGGTGATCAAGAACCTCACCTCCTTTGACCAAGTGGGTCAGGCGTCACAAGAACCTCACCCCAAGGCAGTTGTGGCACGGGGAGATTTCTTTGCGATCAATGAACAATTTTATGCAAGCGGTTACACCGACGGTTTACCCATCGTGCCACCGACTCAAACCTTGATTGATGCCTTTCTGAGCTATACCGAACTCGAAGCGGATGAGGTCTTGGGGGTTATGTTGCCCGATAAGCGTGCCGCCACGGTTTGGAGCGTAGCGGTCAATGGTGTCATGGCAGGCTGTAAGCCACAATACATGCCCATCTTGATTGCCCTCGTCCAGGCCATGGCAGACCCGAGTTATGGCGTGGAGCACAGCGGTAACACACCCGGTGCGGACACACTGATCATTCTCAATGGTCCGATCATCAAAGAATTGGCCTTCAATGATCAACAAGGGGCTCTAAGGGACGGCTTCATGCCCAACACCAGCATAGGGCGATTTTTTCGCCTTTATTTGCGCAACGTGGCGGGATTTCATTTACACAAAACAGACAAGGCCACGTTTGGCAATACATGGCGTGTGGTCTTGGCAGAGAACGAAGAGGTACTGGCTGAAATTGATTGGCCGACCATTGGAATGGACATGGGCTTTGCGAGAGGAGAGAACGTACTCACCATTGCCCGCTACAGTGGTGGCGGATCGTTGTCCTCAGTCTCAGGCTCCACCCCAGAGCAGCTATTGCCCTATTTGGCCGACTCAATTGAGAGATTTAACAATTGGCAAATCACCTTCACCACCAGTCATGGCAATGGCACACTGAGGCCTTTGGCTGTCATCACTCCGATTTTGGCAAGAAGCCTGGCCAATGCAGGTTGGAGCAAACTGAGAGTTCAAGAGTGGCTCTTTGAGCACGCGAGAAGACCCGCGTGGGAGTTTGAGAGGCAACTCAAAGAGTGGAATATTCGAGGCACTTGGAATTTAACGAAAGATGCAAAGGAAGGAAAAATTCCAGCTCTCTTTTTGGAGTCCGAGGACCCCAACCGTTTGGTCCCAATTGTTTGGAAGCCCTCAGATTTAATGATTGCAGTGGGTGGAGATCCTTTGAGGAACAATGCCTATGTGTTTGCTCACAATGCTTTCTTGGGATTCCCCACGGCCAAAAAAATTCTCCTACCCAAGAATTGGAGCGAAAGAGTCCGCTCACCCAGCCAAGGATCCGCATAATGAAGTGCCACTTTGCACAAGCCCAGCACGGGAGCGAATGGTGTGGAAACACATCGCCTCAGTCGACTCAGTCGCCTCAGGCACCACATGAGCCACACACGTTGGACCTAGCGCAACAAGCTTATCCAATCCTACTCCCCAGGGGCAAAACCAAAGGCGTCCACTCGGGGTTGAACCCTGGTCTGAATTTAGCCTTGGCGATTGCGTTATCAATCACAGGATCTATCACATTGATCACTGGACTGTTGGCGGGCTTGTCCCAGGGTGCCTGGGCGCAAGGATCAAGCTATCCAGCGCATTCACTTCGCTTAATCATTCCAGCCGCTCCTGGTGGAGCAGTGGACTCCATTGCCCGAGTGTTGGCTGACAAAATGACGCTCTCTCTTGGCAAGCCAGTTGTCACTGAAAATCGTCCTGGTGTGGGGACGATGCTGGCCTCGGAGATGCTGGCAAATTCCGCTCCAGATGGCTACACCCTCTTGATGATGACAAGCTCTCACGCGATCAATGCCGCACTAAGAAAAACATCCCGTTTCGATCCCATCACAGACTTTGCCACCATCTCGTTGGTGGCCACAGCACCTGACTTATTGGTGGTGAATGCTGCGTCTCCAATCAACACTGTGGCAGACTTACTGAAGGAGGCCAAGAGAAATCCCGGTAAGCTCGCATTCGGCTCTGCTGGGCCAGGCTCATACTCACACTTGGATGCTGAACTTCTCAAAAGCATGGTGGGCATTGAGATGTTGCATGTACCCTACAAAGGGGGTATTCCTGCCGTCAGTGCTTTGTTGGCCAATGAAACTCAATTGATGTTTTTATCAATCCCTGGACTGATTGGACAAATCAAAGCGGGAAAACTCAAGGCGTTGGCCATCACCTCTAAGGAACGCAGTGCCATGCTCCCCGATACCCCGACATTGCAAGAGGCTGGCGTCCCAGGCTATTTGGCACAATCGTGGTACGGACTTGTGGCACCGGGCGCGACTTCTGGAACAATCATCACGCTTCTTAATCAACGGGTGAATGACGCACTTAAACTTCCAAGCGTTCGAGAGCGCCTGGCCAATGCTGGAGTGGAGGCTGTAGGTACCACTCCCACAGTCTTTGCTACTACCTTGAAGGAAGAGATCAATCGCTGGCAAAAACTCGTTGAAGCCTCCCCTGAGCTCAAACTCTCTGAATAATTCAAACCCAAGTTGCCCTATGAACAAGGATACTAAATGGAATTAGGCATCAAAGGCAAAGTGGCCTTGGTCACCGCCTCAAGCGCAGGCATGGGACGCAATATCGCTTTAACGCTTGCAGCAGAAGGTGCAAACATTGTGCTATTTGCGCGCTCTGTTGACGCACTCCAATCATTGGCCGAAGATTTAAAAACTCGATATAGCGTTGAAGTGCTGATCGTGGCGGGTGACATGCGAGTAAAAGAGGATGTTGAACGCCTCACGCTTTGCGTGAAAGAACACTTTGGTGGACTTGATATTTTCATCCTCAACACCCCAAGAGCCCCCAATCCTCTCTGGGCCACACTTGATGAAAATGAGGATGCACGTTGGCACCAAGCTTACGAGAATCAACTCTGGAGCGCTATTCAAGTGTGTAAAAGTGTCTTACCCCTGATGCTGAACCGTGGCTGGGGACGGATCATTGCGATTACCTCTGCCTCGGTCAAAGAGCCCATGGCCCACCACAGTTTGTCAACAGTTTTTCGTGCAGGCGTGAGCGCCTACATCAAACACTTGGCCAACGAAGTCGGTGTTCACGCCATCACCGCCAATTGCGTAGCGCCCGCCTTGATCGACAATTCTCATCGCCAAGGCCTGGCGGCTTATACACAAGAGCAAACCAACGCCAGACTCAAACTCACGCCTCTCGCACGCATGGGAACTCAAGAGGAGATTGCTGGGGTTGTGACTTTTCTGGCCTCTAGACAAGCGGGCTTTATCACTGGAACCTCTATCGTGGTTGATGGCGGAATGTCTCGCTCCATGCATTAAGACCCAGCCACTATTTAACCCAACACTTTGGCTGTGATGGGAGGCTTGGGTAAATAGGCAACTCCTGGCTCGACTTCAAACTCAAAATCTAAGCTCCACCAATTGCTGCCCTCTTGGCCTGAGGGGTCTTTCTCGCCTTGGTGGTACACATATTGACCAATCAAAGCCTGCGTCACCCCAAACTGCACGTCTGTTTCCAAGTAGGGGTCGTCACTTGAATAGACCTGTGAGAATTGTGTTTTAAAGCCTTCCTTGAAAATCAAAAAATGTAGATGTGCAGGTCGCATATTGTGCCTACCCAGTTTATCAAGCACCTCGCCCACCAAGCCGTTGATTGGAATAGGGTATCCGGCTGGCTTGATGGATTTAAATGCAATGTGACCCTGTGCATTGGTCTCAAAACGGCCGCGTAAATTCATCTCAGCTTGGGATGCGTCTTGGTTTTCATAAAAACCCTCACTCGATGAATGCCACACGTCCACTCGGGCATGACTCACTGGATTGCCATGGATATCTTTAACCCATGCGTTGACATACAAAGTCTCGCCTGGAGTTGGCGAACGCACGATCGACTCACCCGATTGAGTTGGGGGTGAGTCATCACGCCAAAAAGGACCCATCAAATTGGCAGTGGTCGACCGCGTTCCGCCTTGGCCATTGTTGGTAAGGCACACCAAAGCTGAGACGCCCAAGGATCCCGCCATCAACGTGACCTCATTGTGTGAGGCGTTGCTTTGTTGACCTAACTTGGCAATGAGACCACAGGCTTGATGAAACTCAGCCTCTGTAAGACCGACATCCGTCACAAAGGCATGCAAATGCTTGACCAGCCCCACCATTACTTGACGAGTCCTGGGATCTTGCGTCTTGCCCATTTGTTCCAACACGTAGCGGGTGAGCTCTTGGGGGTTATTCAAAAACATTGATGAGTTCCTTTTAGAAATAAAAACCAAAACCAGAGTGTGCACTGTTTTCAGGGGTGAAACCATCTTTGTCTGAGTCAAAGTCATTAGGGTATCCAAGGGTTTTACCTAGGTCCAATTCATGAGATGATCAAATGAAAAGTCGTGTGCATTGACTCAACGTCAGAACGAAGGTCAGCTCATCGTCTTGCTTTGTCATCAGTGAAGCCTCCCTTAGAAAGCCTAAATTTTGAACACCCCAAAAATTGACATTTATAACCACGTCATGCCACCAAGCTATGTTGAATTGGTAAAAAAACATGGCCGTGATCCTGGCATGATCAAGCGCATGAGCAATTTACGCATGCTCTGGGATATGCCTGCACGAGTTGAGATGCTCAAACAATTTCCCGATGTACAGCAAATCATCTCTTTAGCTGTTCCTTCACCAGAGATGATGGGAACACCCGAAGAGTCTCCGGGCTTTGCTAGGGTTGCCAATGAGGGCATGGCGGCCATATGTCGCGAATGGCCCCAGCAGTTTCCCACCTTCGTGGCTTCGCTACCGATGAATAACCCGCAAGCGGCACTCACAGAAATGGACTATGCCATTGATGTACTTGGGGCCAAGGGTATTCAAGTGCTCTCGCACGCTAGCGGAAAAGCTCTGGATCACCCCGACATTTTCCCCGTTTTTGAGCGCATCACCAATCACCACCACTTGCCTGTTTGGATGCACCCCACCCGGCCAGGCCACAAACCAGATTACGACACCGAGGATCGCTCCAAGTACGAAATCTGGCAAGTCTTGGGCTGGCCGTTTGAGACCAGCGTTGCCATGTCTCGTATGGTTTTCTCCGGTCTCTTTGATCGTCTCCCAGAGCTCAAACTGATCACACACCACTGCGGCGGGATGTTGCCTTATTTTGAAGGCAGGGCTGAGACGCTATGGGCCCAACTCGGCTCCAGGAGTGCCGATGGAAGTGAGGATCATGTCTTGGCGAGTTTAAAGAAGAAGCCCATGGAATATTTCAAAATGTTCTATGGCGATACGGTACTCGGAGGATCCTCCTCGGCACTGCGTTGCGGTTTAGATTTCTTTGGAGCAGAACATGTGGTGTTTGCCAGTGACTGCCCATTTGACCCCGAGGAAGGGCCCATGTTCATCCGCGAAGGCATTCGTTCCATTGAAACGCTCAATCTCGCGGCAGAGGATGCAAGACGCATTTACTTTGGCAACGCATTCAAACTATTGCGCTGGGACGAAGAAGAAAAAAAATAACTGCCAAGTCAGCGTTGAAATAGAAAAGCAAAACGCCATTACGCCCAACAGTCCACTACAGATCGGTCTATGCGATGAAGATTTTTAATACTCGAAATTTAATCACATCTCTCTTGAGCTTTATTTTGTGCGGAGTCACCTTCACCCCGCCAAGTTGGGCGGCTTATCCTGAGCGAGTGGTCACGCTGGTTGTCCCCTTCACCGCAGGCTCAGGTAGTGATATTTTGGCACGCATCATCAGCCCCAGACTTGCAGAGCGGTGGCAGCAAGCAGTGATTGTGGACAATCGTCCAGGTGCAAGTGGGAACATTGGAGCTGATTTTGTGGCAAAAGCACCTCCGGACGGTCTCAATTTGCTCATGGCCATCAACACCATCACCATGGCTCCCAATTTATACAAAAAACCTGGCTTTGATCCTGTGACTGACTTCTCGCCTGTCATGAAGCTCACAGTCGCTAACTTTGCGATTGTGACCAATCCAGCGCTTGCTGCGAATGATTTAAAAAGTTTGGTGCAGTTGATCAAAGCCCACCCCAACCAGTACAACTATGGCTCCCCGGGCAATGGTACGCCTCACCATTTAGCCATGGAACTCATGAAAATGCAGCTCGGCCTAGAGATGCTTCACGTCCCTTACAAAGGCATCAGCGGTGCAACCACCGATTTATTGGGTGGACAAGTTCAATTGATGTTCGCCAGTGTTCACTCGATGCTCCCCCATGTCAAAGCTGGCAAACTCAAAATGATCGCTGTGACTGGAGCTAATCGCTGGGCACTGCTACCCAACGTGGGCACCTTTAAGGAGCAAGGAGTTGACTTCATGGATGCAGTTGATGCTTGGTATGCCATGTTTGCACCTCCCAAAACATCGCCTGAGATCATCAACAAACTGATTAAAGATTTAACGGCTGTGCTCAACATACCGGAAGTTAGAGAGCAATTGAGCGCACAAGGGCTCACCGTTCAGTTGAGCACTCCAGAGCAGCTTGCACAATTGGTGGCGAGCGATACAGCGCGTTGGAAAAAAACCATTGCTGAAGCACATATCACGGCAGATTAATTCTCTCGCCCCTAGACTATGGCGTTGCTCACGTCACCAATAGCGCTCAATTCTGTGTTTAAGCATGATGACTCATTGGTATTTACCCTAATACCTCTTCGTCTTGTTGCCTAGTTCATGTTGCCTAGTTGGATGATGACGAGCTTGAAAACCCAATTGCTTTGACAAAAAACAACCTTAAATTTCAAAAAACTTATATTTTTGAAATTTTTTAATTAAGATGTCATCACGTTGAATTAATCAAAACTCAAGTATCAGGTCTAACTCGTCGTAATTGCGGGTCGATCCTTCAAAAACTTGTGGAATAAAAATTCACGAATAACAAATCTGTATTTGGCAAAAAAACAAAGAAAGAAAAGACATGAAATCATTATTCAAATTAACAATGTTGGCCACGCTCATTGCAGGCGCAGGCATGGCCTGGTCACAAGAAACCATCAAAATCGGTGTGAGTGGTCCATTCACCGGCGGATCATCCTCGATGGGTGTGAGTATGCGTGACGGCGTTCGTTTGGCCGCTGATGAGATCAACAAAGCGGGTGGTGTTTTAGGAAAAAAACTCGAACTCATCGAACGCGATGATGAAGCCAAAAATGAGCGAGGTGTTCAAATCGCTCAAGAGCTGATTAACAAAGAACACGTCGTGGCCGACTTGGGATTCATCAACACTGGTGTCGCGCAAGCATCTCAACGCTTTTATCAGGAAGCAAAAATTCCTGTCTTCAATAATGTTGCCACTGGCTCCATTTTGACCAAGCAATTCGTTGCACCTGAGTTTAATGAGAACTATATTTTTAGAAACGCTGCAAGCGACAGCATCCAAGCGCCGATGATTGTTGAAGAGGCAGTGGTGCGACGCGGCTTTAAGAAAGTCGCTATTTTGGCCGACTCCACCAACTATGGACAACTTGGACTGGCCGATTTGGAGAAGGCTTTAGCAGCCAAAAACCTAAAAGCTGTTGCCACTGAAAAGTTCAACATCAAAGACATCGACATGACCGCCCAATTACTCAAAGCTAAGGAAGCGGGTGCTGAGGTGATCTTGACCTACGGTATTGGCCCAGAGCTTGCCCAAATCGCCAATGGTATGACCAAGCTGGGATGGAAAGTTCCCATGATCGGAAGCTGGACTCTCTCCATGGCCAATTTTATTGACAACGCAGGTCAAGGTGGTCAAGGCGCACGCATGCCACAAACGTTTATCCAAGAGCCTAACACCGCCAAGAGAAAAGCTTTCATTGATGCTTATCTCAAAACCTTCAAGCCTAAAAACAACCGAATTGACTCACCCGTCTCTGCAGCTCAAGCTTATGATTCGGTCTACATCTTGGCGGCAGCTCTTAAGCAGGCGGGTTCCACCGATGGCGTTAAAATTCGTGAAGCGCTTGAAAACCTCCAAACCAAAGTCGAAGGTGTTGTGACAGTCTATGATCACCCCTTTACGAAAGATGACCACGAAGCCATCACGGCCAATATTCCTGTGTTTGGCGAAGTGAAGTCTGGTAAGGTGGTTTACGCTTATGAAGAGGACCGTGAAAAAGGTGCTGACCTTCGTTTGAAAAACAACAAGGCTGGAGCCAAAGCCAAGTAAGACTCAAGTCTGACTTAGCTCACCGTGCTGCCCACCTCAGCACGGTGTTTTTTTTTGTAAGATCAATCTTAGCCACGATTTTTACTAGCCCAAGAGCCAAACAACTGACAATATATGGAAATTCTTCTACAACTCATTTATAGCGGTATTGCACTGGGGATGATCTATGCGGTCATTGCTTTTGGTTATCAACTTACTTTTGCCACATCTGACACATTGAATTTTGGTCAAGGTGAGGCCTTGATGCTAGGGGCTTTGGTTGGACTCTCATTGGTTGATACAGGTGGAATGAATTATTGGCTCGCCATACCGGTTGTGGGGGCTTTTGGGTTAATTCAGGGAGCGTTGGTTGAACGTGTGGGCGTGAGGCCTGCCATCAAGCTCAAGAGCGAATTTGGTTGGATCATGTCCACCATTGCTCTGGGAATCATTTTCAAAAATGTTGCTGAGAACATTTGGGGGCGAGATGACTTGCGCTTCCCTTCCCCCTTAGATGAGTCACCCATCAAGCTCTTTGGTGCCAACGTCTTGCCCATGGAACTCTTGGTGATTGGTGGGGCATTACTCATGATGCTATTGATTGAATTTTTTAACCGTAAAACCATTTTCGGTAAAGCGGTTGTGGCCACTTTCAATGACCGCGAGGCGGCCCGACTGATGGGCATCAACACATCCCTTGTGATCACCTTCTCCTATGCCCTCTCGTCTATGACTGCGGCATTTGCTGGAATTTTGGTGGCACCACTGACGCTCACAGGTGCCACCATGGGATCTGTACTTGGGCTCAAGGCCTTTGCAGTGGCCATCATTGGAGGACTCACCAGTGGGTTGGGTATTGTGGTGGGGGGCATCCTTCTAGGAGTAGCAGAAACCACCACTGGTTTTTATATCTCGACAGGATACAAGGACGTCCCTGGCTTAGTGCTTCTACTCTTGGTGCTGGCGGTCAGACCGGCTGGCTTGTTTGGTAAATCAGCAATTAAAAAAGTATAACCATGCGTCAACACTCTTCCTCTTGGGCTGCTTTGGCTTGGGTTTTGGCCGTTTTAATTCCTTTGGCCATTCAAAACCCTTACTACATCCATCTGGTTGAAACCATCATGATCTATTCGATCTTGCTGTTTGGTCTAGATATTGTGGTGGGTTATACCGGACAAGTCTCACTGGGTCACGCCGGTCTTTTTGGTATTGGCGCATACACAGCAGGCGTGATGTTCATGAAGCTCTCCGCCAGTGTATGGCTTGTGCTTCCCTGCAGCATTGCTGTCACAGCCTTATTTGGAGCCATCTTGGCCTTGCCAGCTTTACGGGTTTCGGGGCCTTATTTGGCCATGGTGACATTAGCGTTTGGCACGATAGTTCAAATATTGATCAATGAGATGACTTTTTTGACTGAGGGTCCTTTGGGCATCAAAATCTCCAAGCCCGTGATGTTTGGCGACAAACTCACTGAGCGAGAGTTTTATTGGGTGGTCTGCGTCATGCTAGGACTTGCCTTAATTTTTGTACATCGCTTATTGCGCTCACATTTAGGTCGAGCCTTTGAGGCACTCAAGGGCTCGCCAGTCGCCTCCGATTGCATGGGTGTTTCCGTCTATCGTTACAAAGTTTATGCATTTGTGATCAGTGCAGGTTTGGCTGGTTTGGCCGGAAGCTTGTATGCCTATTCAGAGCAATACATCTCCCCCAATACTTACAACTTTGAGCTCACCGTGCTTTTTTTACTGGCCATCATCATGGGGGGGCGCAAAACCAGGAGTGGAGCCATTATTGGAGCGACCATCATTGTGATGCTCCCCAAACTACTCGATGATATTGAACTCTTTCGCTGGGTAGCCACGACAGCTGCTGTAGTGATAGCGGCTGGTGCGGCTGTGGGTCTTCAAAAACAATGGACCCACCCCAAAGCAGTGGTGATCCCTGTGGTGGGCACGCTAGCCTTGGCTGTCTTTTCCTATCAGCTCCAAAATATGACAGACTGGCGATTGAGCATTTTTGGGCTCATGATTTTATTTGTTGTCTATTACTTGCAAGACGGTATCGTGGGTTTCTTGTCCAAATTGAGTCCTCAAGGTGAGGTCAAGATGGACTCATCAGCGACAAAGATAGCAACCCAAGCAGCCGAACTAAGCCCTGGCTCTCATGCACTAGGGGGAGAAGATCATCTTTCAACCTCTCGTTCAAGTAACCCCGTGATCTTGAATGCTCAATCTGTATTGATGCAATTTGGTGGCTTAAAAGCAATTAACAATGTTGACTTGGTCATCAAGCGAGGTGAGATTCATGGCCTCATTGGCCCCAATGGCTCGGGTAAAAGCACCATGATGAATGTGCTGACAGGGATCTATCAACCTACAGATGGACAAATCGAATTCAATGCAAAGACGTTGGTTGGACGCGCAAGTTCTGATATCGCATTGTCTGGAATAGCCAGAACTTTTCAAAACGTACAACTCTTTGGTGAGATGACGGTGTTACAAAATGTTTTGGTGGGTCTTCACCATACTTTTGAGAGTCCGCTCTGGAATGTTGCTCTGCATACACCATCTTACTTACGCGAGGAATCTGAGGCCAATACCAGAGCCCACGCTTTACTTGAATTCGTGGGTCTCGATTCATTAG
The DNA here is from genome assembly GCA_036821105.1 of Limnohabitans sp. Classification (GTDB taxonomy): domain Bacteria; phylum Pseudomonadota; class Gammaproteobacteria; order Burkholderiales; family Burkholderiaceae_C; genus Limnohabitans. The sequence goes on from DAISKH010000002.1 coordinate 59,758, forward strand.
CCCTAGAGCTTGCCCATAACTTGCCTTACGGCAAACAACGTTTATTGGAGATCGCTAGAGCGTTGGCATTGAGCCCAGAGTTGCTTCTCCTTGATGAACCTGCAGCAGGTCTCACAGCCCCAGACATCAAGGAGCTCATCACTTACATCCGAAAAATCAGAGACAGTGGAGTCACGGTTATTTTGATTGAACACCACATGGACGTCGTTATGGGAATTTGTGACACCGTGTCTGTGCTTGATTTTGGTCAAAAAATCGCGGAAGGTAAACCCGCTGAAGTTCAAGCCAACGAGAAAGTCATCACAGCCTATTTGGGTGGGTCAACCATCACAGCTTAGGTTGGCCGTTTGAACGACAAAGATATATAGCGAAAGATTAACATGTTAAAAATCGATCAACTCGAAGCCGGTTACGGCAAAGTTCATGTTCTGCACAGCATCTCCTTACACGTCCCCAAAGGCCAAGTGGTCACTTTGATTGGATCCAATGGCGCAGGCAAAACCACAACCATGCGCGCTATCTCAGGCATGATCAAGCCCACCGCTGGTGAGATCACCCTTAACGGTCGCTCCATTCATGGCTTGGAATCCAACCAAATTGCCAAGCTGGGTATTGCCCATTCACCAGAGGGGCGACGTGTGTTTGCGAGTATGAGTGTGACTGATAATTTACTCTTAGGGGCATTCCCCAGATTAACTGGCGCGAGACCTCGGGGAGATGTGAATGCAGATTTAGAAAAAGCAATGGAGCTTTTTCCTCGTCTTAAGGAGAGGCGTCAGCAATTGGCAGGCACTCTCTCCGGAGGTGAGCAACAAATGCTTGCGATGGCAAGAGCTGTCATGCTCAACCCCGATGTCATTTTGCTCGACGAACCCTCGATGGGCTTGGCTCCTATTTTGGTAGAAGAGGTCTTCAAGATCATTGCCAGACTCAAACAAGAGGGTATGACCATGCTGCTCGTGGAGCAGTTTGCAGCGGCTGCACTCAACGTTGCAGACTACGGCTATGTTTTAGAAAATGGTCGAATTTCAGTTCACGGCCCAGCCCATCAACTCAAAACGGACCCAGCTGTGGCAGCCTCTTATTTGGGTGGTGCTAGCTCGCACTAGGGCCCGTCTTCACCAAGGGATATCGAGAGCTTGGGCACTTGGGCCCTTAAGCCCCAATTGGCTCTAAATTTAGCCAATACCTATTAATGCCAGTGCCCTCTACCTCGGTAGTATCCGCCAAAACCAAATCCAATACCCACTGCCAATGGATAGGGGTTGTAAGCCGGCCCATAGTAAGCCCCATACGGATAGGGGTTGACATAAACGGGTTGGGCAGAATACACAGCTGTGGGGACTGCTTGATACTGAATTGAGGTACCCACATTTTGCGCTGGGCTCACACCTTCGATGGGACCAGGGGGCACACCGGCTCCCATTGCCTCGGGTGGAATAGCTGGCGGCAATGAGGACGCAACGGCTGGAACAGGCGTCACGTCAACACTCAAGCTTGCACCAGGGTCCCTGGCCATTTGAACACTGTACTGCTTACCTGCATACTCATAGACTACGTTGTAGCGAGTGACTTGACTGCTGAGGGTGTACTGAGTGGTGCACTGCTGAACTGTACTTACAGTTGTATTGTTGCCCTCTATGCGGTCTCCAAGCACCGCTCCACCCATGACGCCCAAGGCTGTGGCGGCGGCGTTCCCAGCACCTTGACCGATGGCGTTACCGATGACGCCGCCCGCGATTGCCCCCATCACAGCTCCAGCACCTGTTTTAGGCTCTTGGAGCGCTACAGGAACGTTATTGCAAACACGTTGGGGGACATTGACTTGCTGAACAACAGGCGTACTCGAGATCACTTTGGCTTGTTCAAGCGACCAAGAGTTGCACGCAAGTCCTGAGAGGAGTACAACACTCAAGAGTTTGTAGGGTTGCTGTTTCATGCTTTTGACTCGCTATAAATGTGGATGATCAGATTATCCGCCTGTCGTATACGGGAATCATAAATTTTTAATGCACCAGAGTAAAGAAAATTAAATGACTCAAAGGAGCCACTTGCCAGATCACGTCTAAACACAAATTCTGGCCCCCTCTGCACGTTAAGAGCCCAATAAACCATTAAATTAACCTTAAAGTATTCATAAAATCAACATATGATCATCTCATTTAAGAGAGAGCCTTTGGGATGAGACCTGTGTAGTTGGTCAATCTTTGTTGAGACCTAGGACACTTAAACGAAACCATCTGCCCAACACTTTTTATTAAAAAAGTTAAAATCTTTTTAGATTAATAAATTTTGAGACCATTTGTTCAGCAACTCCTTTGGGTTGGGGCTGAGGTGATACAAACCAGTAGCCAAAGATTGGGCTCATCCGTATCTTCTTTAGCAGCAATTTTGCTGTTGAATGTAGGTGCGAAACTTCTTATTTTTTAAGAGCAAACCATGACCGTCATTGCAGTGGCTAACATCAAAGGAGGCGTTGGTAAATCCACACTCGCTACCAACATAGCTGGCTACTTTGCCGCTCAAGGCCAAAGGGTGGCGCTAGGAGATATAGATAGACAACAATCCTCTCAACTTTGGTTAGGTTTGAGACCCACCAATTTATCCAAGATCGAGAGCTGGCCCATCAATTTCGATCACATCACTGCCGCTCCCAAGCACGTGACCCACGCTGTTATGGATACGCCTGCAGGCCTACACGGCTGGCGACTGAGAACGGTTTTGGAGATGAGTGATAAAGTTTTGATTCCCATCCAACCGAGTATTTTTGATATTTTTGCATCCCGCGAGTTTTTAAATCAACTCAAGAGCTATAAACAATTAAAAAATATATCTCTAGGAATCATTGGTATGCGGGTTGACGAGCGCACCATAGCTGCAGCCAAGCTCAAAGAATTCATGGATGCCCTCGATATTCCCGTGGTAGGCTTTATCAGAGACACTCAATACTATATCCAAATGGCAGCTCATGGCTTTTCACTCTTTGACATGAGCCCCCAAAGAGTTGAGCGAGATCTTCAGCAGTGGGAACCCATCACAAGATGGCTATCTGAGTGATTGTTCATAGATCGACGAACAATAAAAAGCACGCTGACTTTGAATGCTTCTTTGACCTTCAAACGCACTGAGCCAATGTGCGCATGAATCGACCCAAGCGACTCAGACTAATTATTTAAATACCAGAAATTCGACGAGCAAAATCCTCATCGGACAATATCGATAGCTCGGTGGCCTTTGCAGAATCAATCATCTTCAAGTTCACCATCATGCGAACCAAATGATCACGTGTTGCCTGGTCTTTACTCTCATCCATGGATTCTCCAAAGAGTAATACCATGAGAGTTTTACCCACGATATTCATCAAAATACCGAATAAGACCAAGCCCATCAACATGGTGGCACCTGCGATCACACGCCCCCAAAAAGTCACCGGGAACATGTCACCATAACCGGTGGTTGTTAGCGTCACAATACACCACCACATGGTGGTTGGAATAGAGTTAAAAAACCTTTTGTCTTCAGGAATCGGATTTTTGCTCACCGGATCCATCGGCATGAATTTTTCAGGCTCCTTCAATCCCGCAACATTCAAGGCAGGGTTGGCCTGCATTTTTGCGAACTCTTCATCCAACTGTTGTTGTCCATGGGACAAATTCTCAGCTGAATACAACTCACCCTCAACGTAGTACATGAGGGTGCTCGAGATCATCATCACCGAAAACAAGGCAATGAAATAAATTCTCAAATTGGTAACGATAGGATTGGAGGATCTCACTCCACTGGCCAATTGTTGCAATGCTGTCCTGGCCATCTTTAGAACTCGCAAGACTCGAATTACACGCAATAACCTAAAGACCTTGGCGCCTTGTAAAAAGCTTAAATTGAGTACCATCAATATGGTCGGCAAAATTGATACCAGATCCACCAAACCCCAAAAACTGAAGAAATACTTGACTCGATTAACCGCGAAATAGAGATTTGCCAAGTAGTCAATCGCAAAAAATGCAACAGCAGTAATTTCAACCCAATAAAAGAGGGTTTCATTTTGGCTGGCAAACGGCTCCACCGTCTCAAGAGCTAGGGTCAAGCAAGAGATAAAGATCCAAAAATTGATCAATGCTTGCCAACGGCTAAAGTAAGGATGGGTAGCTTCTGTGAACGTTTGCTTTAAAAACAAAGATCCTGCACGCTCATTGGGTGGGGAAGAAAAGCTATTCATACGTCCACAGTCATTGGATGGTTAAAGATAGCCCGCATTATATAGCTCGATCAATGACAGTTGATCAAGCCTATAAGCCCAATTCCAGTGAAAATCCCCCGAAGACTGCCTCAAATTATTTAAGAGTGGGTCATTATTTGGCCTTTATTTAGCCTACAAAATTGAGCACACAATTGGCCTAAGAAATGTCCACCTCTGGGAGCTCGAGTCCTTCATGCTTGACCACTTGGAGTAAAGACTGCTCAAACATGGAGCGACAAATGGAGGACACCTGGTGCAGTGACGCGTGCAATGCTTTGTCTTGGGGGCTTGCGCTTAGACAATGGAAACTGTATTGCTCAAAACTAGCGATTTGCTCAATAATTTGTGCCAAATGCTTGGGGCACTCACAAAGTAAGGGGTTGTCGATTTGAGCAAAATATGAAAGTGCATCATTAGAGAAAATTCTCTCTTTTACCGCATAGTTGCTGAGCGATGCTGTTTGCGGCTCTGAAGTGGTGACCAACAACTCCTTGACCCAAGCGAGCATTTCATCATTTGGTAATGTCTCCCTCTTGAACTCAATGTTCATCCCCCTCATGTCCTCAAGCTCTCTTGCCAGCGCATAGTGATAGAGCACCCCAATGCGGGCGTTGGGCAACAGTGCTCTGAGCGCTTGAAGTTGCTTGAGATTTTCACTTGAAGTGGAATTGAGTTTAATAAGGTAGGCATGGGGAACAACTCGGGGTGTCGGGTTATCGTGCTGCAGGCTTTCAAGCAACTGCGTGAGGCCGCTCTCATGCTGGAGCTCCAAGTTGATTTGCGCCAAACCAATGGAATACCGAAGTGAATTCATCCGCGCCAACAATCCCCCACCCACCAAACAAAGGGTCCTCACCTGAGCACCGCTCCAGACCTCTTGTGAGACTGCAACCTCTTTGGACTGAGGTGAGGTGAGGTGATGCGGGGATGCCCCCAATTGCTGGTGCTTGAAGGCCAATTCCTGGAGTTGCTCTAAGCTCAAACCCGCGATCAAACCAATGGAGTGACCCGCCTGATTAAGCCCCTTGATCAACGCCAGTTTTTTGACCTCCTGCTCACTGTACAAGCGTTGCCCACCTTGACTTATCGTGGGATTGACCACTTGATGTCGGGATTGCCATACCCGAAGCGTCGCCACTGCAATCCCCGTCATTTTGGCAACCGCTCCAATACGATATTGCCCCTCAGAGGAATTCATTAATTTCGAAACCATGTGTGCTTTCAATCAATTCAAAACCTGAACAGATTCTAATTGTATAGGTTTTGTTTAGATATTTTTGAATATTTCACACAAAAAACACAAATTAAGTATAGATTTATCAATTGTGTTTAGATAATAATATACATATTGAACTTAACAAACCATTAAATACCTATCATGTTATCCAAAAAATCAGTCAATGCTATCAATGCTTTGGTGTGGCTAGGGATACTGCAAGCCACAGGACCTGTCAGTTTGCAAAAGATCAGTGACGCGATGGCTGTATCCATTTCGTGTCTTGAGCAAATTTTTTCTACGTTGAAGTCATGCGAACTCATCGACTCTTACAAGGGACCGGGTGGTGGATATGTGACCCGCTCACCTTTGGCCAATATCTCTTTGTGGTCCATTGCTAAGCCGTTTGAACACGAAGCGACCTTGAATGAGAAAGTAACACTTGGGAACAAAGATCATCCAGAAAAACTCTCCGCTGAGTTGATCTTTGATCAATTCCAGCACGCCTCTGAAATTTTGTTGAACGAGGTGACACTTCAAGAGGCAGTGGACATGAGCCAATCCAACCCGATTACTCATGACTTTAAACCTGCTCTGCAATCGAATCGTTTCAAACTTAAACCTTTGCCAAGCAGCAGCTCACCAAGAGGCCCGAACTCAGTGTTCAGTTGGGCTCAGATGTAATGTTGACTGCTGGGTGTGAAGACACACACCCAAAGCTCCTCTCAATCGAGAGGGCTTAAAAAAACTAAACGACCCTGAAGTGATGGGTGCCATCTCTCCCCAACTGCTCTACCAAACCAAACTCCCAGTCGAGATATGCTTGCATAGCTTGGGCTGAGTTTTGAACACCTTCATAAGGTCTTTTGTAGCGATCAATCCTTGGGCTGGCCAAATAGGTTTCACCTTGCTGAAGTGAAAATCCCATATCAGCCCATGCCTGTGTGCCACCCACCAAAACGTATACCTCTACATTGGCCTTCACACAAGATCTCAATTCTTGCCAAGCGTAGCGCGCGCTCAAACCGTCCTCACTCGTTAAAACATAGCGGTTGGCTTTGTGAACACGATTAAAGTCTTGACTCATTTGTGAACGCAATATCCACCAAGCCCCTGGAATATGTCGCTTCACATAGTGCGCGCTTGTAGAAACATCCACGACCATTGCCAAATTGTTTCGTTGGCTCAACCATTGTTTCAGGACCTCTGGGGTCACTTCTGTACATTCGCCAATGGCCGCAGGTAAATTGAAGTAACGGGTATCTTTTCGAGTCAAGTCGCCCAAGCGAACATCCTTAATCACGTATACATCCCATGCCATCTGTGCCAGCCAAGAGGCACTCATCATGGCCCTCACACCATCCGTATCGTAGAGAACTATGCGCGCGCCCCGCACTGGCGCAAAATGATCTGTTTCCTGCACCAACTGCCCCCCAGGCGCATGAATTGCCTTGGGAAGGTGACCTTCCTCAAATTCTTGCAAACTGCGAACATCAAACAAATACGTGGTCCGAGATAGCTCTGCGCTCATCGTCTGAAACTCTTGCAAATCTATTCGTTGAACACCCGAACGAATCGCCAAGGCCAAGGCACTCATCTTGGCTTTGCTCAAATCCATTTCATTGACTGCACCATAAGTTCGGTCACACCCAGTCTCTAGTGCCTGACCCGCCAAAACCCATCCTATGGTTCCATTCTCGAGTGCACAAACAGGATTCGGTATACCGGCATTGAGCAAGGACTGGGCGCCAATAATGCTGCGTGTGCGTCCAGCACAATTGACCACAATTCGCGTGGTGACCCGCGGCGCAAGACTGCGAGCACGAAGCACCAACTCAGCTCCCGGCACACTCGTCGCCTTGGGGATAGACATGGTTTGGTATTCATCAAAGCGCCTAGCATCGAGCACCACCAAGTCGGCATTTTGATCAAGCCAAAATTTCAGTTGGGTGGCACTCACGTGAGGAGTATTTTTTTGGACCGCCACCAACTCACCAAAAGCTTTACTGGGTACATTAACGTCAATGAACATCTCCAAGCCAGCTTGTTGCCAAGCTCGCAAACCATTGTCCAAAAGAAATACCGCCTTATAGCCCATTTGGAGCAATGTTTCTTGTACCCGAATAGATACTTCAACATCATCATGGTAAAGAACAATGGGGGTATATGGGCAAGGCAGTCGACGATAAGCATCCATCTCCACTCTTGAGATAGGCAGTTGGGCTGCAAACAAGGGATGGCCGCGCGCAAACGGATCCTCTTCACGCAAATCTATGAGCGCTATTTCTTGTCGCGCAAGTAAGCGCTCGCGCACCCAAAGTGCACTCTTGGAGAGTGGACCCGCCACAGAATTTGGAAGTCCCACCCTCTCGAGTGGGGCCTCATAAAACGAATTGATCTGGGGCCCAGAAGATATCTCAGACTGACCCCTTGAACCACTCAAATCAATCGGTGCAACAACTTGAGGAGATGCTTGAGGGGTTGCTTGAGAGGACGCTTGAGGGAATGTTCTAGGAGTTATTTGAGGGGTCGACTCCATACTGCTTGAAATCGACGGAAATACAGTTCGTGAGTTTGGGTCAACGAGGGATCCTTCTTGGCTCACTGAAGTCGTTGGCAAAGAAGGTGTTATGGCGGGTTCTGCTACCGGGGGCGCAAAATGGGGTGCTCTCTCCGTCTCGGACCTGGGTCGAATGGATAAACCCGAACCATTGGCAGAAAAGGCTGTTGGTGATTGGCGAAGACTTTGAGCAGTTGCCGAATTCAAAGCCGAATTAACCGAAGAGCTGGATTGGGCTTGAGGGCTAACGGGCTGACTTTGCGAAGGAATTGGACTGAAAGCCTCTGCTGGCAATGGAGTGGGTGAAGCGTTTATAGCGGATGCGAACAAAGGCGACAAACCCGATTGTGTCTCTTGGGTTATATTTTTTCCACTGGCAATCGATTTAGGGGCAAGGGAATTGACCTGATCAATTGCTTTTTTGGACATCCAAGACTTCACAGCACTTGCCGGTGTGGGAGCATTTGAAGAGCTACTCGTCACGTCCAAGTTGGTGCTGGAATTTAAAGACGCATCCTGAGTTGTAAGCGAGGTATTGACCCCTCGAACGGTACTCGTGGCTTGAGCAAGTGAGGGAGTCTGTGAGGTCTTGACAGCACTCGGTACATTACTGGAGACGGCACTATAACCAGAGACGAAGTCCTTCATCTGACCATCGAGTTGGTACACATGCCTTGAAATACGGCCGATGTTGCCTCCATACACATGGATGCTGATGGAACTTTGATCTTGAAATGCATTCCATACTTTGTGCACATCACCAAGCCTAGGTGAGATGACCTCAACATCTCCAGGTAACAAATCCAATTGCAACCCCGCCGGTACCCACCGCCCATCCGACATTCGCGAATAGGGTTGACACTTCTCAGACCCCACCAGCATTCCAATCAGCCCCCAAACGGTATGATCGTGAATAGGCGTGGACTGACCAGGTCCCCAAACAAAACTCACCACGCTAAAGCGCTCTTTGGGATCCAGGTACAACAAATACTGCTGATAATGGATGGCATGGGGCTCACGCAAAGGCTGATCAAGCCAATCGTCTTGTTTGACTAAATCATGAAGTAGCTCTCGCCCCTGGCTTAACAAGGCTGCTTCTTTGGGTTGAGATTCAATGAGGCGTGTAAAACGTGCTACAAAATTCTCGAGTCTCTGCGTATTGATCTCTGGCATCCTGTGATTGAATAGAGGTGTTTTAGCTCAAAAGTGTCCTAATCTAGTCCGTCGCTCAAAAGCATATGGTCCAGACATCACACAGCGCTGCGAAGATGCCAAAGGGCCAAAAGACTCGGATTTTGAGCTGAGGCGTTCCCCGCTATTGTCACCGAAAATTCATCAACAGGCGCTTAAAGCTTAAAGTTCTCCGACCAAAAAAAAAGGCCTAAATAAGGGCCTATTTGAAGTAAATGAACGATTTAAGCTATGCACAGCTAAACGGCGTCGCCGGAGGTCGATGAAGATCGGAAAATCAAAAGCAGTCCAATACCCTCAATCTAGCTCTCAGATAACAGCATGCCTGCGTGTGAAGAGGTATCGAGTAGGGTTGAGCTGCATTTGGGCAACCAACCCGATGACCCTCGGCTCTTTAAGCCTTGATGGCTCTGAATCCAGAGTAAATTCTTGCAACGGGACGAGTTTTTTGTTCCGCTTCTTGAGCCATTTCAGCCCGAATGCGATCAAAGGTCTCTTTGATATTGGTTCGCTCTGAGCTTACGTAATGGCAGCCTCGTTCCATAACCGTGCGGGTGGATTGAGCTAAAAAGGATGACTTTTTCATGTGAATGCCTCTTATTGTCAATCTTTAACGCTCGAGGCTGTGAGCTGGTTTACAGACAGTTGACTTTTTTGCGATTTATTTTGAAGAGAAACTTAAACTCATGAAAAATTAATACTTTAAGACTCAAAATAGGACGTTTTTATTTTAAAAAGCTCAAAAAATCTAAATTAGCCGTCGAAAAATAAGCAATTCAGTCCCCTGCCACTCAAGACTTGGTAAAGCGCAGACCCTCAATGAGGACATCAATGCCGTGGCTGTACATCAACATGAGCCACTGGGTGCGCTTATAAACGCTCAATCGGTGCTCGACCCCACCCTTTAACGTGATGCAAATTTTGGAATATGACTGACCCAAGGGCAATTGCTCTAAGCCTGTCACCGAATCAATATTTGATTTCTCGATGAACAAAAAGTAAGCATGCCCCAAAAAAGAATACGATTTAAAGAAAAAACCATCATCCAGAAAATAAAACATTCCAAAAGAAATGATGAACAGACCTGATTTACTGGCGGGGCCGTAGGCGATGATATTTTTGGAGAGTATTTCTGTTGGAATGGGCTGGGTGATTGCACGGTGAAAAGCATGGGGGATGTACCAAGCAATAAACCAAGCCACAGCCAAAACCCCAGCAGTGATTTGATGATCTTGCCAAATCCACTCAGCCCCAACACCCAATAAAGTTGCCAAAACAAAATAAAAGATTCGTCGGTAAAAAAGATCGATGGAGATCAGAACGCTGTCATGCTTTAAGGTATTGATATAAACAGGAGCGATGTCAGAATCTGACAAATTGAAACCACAACCCTCACAAAAGAGGTGATCACTGGGGTTTAAGACACCACAAGACAAACAAGGTTTATCACTCATTGGGGTCTCGTTATTCTTCAGCTTTCTCGACTGACTTACCCACTGACTTTTCCATGGATTTCTGTGCTGGCTCGTGTTTGATGCTCCGAGTCTCCGTTACTTGGTGGGCACTATGGACAGTGAAATCGTCCTTAAAGGCGAGGTTATAAATCCCCATGCCGCCCAATAAAACGGTGAAACCGCAAAGTAAACCCGTTGCAAAAGTAATGATGGTATTTTTATCCAATTCAGGAGTGCCTAGCGGGTCACTTGGCGTGTCCGCTTGGGAGACCTTGGAGGAGGAAGACACTTTGAGCTTAAGGAGCTGATCAATCTTGCCAGACTGATTCAACAAGCTAGAGAGTTTTTCTTGATCCAATTTCACCTGGGTCTCAAAATCCAGCAAATTACTCTGTAAATCTGACTTGAGTGCTTGAAGTTTTTGCTCAAGCAATTGTCCAATCTCAGCAGTGACTACGTTGGACATGGCCTTGTTATTGTTGGACATGAGGGTGGAGATTTTCTCCACACTGGTGAGCGCTTGGGATTTGATGTGCTTGGCAATCAAGTCCACTGTTTGAGTCGATGTCTCAGGAGACGCGATCTGACCGACGCCTTGTAACGACGTCTCTAGGGCTTGAATTCGCTCTTGCGTGGTGCGATTGGCATCGATGTTTTGTTGCTTGATCTCGGTGATGTGATCGAGTAGTCGAGATTCAAAATTAATATTTTGAACCACATCTGTGGACTCAAACTGGGTCAATACCGATTTAAGGGTTTGCGCCAACTCCTCATTTTTGTGACTGAATTGATCCTGAACCAGCTCATAGACAGAGGCATTTTGATGATCAATATTTTGAATCACCGACTGGAAATTATTCATCAATTGCTGGTTATGAGACAGCAAAAGAGAATTGATCTTTTCAAACAAAAAATGTGTTTTATCGTCAACATCACTCAACAATGAGTCCATCTCTTCGGAGGGCTTGAAGTTGGGCGAGAAAAATTTCTCATTGATGCTTTGGGTGATGGCGTTGTACTTGTCGTTGATCTCATTGATGATCAACTCGTAATTGATTGTGGCTTGAAAGTTTTTGATACTCTCGAGCTGAAACGTGATGGATTTCAACTGCTCGGTATGAGCGTCAAGATACTTTTTGATCGCCGCTTGATTGGAGTAATTATTATTGAACTGGCTGTTGATCAAAGACTTCAAATCCTCGCTCGGGGGATTTGATCCTTGTGTCAATTCACCTCTTGGCTCTATGGATCCAGTAGAGGTCAGTGGAGTCGAAGTAGCACCAGTAATATTGAGACTGGCGGGGCTTACGAAACCAGAAGTACTGTTGGAGAGTCCACTTGGCATTGAAGAGCCATCATCCTCTAGGCCAGGATCTTGTTCCCTGGGGGTGGCACTGCGGCTGCTATGTTGAAAGTCTTTGCTTGATCCAAGGCCTTCCTTACGGGCAACCGACTGCTCACTAGAGGCGACACCCACAGTTTCAGTTTGACGAGTGGACTCTTGGTTGAGCTTAGCCTCTTTCTCAACGCCCGCAACGGGTTCAGTCTTTTTATCCAACGACTCCTGAGCAACCAATACCTGGTCTTCAGCGACGAGTGCTTTGAGCGTGAAGCCACATTTGCCGCAAAACTTGGCTTGAGCTGAATTGGACTTTCCGCATTTATCGCAGTTCATGATCTGACCTTTGACTAGTTGTTGGAATAGATAAAACAGGGTGCATAACCATCCACATTTTCTTTATTCTTTTCACAATCCTTGAGCGCAACTTCTTGGGCTAACTTGAGAGAGCTCTGAGCACCTGAATCAGCACAATATCCACTTTTACCATCGAAACTATAAGCAAAGGCATGAAACTGGTTAGGTTCGAGCTTTTGCAAATTGAATTGATTGAACAACAATTTGCAGCGCCCGATGATTCGAGGACGATACTTTTTCCCAAATTCCTCGCTCTTTTTATCCATCTCCTCAAGTTCATCTTGACCCTTGCTGTCGTGTTCTTTGTTATTAAGTTCTTTGCGTGTCACGCCAGCTGTCTCAGCCTCACGCTCAGCCACTTTGGATGACTCTTTGGGAGGATGATTTTCATGATTAGACTCATGATCTGTGGTTTGGTGCTCTTCTTGCTTTGTGCCCGCGAGTTTTGATCTTTCTTGCTCCTTCACATGATTCTCAGCCCCATCGGGCTGAGCCTCATGAACGCTTGTCTTGTCAGAATCTTTGACAGTTTCACTTCCTTTGGCCTTTTCTGACCCGCCTTCATCTTCCTTCGCCATAGGCTCATCTTGCACGGATTCACTCCCCGATGAACTCGCACCAAGACTATACATGTAGAGCCCCAAGCTCAACAGCATCAACACGCAGGCCAATACCAGCCCTAGGATTCTTTTGTTTTTAAACATGTTGACTCAAACCCATCAACCCTTTTTCTGTTGAATGACACCACGAACACTTGGTATTGACACACGCCTAGACAAGCAATTTTCAAACCAAGTCAGAAACACTTCCTCCTAACCTAGTGGTCAAGACCTGGTTTTTATCGACACAGAACAGACAAGCTAAAGTCAAGGACGATTAGCCGTCCTTAATTTAATTTAAAAGTATTAACTTCACGCAATGCAACGCATTTTAAAGTCGAGAATTTGATTAGGCAAGAGTGAGTAGCGGTTAACTTAGTACTAAAGAATCTATAATAAGACTTGTTGCATACAAGTCAAAGCATTGAGACGTTATCATTTGGCCTTTAATCTAGGCTCTAGCATGAATATGACACCAGAAAACCAACAATTGATTGAAGACTTGAGCATCGCCAATCGAATTTTGTACCTTGAAGGTGTTGTGGATGGGTTTGGCCACATCAGTGCAAGGGATGCCGTGGACCCATCTCGTTTTTGGATCGCAAAAAGTATGGCCCCTGCGTTGGTCACGCCTCAAGACATTTTGCAGTGCGATCTTGATGGTGTGGTGCATGACACGCTCAACAGAACTTGTTATGTGGAGCGCTTTATTCACAGTGAGATTTATCGCGCACGTCCCGATGTGAATGCTGTCGTTCATTCTCACTCCCCTTCAGTCATTCCATTTGGTGTCACCTCCCAACGCTTAAGACCGATCTGTCACATGAGCGGCTTCCTGGGTTCACAAACGCCAATCTTTGAAATCCGACAGGCCATTGGAGAGACTTCTGATTTACTCATCACCAGTCAAGCCCTGGGTCGTTCACTCGCTCAGTCATTGGGCTCTCACACAGTGGCATTGATGCGGGGTCACGGAAGCGTGGCCGTCGGTGTCAGTATCCCCCAAGTGGTTTACCGTGCGATCTATACCGAACTCAACGCGAAGCTTCAACTGGAGTCGATGAAGATCGGTAGCATTGAGTTTTTGACTGAAGGTGAAGCCCAAGCCACCGCGGTGATGAATGACCAACACCTCAAGCGCCCTTGGGAACTCTGGAAACAAAAAGCCCTACAAACACCCCAACATTTATAACCGACTCGCTCGGTCACACTCGAGCACAACGCTCCAAACTTACCTTCAAAAAACCTTCAGGAGTATTCATTGACTTCAACTCTACCCACACTAGACGTCTTGGTCGTTGGAGGCGGCAATGCCGCGCTTTGCGCAGCCCTTATGGCGCGTGAGGCTGGCTGCAGCGTACGAATCTTAGAATCTGCGCCCAAGCTTTGGCGTGGGGGTAATTCCACCCACACCAGAAACTTGCGTTGCATGCACGATGCACCCCAAGATGTGTTGGTCGACGCCTACCCCGAGGAGGAATTTTGGCAAGATTTGCTAAAGGTCACCGGAGGACTCACCAACGAAGAAATGGCACGTATTGCCATTCGTCACTCGGCGACTTGTAGACCCTGGATGTACAAACATGGCGTGCGCTTTCAGCCTTCCCTCTCGGGTGCGTTGCACACGGCTCGTACCAATGCATTTTTCATGGGGGGAGGTAAGGCGCTCATCAATGCTTACTTCAGAAGCGCTCAAGCGTTGGGCATTGCCATCGATTACGATTGCACTGTGGTCGATCTTGAGTTGAAAGATGGCCAATTCAAAGCTGCCAAAGCCATCCATCAACTCCCCGATGGCAGCCAGCGAGAGGAATGGATACAGGCCAAGAGTTGTGTGTTGGCCTGCGGGGGGTTTGAGTCGAACTTGGAAAAACTCAAAGCCGCTTGGGGTCAAAATGAATGGGGCGAATGGACAGCCGAGAATTTTCTCGTGCGTGGGACCCGATATAACCATGGCGTTTTGATCGATGTCTTGAGAGATTTGGGCGCTGACATGATTGGGGATGCGACCCAGGCTCACATGGTCGCTATTGATGCGCGCGCGCCCCTCTACGATGGCGGCATTTGCACTCGCATTGACTGTGTGTCTTTGGGCGTGGTGGTCAACAAATTTGCAAAACGCTTTTACGACGAGGGCGAGGACTTTTGGCCAAAACGATATGCCATTTGGGGACGGTTGGTGGCGTTGCAGCCAGGACAAATTGCATACTCCATCACCGATGCAAAAGCTGTGGGTCGTTTCATGCCACCGGTGTTCGATGGAACGGTGTGTAACACCTTGGAAGAGTTAGCCCAAACTCTAGGACTTGACACCCAGACCTTCATGCAAACGCTTAATGAGTACAACCAAGCTTGCAAGGTGGGACACTTTGATCACACCTCCTTGGATGACTGTCACACCGAAGGCATCACCCCGGTCAAGAGCCACTGGGCCCTGCCCATTAATACACCCCCGTTTTACGCCTATCCCGTGAAACCAGGGATCACCTTCACCTATTTAGGCATGAAAACTGACAAAACAACGGCTGTCCATTTTTCCGGCCAACCCAGTCAAAACCTTTTTGTGGCTGGCGAGATGATGTCGGGTAACGTGCTGGGCAAGGGCTACACCGCAGGAGTGGGTATGACCATAGGTACTGCATTTGGTCGTATTGCAGGCACCTCTGCAGCCTTGAGCGTGAAGGCACAAACAGGCCAACAAGTTGATACCCACCCCTTATTGAAAGAAGAACATGCAAGTGCTTGATCAATTGGTTAAAGAGGCTCAAGACCTCTCCAGTCCCTCCTTGGTTTTGGCTGACAGCGAACGTGAGGTTGCCAGACAGCTCCAGATTTGCAATGCTTGTCGATACTGTGAGAGTTTTTGTGCCGTTTTTCCTGCCATGACTCGCCGTTTGAGTTTTGCTCAAAATGACATTCACTACATGGCCAATCTTTGCCACAACTGTGGAGCTTGCTTACATGCTTGCCAGTACGCTGAGCCCCATGATTTTGCAGTGAATATCCCTCGCTCCATGGCGCAAGTGAGAGTCAAAACATACGAAACTTATGCTTGGCCCTCCTTCATGGGGACGACCTACGCTAAAAATGGCCTTTGGGTGGCGTTGTGTTTATTTGTCAGTTTGGCTTTATTCATATCTCTGATCCTGCCCGCACCCACCACACAGGTGAGTAACTTTTATGGCCTCATGAGCCATGAAACCATGGTGTCATGGTTCGCCCCCGTGTTTCTCTTTGATGTGCTGGCACTTGGCATTGGTGTGTACCGATTCATGAGCAAAATCACGCCCGCAACCTCTGGCGCATCACTGACTACACCAGCAGCATTGGAGGCCACGCATAACATCATGAGCTTGAAGTATTTGGATGGTGGGCACCATGAGGGGTGTAACAACGAAGACGATGCCTTCACCCTTTGGCGCCAACGCATGCACCATTTCACGTTTTATGGCTTCTTGTTGTGTTTTGCATCGACCAGTGTGGCAACGCTTTACCATTACCTATTAGGCGAGCATGCGCCCTACGCAGGGGCAACTTTACCGAAGGTCTTGGGGGTGGTGGGCGGCATCAGCTTATTGATTGGCACCCTTGGCCTAGGATGGCTTAACTTAAAACGCCACCCATGGCATGGCGATTTAAAACAAAAACCCATGGACTTGGGCTTTATCGCGCTATTGGCCTTGTGTGCGAGCACAGGTTTACTGCTTTGGTTAAGCCATGGCAGCGCTTTTTTACCCGTCATGCTAGCGACACATTTGGCAAGCATCATGGCACTGTTTTTAACGCTACCTTACGGTAAATTTGCCCATGGCATTTATCGCAGTGCCGCATTGATTCGTTTTTCAGTTGAGAAGCGCCAACCCACTGGGCTGGTCCTCAAAGAAGACTAAAGCCCTCCCCAATTTATTCATGACCCTATCCATGACCTCAACCGTGCCGAGCAAGAGTTTCAACTCTCCTCACACATTACGGGCTTGGAGAAAGCTTGAAGACTTGGCCAAGCCTGGCAGCGTTGAGCACTTGCGTGTGCTCTTGAGTGACTCGGTTAGGTCTCAATCCATGAACGCCAAACTTCATGGATTGGAATTGGATTATTCGCATCAAAGGGTCACCTCTGAGGTCTTGACGGCCTTGGCTGAGTTGGCTCAAGAATGTCATTTATCCCAACAAATCCAAGCTCTTTTTGGTGGCGAGAGAGTAAATGTCACCGAAAATCGTGCGGCCCTTCACATGGCCCTTAGAGGCCAAGGCGTTGACAGCCCGCCGTGGGGGCAATCTATTCAGTTGCAGGTAAACACTGAGCTAGAGCGAGTTTGCGCATTCGTTGACCAATTCGAGTCTGGGCAATTAAGGGGCTATACAGATGAGCCTTTCACCGATGTTGTGAACTTGGGGATAGGCGGCTCAGCCCTGGGACCACTCACATGTGTTGAGGCGCTTGAAGGGGTCAATCCAAGCGCTCGGGCCAAGGTTCATTTCGTCTCCAACGTGGACGCTTGGAGTTTGTGGCAAACGCTCAAGGTCTTGAACCCTCGCACCACACTTTTTATCGTACAAAGTAAGACTTTCACCACTCAAGAGACTTCTCTTTTGGCGCAATCGGCCAAACGCTGGCTTTTGGACCAAGGTTGTTCTCAGGAATCATTGGCAAAGCACTTGGTGGCGGTGACTGCCCGGGCGGACTTGGCTCTGGCCCAAGGCTACTTGCCTGACCAAACGTTTCACTTTTGGGATTGGGTTGGAGGGCGCTATTCAGTTTGGTCCGCCATAGGTCTGCCTGTGGCCTTGGCCATTGGTCAAGTGAACTTTAAGAGACTACTTGCGGGTGCTCGCGCCATGGACGAACATTTTGCATCGACCCCCACCTTGCAAAACATCCCCATTGTGATGGCTTTGTTGGGGATATGGAATCGCAATTTCTTAGGGGCTCCTAGTCACCACATCGCCACTTACGCCTACCGCTTAAAGGGACTCACGCCCTATATACAGCAGCTCGATATGGAGTCCAACGGCAAAGGCACACACATCAACGGCAGTCCCGTTCAAGTCCAAACAGCGCCCATCGTTTGGGGTGGTCTTGGGATAGATGGGCAACACGCCTATTTTCAATTGATCCACCAAGGAGAACATTTACTCGCGGTGGATTTTATTGGTGTACGCCAAGACCCCACCTGTCCTTTGCCCTTGGCAGGGGAGCACATGCGGTGCTTGCATTTGAGCATGATCGCCCAAGCCCATGCCATGGCAGTGGGTCGTGATGAGTCACATACTCGCCAAGAGATGCAATCCCAAGGACTTAACACAGAAAAGATTGACGAGCTGGCTCCACACCGCTCATTCAAAGGCAACACCCCAAGCTCGAGCATTTGGTTGGAGGAGTTGGATGCATTTAGCCTGGGTATGCTCATGGCGCTTTATGAGCACAAAACCTTTGTCCAAGCCACCATCTGGGGTATCAATCCTTTTGACCAATGGGGTGTGGAGCTGGGTAAAACCATGGCTCAACAACTCTCCATGAGCCCGCAAAAATAAAATATCTTTAAGGTGCAACTTGAGCGCCTTCAATGTGATGCGCGGCCAGTGAGGCAGCCACTGCCCCTGATTTTTTCATCTCTTGAACAAAATCTGACAAATATTCTTGGGCCTTGATATCTCTAGACTTGGGTAAACCCATGGCTTGTTCAATGACCATGAATCGACCCGGCAAGAGCCTTAAATGTTCAAAACGTCGCAAATCGGCTTGCAACTGCTGGGTCACACCCGCGGCCACTTCAAAACCTTGAGTAACAAATAAATCAACGACAGTGGGAGACGTTGGTGCTCTCACGAGCAACGCTTTTTTAAGCTCACGTGTCAAAAATAAATCATAGGCTGAACCCTTACCAACCACCACACGGTTGTGCGATTGATCCACCTCATCATTGCTGTGCAGGGGGGAGTTGTCCCGCACCAAGTAACTTCCCTCAATAATGACATAGGGCTTGGTGAACTGAATGCCCTCTCCTCTTTTAGGATCGATGGCAAAAAAGCCCACATCAGCTTTATCGTCTTGGACAGCTTGAACTGATTGGCCAGCAGAATCGAACACCACCAAGTCCAGTTGCAAGTGAAGCTTATCGGCCAAAGCACGGGCCAAATCCACCGATACGCCGACTGGCAATTGTGTTACTGGATCTTTATTGGCCAAGATGGGGTTCCCCAAATTGATTGACGCACGCAACCTACCGTTCCCTTGGGGTGCCATCAAGTGCGCCATGTCCGTTTCTTTAATTTGTGCAAAGCCAAGATGAGCAACACAAAGGGGGACCCAAACCATACACAAACTGATGAATTTAGCGCGCATGACCACTCCGTATTGCTTAGGATTGAAAGGGAACAAGAAATATAGCCCCTCAGAGATCGATCAGTATAGGATTAACCCCCGATTGGGGAGGCGAGATTTTTGAGAATCAAATCAAAGCGTCAAGAATACACCATCCATGAGTAAACCTAGGGACAACTCGGTTTGTCCTGCAAGTGAAAGCGTATTAAGATGAATGGGTCGCGGAAACTGACGACTCGATCAACAATTCAAATCCATCCCCCTCATGAGTACTCTGAAATTAGACACCCAATTCAAATCTGTTCGCTCTGACGTCAGCCCCGAAGAGTGGCAAGCAAGAGTTGAACTTGCCGCTTGCTACCGGCTCATTGATTTGTATGGCATGTCAGACCTGATCTACAACCACATCACGTTGAAAATACCAGGTACTGAACACTTGTTGATCAATTTATATGGACTTCTATACAAAGAAATCACTGCCTCCAGCCTTGCCAAAATCGATATTGATGGCAACATTCTTTATAAGCCAGACACCGACTACGGCATCAATAAATCAGGCTATGTCATCCATGGTGCCATTCACCAGGCTCGAAGTGATGTCAACAGCGTCATTCACACCCACACGCGTGCTGGCATGGCGGTCTCGAGCATGGCGTGTGGCTTACTGCCCATGACTCAAACTTCCATGCGTTTTGTGGGACACATTGGCTATCATGATTTCCAAGGACCCGCAATTGATCTAAAGGAGCGTGAGAGCTTGGTCGCAGACTTGGGTGTCCACGACGCCATGATTCTTAGAAACCATGGGCTGCTCACCTGTGGAGCCACGGTGCAGCAAGCATTCAACACCATGTACCAACTGGAGTTGTCTTGTAGAGCGCAGGTCGATGTGATGGCCGCAAAAACAGAGTTGGTTCTACCCGGCCAAGATGTGCTTGAGAAAACAGCCCACTTGTACCAACCCGGAACTCGCAGACCTTACGGCGTGCTTGAATGGCCTTCTTTGATTCGCAGACTCGAAGCCGAAAGTGCTCAGAGCGCTTATCCTCGATACGACTCTTGAGAGTGACCTGATCTAGATTGGGCGCTCAGAGAAGGTGAGACTCTAAAAGGAGTCTTAACACCCTTTACAACCTTCTCGCCCAGGCGCAAAGGCTTGAAAGTCCCACCCACTGGGGCCAACAACTCGAGCTTAAAAATCGTACAAAGTCGCAGGATTGGTGACCAATATGTTTTGGAGCATCTCTGGCGATGTTGACCAACGATTCAAGCGATTCAAAGCCGCCCCATCGTCGATGGGGTTAAAGGGCTCACTTTGCTCGATATTGCGTGGTCCATTCATGTGACCACCCGGATGGGGCCAATCGCTACCCCAGACCATTCTTTTTGGATTACATTGGATAAGAGCTTGCGCCAAATGTGTTACGGCGTCACTGTCTGGCAAAGTAGAAATTCTGTGTGGCGCAGACAATTTGATCCAAACCTTACCATTTGCAATCATTTTAAAGAGCACCTTCAAATCAGGTTGATCAATTCCAAGCTCAGGGTTAATGAGGCCAAAATGATCGACCACAAATTCGGTCTCGTATTGATTAAAAACGCCCTCCAAGCGGGCAATCACATCGACTTGGGTAAAGAGTTGGATATGCCAGCCTAAATCTTGGATCATCTTGGCAGTCCAGTCGATTTGACTTTGGGCAATCGACAAATCGTGGATCCCCTCTGTTTGTAAGTTGATTCGTACGCCCCTCACCCCTAGGTCATGCATGCGTTTGAGCTCTGCCTTGGAGACGGCTTTATCAATCACCACAACACCACGGCCCCTACCCTTTAACGCTTGCAAAGCACGCAAAGTGCAAGAGTTGTCACTGCCGTAGGGTGAGGGGTGGACAATCACAACACGCTCAATCCCAAGACCGTCGTGCAAAGTCAACAAATCCGATAAAACGGCTTCCGGAGGGGTGTACTTCCGATTCTTTGATAGAGCGAATTCATCGTGGGGCCCAAAAACATGGGTATGACAATCACAGGCCCCTTGGGGCATGGTGAATTGAAGTCCGGTGTGCTCAACGCCTAAAACTGACAAGGTTGGGTTCATATGAATACCATTCAAATAGTGAATATCGTGTCATCCAAAGTATCCGAATTGTATGGGCAACTTGGGCATCTGAATCAACCCCAAAAAGAGCCTCGACTTTTCAGAGCCGTCCAATTCAATCATTGAAGTCAAGTTTTTTTTTGATCCCCGTTCATGGACCCAGTGGTCAGGGCTTGTTATGATGGCGGTCTTTGTTGATTTGAATCGAGTTTGAAGATGAAAATTGTAGTAATACCTGGTGATGGCATTGGCCCCGAGACCATGGCAGCCTGTGACGAAGTGATGAGGGCTGCGTCGGATCGTTTTGGTTTGGATTTGGAGCTCGAGCATGAAATAGCGGGTCACGAAAGCCTCAAAAAACGCGGTGCGACCGTCACTCAAGAGCTCTTAGATAAGGTCAAATCGCGCGATGGACTGATGCTTGGACCGATGTCAACCTATGACTTCAAAGATGAATCCAAAGGCGAGATTAATCCTTCGATGTTTTTCCGTAAAAAACTCGATCTTTTTGCCAACATTCGCCCCTCCAAGACTTACCCTGGTTTAGCCAAACGTGTTGCCAAGGACTTTGACTTGATTGTGGTTCGAGAAAACACAGAGGGCTTTTATGCCGATCGCAATGTGGAGTCTGGTGGTAGCGAAATGCTCATCACCCCCGATGTGGTTATTTCTTTGAGGCGTATCACAAGACTTTGTTGTGAACGCATTGCAAAAAGCGCTTTTGAGCTTGCCAAACACCGTAAAAAGCACGTGACCATCGTTCACAAAGCCAATGTGCTCAAGTTGGGTGACGGAATGTTTATTGATATTTGTCACGCCACAGCGAAGGACTACCCCGATGTGGTGGTTGATGACTTCATTGTGGATGCCATGATGGCTCATGTAGTGAGAGCGCCTGAACGCTTTGACGTCATCGTCACCACTAACATGTTTGGTGATATTTTGTCTGATCTCACCTCGGAGCTTTCTGGCAGCTTGGGGCTGGCGGGCACGTTGAATGCTGGCACCCAATACGCGATGGGCCAAGCAGCGCATGGCTCTGCGCCAGACATTGCAGGCCAAAATATTGCCAATCCGTTATCTCAAATCATCTCT
>DAISKH010000003.1:0-68027 GCA_036821105.1 Limnohabitans sp.
AAAAAAGCTGTGCCATTTGCTAAGACACTAGTGTTTAGTACAGACGGATTTAGTGCTTTAACACCGCGTGTAATCTTGTACCATTTTGACGAGGCATTGACAGAATGCGAAGTTGAAAATAGAGATACTAGAGACTTAGTACCTTACAGCTTCCGACATTACTTTATTACGGATATGATTAATAAAGGTGCTACACCAACACAAGTAGCTGAAACTTGTGGCACAAGTACAGCGCAAATTGAAAAGACTTATTACCATACAACTGAAGCAAAGATGATTATTAATGCGTTGCCACAGTTTGAATATAGGGACGGATTGCTAATTCCTAAGTAACGAATGGGTACCGAAGTAAAATCACCAAGGTGATTTGATAAGTACTTCACCTAAATTTTTCTTAGCCCTATAATCTAAAAATTAAGAAACCAATTTGAGAGAAGAAGGAAGTTATATGGAAGTAAAGATTGTTAATTTTGAAGAAATTAAAGTAGCGATTATTGAACATAAAGGTTCACAAGACAATGAATACGATACTGTACATAAACTTATCAAGTGGAAAATTGAAAACAAGTTAATTGATACAAAGAAATATAGAAACTACGGTCTTCACTACACTAATCCAAAAATTACAGATAAGAATAAACACAAAGTTGATTTTTGCTTATCAGTTGACTTTGAAGTTGATGAAAACGAATACGGAATTAAAAGTGGTTTAATTCCAAATTTAAGATGTGCTGTAGCAAGAGATATTGGTTCAAGAACAAATAATAAAGCGGTAGTTTATTTGATGGAAGAATGGTTACCGAGTAGTGGTGAGCAAGTTGCTAATTTCCCAATAATTTTCCACTACGTCAACGTTGGGCCGAATGTTAAGCCCGAAGAAATGATTACGGATGTTTACTTGCCTTTAGCATAATGAAAAACTAAGAATATGAATATACTAGATTAAATAACTTTGGTGTGATATCTAACTACTAATTAAAAAATGCGTGGTAATTTTTTTAGGCTAGCAATACCATTTTTACTATGCCTGTCAGTCCCATGCTCGTCGTTTTTTACAGTGTCTATATTCTTGTCTAAATAGCCCGTTTTCGGCGCATTAAGCGCATTTTGTATAAAGTTGCTCCTCTTGGAGCTTTTTTGATCGTAAATTGACTGATGAATATGTAAGCAACTTGATCTTCGCCTGATCCATTTCAGAGTTGGCAAATTTAAACGTCAATAACCACAGTCAAATATTACTTGACTAGTGATTAGAATCGATACCTGTCAAAGTATTTATTTATAGGAAAAGGCGGGCATGAAAATATTGAGTTTAATCCCGCCGATGACGCAGTTGAACACTCCCTATCCTTCAACTGCTTATATCACTGGGTTTTTAAGATCACGTGGTTTTGATGCAGTCCAAGAGGATTTGGCTCTATCGCTAGTGCTTGATTTTTTTACCGCAAAAGGACTTGGGCGTGTTCAAGCAAAAGCTCTCAGTCTGAGGGAGGAGGAGCGTAGTGCAAGTGTGAATTTTTTCATAGATCACTTCTTGGTCTATGAAAAGACCATAGAACGCGTGATTGCGTTTTTACAAGGTCGAGATAGCACCCTGAGTCATCGAATCAATGGACGTGATTTTTTACCTGAAGGACCCAGATTTGCCTCTCTCGACGCATACGATGATGGGGACTCCACTGACTCTCTCGCCTGGGCCTTTGGTGCTTTAGGTACTCTTGACCGAGCTCGGCATTTGGCTACACTTTACTTGAACGATTTGTCAGATGTCTTGCGCGATGCCGTTGACGATCGTTTTGAGTTTGTGCGGTACGCTGAAAGTTTAGCCAGCAGTCAACCTACGTTCGAGCCATTGGCGCAGGCATTGGCCGCGCAGCCCACCTTGATGGATGAGAGACTTTTTGAGCTCACGGACTTCGCCGTTTCTCGTCATGAGCCCACTCTTGTGCTTTTATCAGTGCCATTTCCTGGTGCCATGTATGCGTCCCTAAGAATTGCTCAAAGGATCCAAAAGCGTTGGCCCGAGATCTCCATTGCCATGGGAGGAGGTTATATCAACACTGAGTTAAGGGAGTTGACCGATCCACGGTTATTTGATTTTGTTGATTTCATCAGCTTAGATTCTGGTGAGAGGCCACTGCTTGCCATCATTGATCAATTAAAGGGGAATCGATCCCTTGAACGACTGGTCAGGACTTTTGTTCGCACCACTCGCAATGAGGTCAGGCTCATGAGTTGGCCAGAGCTTGATGTGCCCTTTGAGGAGGTGGGCACAGCCACTTGGGATGGTTTGCCATTGAACTCATACCTGTCTCTTTTGGATATGCTGAACCCCATGCACAGGCTTTGGAGTGATGGGAGATGGAATAAGTTGACGGTTGCTCAAGGTTGCTATTGGAAAAAATGCAGTTTTTGTGACGTCAGCTTGGACTACATTTCGCGCTTTGAAACGGCATCTGCCAGTCTTTTGGTCGACCGAATAGAGTCAATCATCGCTGAGACGGGGCAGACGGGGTTTCATTTCGTAGACGAAGCAGCCCCTCCCAAAATGCTCAAAGCATTGGCCCAAGAGTTGATCAATCGCCAAGTGTTCATCTCTTGGTGGGGCAACATTCGGTTTGAGAAAACCTTTACACCTGGGTTGGCGGCTTTGCTGGCCAAAAGTGGGTGTATCGCTGTGTCAGGGGGGCTTGAGGTAGCCTCCGATCGGCTTTTAGCGCTCATGAAAAAAGGTGTATCCGTTGCACAAGTGGCCCGAGTGACCAAGGGTTTTGCGGATTCCGGTATTTTGGTCCATGCCTATTTAATGTATGGCTTTCCGACGCAATCTGTTGCAGAAACAGTCGATGCCTTGGAGTATGTGCGTCAATTGTTTGAAAACGGTTGTATTCACAGTGGGTTCTTTCATCGATTCACTTGCACGGTCCATTCACCTGTTGGACTGAATCCCGCTGAATACGGCGTCACTTTGGAATCATTGCCCCCGATTTCGTTTGCTAAAAATGACATTGGTTTTACGGACCCCAGCGGTGTTGACCACGATTTGTTGGGCCTAGCTCTCAAGAAAGCGATATATAACTATATGCACGGATTGGGCTTTGAGGAGGACGTGCGTGTGTGGTTCAAGGGTTTTGTTAAAAATCCGCCCAAATCGACCATTCATCGCCATACGCTGGCCAAGCTTTTGACGTAAAAAGCAGGCCACTTCAGCCCTGGGCTGAGACTCAGTTGGCCCATCCCCCTCCCTTTGACAATTCAGCCATCGATGGGTGAAGCAGACCCTGATAACTCACGCAGGGCCAATAGAACTGAGAGAGTTGACAATAGTTAATATATGTACTATATTAGTCCATATATGTACTTTCTACCTGTTGTCAAAGAGTTGGTCCGGGCTTATCAAGCCTTTGAAGGCTATTCATCAGCGCACATCCGCTCGCTCGGTCTCACGCCCGTGCAGTTTGATGTGATCGCCACATTGGCCAATCAACCTCCCATGACCTTCAAGCTCTTAGGAGAGAGGACTTTGATTTCAAAGAGCTCCCTGACTGGCGTAGTCGAGAGAATGTTGCAAAAGGGCTTACTTGAGTCTGAGTGCAATCAAGAAGACGCCAGAAGTCAAAAATTGAAACTGACTGCCAAGGGACAAAAGATTTTTGAGAGAGTATTCCCCGAGCATTTGTCCCATCTCAAAAGTGTTTTTGATCGGCTTGATCCCCAACAACTCGCTCAAATTGAAGTGTCCTTCAAAACAATCAACACTATTTTTAACCAACCCTAAAGGAGTCACCATGAAACCTGAAATTGCACAAAAATCTCCCTATGCTGTCGATGTCAAAGCTGGCGAAACCTATTACTGGTGTTCTTGCGGCTTGAGTAAAAGTCAGCCCTTTTGTGATGGCAGTCATAAACCTACTGAATTCAAGCCCGTTCAATTGGTCGCAGAAAAAACAGAAACAGTTTACTTATGCGGATGTAAGCACAGTGCCAATGGTCCATTTTGTGATGGCGGCCACAAAAGTCTCTGATCGATATGACGATATCCGATCCCATTGAGGATTTGCCATTGATTTATCGCCTGCGAGTCACCAAGGGCGAGGGTAAGGCTTTGGTCATTTTGCTGCATGGCGTGGGGAGTAACGAGAACTCATTGATTGCACTGGCAAGCGCTCTACCTGAAAATTTGAATGTTGCGCTGGTGCGTTCACCCCTTACGATGGGCCCAGGGGCTTATTGCTACTTCCGAGTCAATTTCACAAGTGCTGGTCCCGTGATTGATGAAGTTGCGGCAGAGTCGAGTAGACATCAATTGATCGAATTTGTTGAGCGTCTTCAGTCAAGAATGGGTGTCTCACCATCAGAAACCATCATTGCTGGTTTTAGTCAAGGTGGGATCATGTCAGCAGGCTTGTCACTGACCATGCCCTCTTTGGTGCGTGGTTTTGGCATCCTATGCGGGAGAATTCTTCCTGAGATCGAGCCATTGATCTCCAATGACGAGGCTCTTAAAACTTTGTCAGCCTTGGTCGTTCACGGAACACTTGATCAAACCTTGCCAATTGCCTGGGCCGACAAGAGTGTGGCGTGGCTTGAAAGCCTAAAGGTGCCTTTTGAGCACAAACGCTACGAGGCTCAACATGAATTAAATGCAACCATGATTCGCGATACCGTGAATTGGGTTCAGTCCACCTTGGAGACTAGTCGATGAGTGAAATATCAGGATCAGTTAACTCAAGCGTTGATAGCCCTTTAGTTCGCATGCCGACGTGGTATATCCCTCATGGGGGTGGGCCTTGCTTTTTTATGGACTGGAATCCGACTGATGCTTGGCACAAAATGGCCGATTTTCTCAAAGGCTTGTCATCTACATTGCCCTTTACGCCCAAAGCGATTGTGGTGGTCTCAGCCCATTGGTTAGAGTCGACCGTGAGTGTGACTGGCGCTCAGGCCCCAGATTTGATTTACGACTACTATGGGTTTCCTGCGCATACTTATCAGCTCAAATACCCTGCCCCAGGGGAGCCCTTGTTGGCACAAAAGATTGTGAAACTTTTGGGTGAATCTAAAATTGAAGCCAAAGTGGATGACTCTCGTGGTTTTGATCATGGTACGTTCATTCCCATGCTCTTGATGTTTCCCCAAGCCAATATTCCTGTGGTTCAGCTCTCCCTGAATAGCAATTTAGATCCTCAAACACAAATGAACTTGGGCCAAGCGTTGGAGACACTCCGAGATCAAGGTGTCTTGATCATTGGAAGTGGCATGAGTTTTCACAACATGCGTGGCTATGGTGATCCGCGTTTTGGTCCTATCTCTGATGTGTTTGACAACTGGCTTACCCAAACTGTGGAGTCTGAGCCAGCATTACGCGCAAAGGGCCTGGTCAATTGGGATCAAGCCCCCAGTGCAAGACAATGCCATCCCCCAAAGCAGGAGGAGCATTTACTACCCTTGATGGTGGCCGCTGGAGCGGCCATAAAGGAAAGAGGCAAAAAAGTATTCTCTGACCGGGTGATGGAGACCACTCTTTCAGCGTATACCTTTGGCTAAATGACTTATCCTGTACCTGGTCTTCTTACCTGACATGAAGCGCCAAACCCTCTGGTATTCATTTGACCTTGAATCCATTGGGCTAAGATGAGCACCATGACTCTCTTGTAGAATTAAGTCTTGAGCTCATGAGGTTGGACAAAGTCAGCGAATGTTGGCTGACTCCTTTGGTTGTCAAGTACGGCCTTGAGCATTCCTGAACTTGGAACAAGTGATGTTTGATACTGTACTGGTGACTGGATCTGCCAAAAGAGGAGGTGCTGCAATTGCACGCGCCGTTCACGATCGTGGCTACTGCGTGATTATTCATTCAAGAAAAGGCTCTGCCCCCGAAGCCAGGCAATTGATGGATACACTCAATTCGGTTCGACCCAACAGCGCTTCACTTTGGATTGAACAACTCTCAGAGCAACTGCAAACAGTCCCCGATTTTTCACACCTGGTCGGTGTGGTGGCCAATGCCTCAGAATATAGACACTCGGACTTGAATAGTCCTCACTCGGTCATGTTGGAGGACTTGACAACACATTTATTGGGTCATTTGGACATTATTCGCCATTGCAAAGATGTATTGGTTAAAAACAACGGATCTATTGTGGCCGTTTGTGATATTCACACGGATCGACCGAATAAAAATTATTTGACTTACAACATCTCTAAGGGGGCATTACAGTCTGCTGTGAAAGCGCTCGCTGCGGAACTAGCGCCTCATGTTCGAGTCAATGCCGTATCACCAGGTGCACTTGAGTGGCCTATCGCCCATCCCATTGATGCTCAACGCCAAAGTGAGATCTTGCATTCAATTCCAATGGGGCGTGTGGGTACTTTTAATGAGTTGGCCAAGGCTGTTTGTTTTTTGCTTTTTGATGCCACTTACACCACCGGCTCAACTCTGAATGTGGATGGGGGCAGATCGTCTTTCTTGGCTTAGTCAAGAGGCATCATTGAATAAACCTATGGGACAACCCGTGCACCCCATTCAAACCGATCAACCCTCCCAGCCCGATCTTTCCTTTTCTGGTGCGGTTGGAGTGTTTGACTCTGGCGTGGGGGGCTTGTCGGTCTTGCGCTCGATTCGAAACCTCCTTCCTGCCATTGATTTGGTCTACGTCGCAGACTCACTTCACGCGCCTTATGGGGAGCAGTCCGAGGCATTTATCAAGGAGAGAACTCTCTCACTGGGTTTGGCCTTGGAGCGAGCAGGTGTTAAAGCCATCGTGGTCGCTTGTAATACGGCCACGGTCTTGGCGGTAAAGGCTTTGAGAGCGCAAACACAATTACCCGTCGTGGCCATTGAACCTGCCATCAAGCCCGCCGTATTAAGGACACAATCGGGTGTTGTGGGAGTATTGGCTACAACCCAAACAACCCAGAGCCAAAGTGTTCAGCGTTTATGTGAGCTCTACGGCGCTAATACAAAGATTTTGCTTCAGCCTTGCCCAGGCCTGGTGGAATGGGTTGAGTCTGGCCTGAATCAAAGTGATGAAGCTCATCACTTGCTGTCCCGTTACATAGAGCCTTTGATTGACCAGGGTGCGGATACATTGGTTTTAGGGTGTACGCATTACTCATATTTGAAGGACTTGATCCAAAAGATCGTTGGCACAGGTGTTGAGTTGATTGATCCCGCAGATGCTGTTGCACGGGAACTAGAGCGTCGCTTAGCCATCCAACCCTTGGGTAATAAAAAAGACGTTGACTTCAATAACTGCAGTTCCATCACCAAAAAAGACAATATTCATTCCCAGTCCTTAGCGGCCATGGGATCCATACGTTTATTCACGACCGGCAATCTGTTCCAAGCTCAGGTCGTGATGCCTCGACTTTGGGGGGAAGACATCGAAATTCAAAAATTTAATTAAGAATTGTCTTGATGTCCGAGTGACTTGCCCGGACTCTTTAGATTATTCACAATTTCGTGAGCTTCAATTAAAAGCATCATCAAGGCGGCGCTGCGATCATCAGCCACTTGAGCCTTGATATTCAAGGTGCAAAAGGATGGACGCTGATAAAAAGTTAATGCGAAATAGAGTGAATTTTGATCGCTCAGTGGTAATTTCTTTATGCAATCGAGTTTGGCAAGATGTCTTGCTGCATTCGAGCCCTCATAGATTAGAGTATGTGCTGATTTTTTTAGATCCTTACTGGCATGAGGATTGACTTTGCCCAAATCGTGGCATATAGAAATCAGGGCAATCATGGGGTCTTGGGGTGATAGCTTAAAGTTCAAATCACCTCTAGGTATAAGAGAGTTGTGGTGAACAATACCTTTATAGTCGTAGCTCAAAGCAAGCGCTTTGGCGGAAATCGCGACACAAATTGAGTGGCTGAGTAAATCACAGTCAGGACCGATCTTGTTGTTGATTTGAGCTATGGTTTTTTTCACTGATAATTTTTGTAGCTCAACAATGATGAGCAAGCACTCTAGTAGTGCTTGTCCGTGCAGCGGAGAATGGGTGTGTATGGTTTGAACCCACTGCACGAACTCCCTGCCTTGTGGGGTGATTTTTGTAAGGATTGGGAATATAGTTTGGCTAATACTTCTTGAAGAGGGCGTTGAGGTGAACCTCTGTTCTTGATGCAAAAAACTTGAGGCGCTTCCAAGACTTGAATTCAGTCCATTTTTTTGACTTGGCAATAGGCTAAGAAATAGTTCTTTTTTAAAGCTCAATATTTTATAAATCTCACTCAACCAACCCAACATTGCAAGTGCGATAGGTGCTATCAAGTAGTGAACATGCATTGACCCAAGATACCCCTGTGTTGATTCCTCATCAAAGCGCACACCTGGGTGATGTGCTCTGATGAAAAGCCATCCCCAAGCTGTCACTATGCACCACCAAAAGGCAGCAACCACTAAAGCGCTTTTGAGCATCGTCTTGTTTGCCAAGGACCCAGGTGGATTAATTTATTTTTCTTCAATTTGCTGAAACAGATTCGCGTGGTGCGATTGAAATTTTTCGATCTGAGCTAAGCACTTGGGGGTCCATGACTTTGTTGGGTTTCCTAGCATTGTGAGCATGCGCCTTGCCCTTTGATACATGCCAATAAGAGACCTCAAATCCTCTAGGGCCACACGAGCGCATGCAGCGTGTTGTGCAAATGCGCCTTTGGTAATTTGATACTTGATCAAAATTTTTAGAGGCACACGCTTGGCCCGCCATTCACCTGAGTTGTGGTGAAAGTTCCATTGCACCATGAGTGGCTCTCTTTCACCCTGATACTGAGTTGCATTTGTTTTTAAGGTAAACCACATGACTCTTAGGCGACCTGAGTTGATGGGCTGAAATTGATTTAAAAGTTGATCAACTTCAATGATCGATTCAAGTGCATTGAACATGAGGGTGTGCAAACTCGATAGCCAGCCTTCATAGGTTGTTAAGGCAAGCTCACGTTGGGGCGCAAGCAAAAAGGGCATGCTGTTCTCCTTGTGTTGGAGTGAAGACTTTGACAATGGATGATGGCATTTTATGAATGCATCGTCGCGTTTGTGAGTCTGAAAAACAGCAATAGAGGGCTTATTTCTAGGGCACAGAGGAGATCAATCTCTCATTAGGAGAGCCCAACCCTTGAACCATTAAGTGATCAAAAAATATCGACCCTCAGGGTTGTGCGCCATTGATTTTTGATTTTTCTGCTACCTGGCCCCACCGTTGTAGATCACTGATCACTAACTTATTCAACTCCTCCGATGTACTCCCAGAGGCGGTCACTTGATTGTTCGCCATCAAATTGATCACGTCTGGCATTTTGAGGACACGGTTGATTTCATTTTCAAGTATCTTTACAACATTGGATGGAGTGCCCGCAGGAGCAAACAAAGCTGCCCAAAATCTAAACTCTACATCGGGTAAGCCCAACTCGGCCATGGTCGGTACATTGGGTAGCGCGGCAATTCTGTTGGGCGACGAAACGGCGAGGGCTCGTATAGCGCCCGAGTTGATCGATGCGATGGCTGGACCAGTGTCCACCATGGATGTGAGTAAATCGCCTGAAATGAGTGCGGTGATCGTCTCAGAAGTGCTTTTATATTGGATGAATTCACCTGAAGTGTTTGTTTTGATACGAAACAATTCACTTGCAAATTGAAATGCGGGGCCAGAACCACCATAGTTGGACTTATTGGGATTGGCTTTCATGAAGGCCACCAACTCATTGATGCTTTTGATGTTGGATCCAGGTGTGACAACGGCAATCAGAGGAAAAGTTGCTACCGTGGAGATCGGTGCAAAGTCTTTGGTGGTGGAATAGCGCAATTGTTTATTCAAAATAGGCGTGAAGACCATGTTGCCAATGGGGCCCATGAGCAAGGTGTAACCATCGGGAGGGGCCTTGGCGACATACTCTGTCGCGATGATTCCACCTGCACCCGTTTTGTTCTCGATCACAACAGGTTGGCCTAAATTCACCGACATTTTTTGAGAAACGATACGGGCCAAGGTGTCTATACCACCGCCTGCACCTTGCCCGACCACAATTTTGATACTCTTTGTTGGGTAGTCTTGGGCGTTGGCGATAAGTGCCAGTGAACTTAGACTTAGTAAGGTGAGGGCGGTTTTGATTATCGATTTCATGTTGATCAATCAATTAAATAGTTTTGCTTTAAGTCCTTGCGACCATTCCTGGATATTCACGCGTGTTGGATCATCGTGAATAAGTTTCTCTGTTTGAGCCAAGATCTCAGCCTCGGATAGAGTCAAATCAATCGGGACCCCAAAAGGTTGTTCGATATACCAAGGCGAAGGTGTATAAAGTTCAATGCGGTTGCCCTCTGGATCGAACAAATAAATACTCCAGGCATTTCCATGGGTAATGGTGCGTTGCAGGGGTACATTGTCTCGAAGTAAGTTGCTGTGGTAAGTTCTCAAGGCGGCTAAATCATCAACTCGAAAAGAGATCTGATTAATGGGGTTGAAATTCAATTCATTAGGGCGTCCACTGGCCAAGACAATTTGGTGATGTTCTTGAGGATTTCTGCTCAGAAAAGCAATCTCACCTCCCAAATAATAGTCACCTCGATCGGTCAGCACTAAACCAAAAGTTCGGGTGTAAAACTCAACCATGGCGTCTAGATTTTGACAAAAAAAGCCGAAATGGGTCAATTGTGCGTTGGGTGGACGATTCATTGTGGGTTGATCTACTGTGAAGGATAACAATTAAAAATTTGCAGGAACGTCGATTGTGTACCTATAGGGTCTAAATGTTAGACGGCTCTACAAGTTGGAGTTTAAAAGAAAAAGCACTTGAAAAGAGTTGTCTCTTAAGTCTTGACTGCTTGTGATCATTGGCGCTCAATGTGCTTGATGTCCACCACTCGGCGCCATCTGCTGATCTCTTGTTCAATTCGGGACCTCATCTCCTCAGGACTTGAGGCGATCGGGGTGCCTCCAAAATCACTGAATTTTTGTTTGAACTCTGTGCTCTCTAGCATCAAGCGAAATTCTCGGTTGAGCTTGTCAACGATGGGGCGGGGCGTGCCAGGAGCCACAACCACCCCCAACCAGGAGCTGAACTCTATACCTGGAAGTGTTTCTGAGACCGCAGGGATATCGGGCATTATGGGAGAGCGACTGGCTGAAGACACGGCTAAACCACGCAGTTTTCCACCCTTGATTTGGCCGAAAGAAAAGGTCGCCGTCTCAATCATCGTGTCGACTCGTCCACCCATGATTTCATTGAAAGCTTGTGGGGCGCCTTTGAAGGGGATATGAAGCATGTCAACTCCTGCTTCAATGTTGATCCATTCACCCAGAAGGTGGTGCAAACTGCCAGTCCCAATGGATGAGAAAGACGTTTGGCCCGGGTTGGCCTTTGCTTTGGAGATCAATTCAGCAAAAGTTTTAATTGGGGAGTCTTTGGAGACCGAGACTACCATGGGATAGGTCACAATCGTGCTCACCATACCAAAGTCTTTGACGGGGTCGTAGGGCAATTTATTCAAAATGGCCACAGAGGCTGGATGACCTCCTGTGAGTAAGACCATGTTGAGTCCGTCAGGAGGTGATTTGCTCACATAGTCGTTGCCAATCAAGCCACCTGAGCCCACCTTTTGCTCCACCAAGACGGGTTGGCCGAGTCGCTCGTAGAGCCTTTGAGCGAGGAGTCGAGAGACAATGTCCGTGCTGGATCCCGCTCCGAAACTCACAATGAAGTGAATGGGTTTATTGGGATAATCATTGGCGCTGGTAGATGTTTGAGCCTGTGAGGCACAACTCATCCAACCCAAGGCCAACAATGCCCATACTTTGAGGTGCCGTATCAAACCGCTCAACGGTTTAATTGTTCCCTTGGGTTGTGAGGTTCGTGTCCACTTAGCACAAAGAGCCATGTAATTCATATCGGTGTTGAGCGCCAATGATCAAGGCTAATGGTTAATAGAGATGGTGAGGTCGACTCGAAGAGGCAAAGCAGTGCCAAAAGTAAGGAACTTTATTATCCATAACTCATTCGATTCCAATGCTAAGCGTTAGCCCTAGGTTTGGGTGAAATTCATGCGGGCGATGGCTAGATTCAAAACGCTTGGGTTTTATGCCAAGTGATGATCGATTCAAAAGAGTGAAATGTAAGGAAATTGATACCGGAGAACCTCTCTATTCAAACCGCTTTAACTTCTGTAATATGGGTAGGTTAAATTTCCTTGGGCTATGCCATGGAGTGTGGGCAATCGGTGGTAAGTTGATGGCTTTTTTTGGGAAAAGGCGCACCCGACCAAGTCGTTTGTAAACTGGCCCTTGAGCGTTAATTTAATTTTTAACTACAATTTTTATTCATAAGGAACACTGTGAAAATACTCTTTTTCAATGACTTTCGTCTCGGTATTTTGAAGGGTGACCATGTCGTCGATGTGACTGAAGTCGTCAAAGACATCCCCCATATCGGTCCAGGGGATTTGATCAACGGCTTGATTGAGCACTTTGACAGTTACAAGCACAAAATCCAAGCCTATGTGGATCAACAAAAGGGTGTTCCCTACAGCAGCGTTCGCATTCGCCCCCCATTGCCCAAGCCCACCAATATCGATTGCATGGCAGTCAATTACATGGAGGATGGCACTAAAAAGGAGCCAGCCCCCATCAACGCATTTCATAAGTCTACGACCTCCATCATTGGTCCAGGCGACTCGATGGTATTGCCTGATATGCCCGCCAGTGTCTTTGAAGGTGAGGCTGAGTTAGCATTGGTGATTGGCAAGCACGCTAGTAACGTGAAAGCTTCGGATGCAATGTCCTACATCTTTGGCTACGTGAATTTCATCGACGGCTCAGCCCGAGGAGTCAAGCCTGATACCAATGTGTTTTACCAGATGAAGTCGCGTGCTACTTTTGCCCCCATCGGGCCTTATATCGTTACAGCTGATGAGGTCAAAGACCCAATGCAGCTTAAAGTTCAGTTATGGGTCAATGGACGTTTAACGCAAAATTTCAACACCAACGACATGGCACACGACATTCCTCGTTGCATTGAATGGGTGAGCCATATCCACGATTTGGTGCCAGGTGATATTTTGGCCACAGGAACCAATCATCGTGGACTGTCATCCTTCCAAGGTGGGGACAAAATTGAGTTGGAAGTTGAGGGCATGGGTCGTTTGGCCATCAATGTCAGAGATGATCTCAATCGAACATGGGTGCGTGAGACTCGACTCGAACGTGAACAAATGGGCCTGCCTGTCATCGCCAATCAACTCACCGGTAAATACGCACCTCACTGAGGTGACTAGATGAGCTGATGCGGTTTTCAAAGGCCGGTCTCTTTTAGAGGCTAGCCTTTGGGGCTCCATTTTCTGTTGTGGCATCTATCAGCGTTGATGACCCAGTCTTGTGTAGATTAAAGTAGAGCACATGGTGATGAGTCCCATGCACACGAGTGTGGTGTGAAATGAGACCAAGGCGTGGGCTGAATTCACCACCGCATTGTCTTGGCTATGGTTAAACACATTGAGTAATGTGCCTGCACAAGCCACACCCAATCCTAGGGCTAACATTTGGGCCATAGCCAGCAATGAGTTACCTGCACTGGCTTCTTGCTCTTTGAGATCAATCAGGGTCAGAGTGTTCATGGCAGTGAATTGCAAGGAATTACACGCCCCAAAAAATATCAGCACCACAAGCATGGCCCAAAGCGGCGTGTCGGCTTGGGTTAAAGCCATCAAGGCCATGCAACTCCCCACCAACATGGTATTGATCAATAGCACTTTTTTGTAGCCAAACCTTACAATGATTCCGGTGGTCAGTTTTTTGGTGACCATCCCAGACAAGGCCGGCGGGAGCATCATGAGGCCAGACTGAACAGGTGCGTAGCCCAGACTGACTTGAAGCATGAGTGGAACCAAGAAGGGAATGCTTGAACTTCCTAATCTGGAAAATAAATTACCCAATAAGCCCAACGTTAATGATCTGGTTTTAAATAAGTGTGCAGAAAACAAGGGTTGCTCATACCTTTTTGCATGCTGGATATAAAACGCAATACAGATCAACCCCAAAGCAATCATGGCTAAGATTTGCAGGCTGCTTAATTGAAGGCTTGAATGAGCATCGACGGCCAATACAAAACAAATCATGCAGACCGCTAAATAGGCATACCCCTTAAAATCAAAGGCAATGACACTCTCAAGCGGTGGCCCCTTCAGATAAAGCAAGCTGCACACCAAGCCAATGAGGCCGACGGGCAGATTGATTAAAAAAATCCAATGCCAAGAGGCGTGTTCGACAAACCAGCCACCT
The DNA here is from genome assembly GCA_036821105.1 of Limnohabitans sp. GTDB lineage: Bacteria > Pseudomonadota > Gammaproteobacteria > Burkholderiales > Burkholderiaceae_C > Limnohabitans. Next base: position 14,271 of record DAISKH010000003.1, read on the forward strand.
AAAAACGGACCTAATAAAGGTCCCATCATCCCTGGGACTGCAATGAAGCTCATGGCTGCGAGAAAATGGTTTCTCGGAAAGGCTCTCAAAATACTTAATCGTCCTACGGGTAAAAGTAATGCTCCGCCTGCACCTTGAATGATTCGAGACAAGAGAATTTCAGCCAAGCTTTTGGAGGCTGCACACATCATGGAGCCAGACACAAAAAGGACGATGGCGCTTAGGTAGACTCGCCGAGTGCCAAATCGGTCTGACAACCATCCTGAAGCAGGGATCAAAATGGCCATGGCCAAGGAGTAGACCACCACCACCGATTGCATCCTCAATGGGCTCTCTTGTAAGGACATCGCAAGGGCTGGGATGGCGGTGTTGACAATGGTTGCATCAAGGGTTTGCATGAAAAAGCCGCAGGCGACAAGCCACAACAAAACATTCAAGGCTTTTTCTTTTTCTGCAGAGACAGATTCAATTTTCATGCTGTTTTAATCCAGTGCTTTTTTTATTCTAATGATGTTGGATTGTGAGTCATTGCAGTTGAATCATTGTCGCATTTTAATTGCGCTTGAAGTAGCCTCTAGGCTTAATGGTCCAGATGGGGATTCCAATGGACATGCTCTGCACATGATTGAATTTCAAATCTTATTGATTTGCAAACACGCCGGCACTTGGATTAACGCACTCTAAAAGGCGGTGACTCGGAAGCGGACTTTTAGTTTTTAAGTATTTTTCAATTGAATTTTTGACGCGCCAAGGATGCGTTGGACCACTCCAGATAGCTCCATCCCAAATTTTTAAGCCTTGGGGAGTGTGCTTGAGGAGAAGAACGACGGGCTCGAGTTTCTCGAAACTCACCTCAGCCCAAAGCCACTCACCATCCCTAGCCAATTGAGTGATTCTTGCCGTACTAGAGTCAGGAGGACTGAATTGTTGGACGGCATTCAGTGAGCTGGCGAAATCTGGGCTGGTTTCCTCTAGGTACTCAATCGAACTGCACTGAGAGGAGAGTACATTTTTGAAGGCAGTGATTTTTTCTTGGAGGTAGCCATGAATGTCAAAGTAGACGGAATCAACGACAAAAATCCGTTCTCCATCCAAGACCTGTGTCTCCAAGTGTGAGGCAACGATCAAGCCCAAGCACAAAAGCATGGCGGTGCTTGCGGTGGCTTTTTTCATGGCTGATTATTGAATAAAAAAGTGAAGCTTAAATCCATGCGATTCGCCACAGGTCATCAGAGTCAGCTGAATTTTAAAAGTATCCCGCCTTAAGCAGTGATGGTTCCACGGCATTGACCAAAACCAATTCGAGGGTGACCCTCACGCTCACAAAATGCTTTAAGTGTGATGGTGTCACCATTTTCTAAAAACGTCCGATGTTCACCGCTCGGTAAGGTCAGTGGGGTCTTACCCCCCTCAGACAATTCCAACAAAGAGCCGGCTTGGTGTTTTTGTGGACCAGACATGGTGCCCGTACCCAATAGGTCTCCAGGGTTGAGGTTGCAGCCGCTACTTGAGTGATGGGTGATCAGTTGAAACAACGACCAATACATGGCTTCGTGAAAATTCGACTCCATCAATTTGACGGGGGCGATTCCATGTTCTCTCATTTGCTGGGTCTCTAGCCAAGCCTCCAATTGGATGTCATATGCACCTTTGGATAAGACACTTGAGTCTGAAAGATACTCTAAGGGTTGAGGGTCAGTATCCATACGGGTGAACTCTCGAGCAAAGGGCTCCAAGGCCTCTCGTGTCACTATCCAAGGTGAGATGGTGCTAGCGAAGTTCTTCGCCAAAAAGGGGCCCAAGGGCTGATATTCCCAGCCTTGAATGTCTCTGGCTGACCAGTCATTGAGAATACACAAACCAAAAAAATGCTCCTTGGAGTTGGCCATGGGAATGGGCTCACCCAAGGCATTTCCAGCGCCGATTAAGATGCCCAGTTCCAGTTCATAATCAAGTCGTCGACAAGGTTGAAAATAAGGGGGCTGGTTGCCTGAGCCTTTGGTTTGTCCTTTAGGGCGTCGGATGGGGGTGTCTGAGATAACAATGGAGGAGGCACGGCCATGGTAGCCAATAGGAATCCATTTGTAGTTGGGCATCAAGGGTTGATCTGGGCGAAACATGGCCCCTACCGTTGTTGCGTGGTGAATTGAGGCATAGAAATCAGAGTAGTCGCCTATCTCACACGGCCGTGTCATGGTGACCTCATCTTGTGAGAGCAGGAATGGGCTAAGTTGTGACTGAAGGGAGCTATGGGTACCCAGACTTTGAATTAAAAATTGGCGAAACATTTGGTGGTCCTTGGAAGACCTGGCCATATAAGCGTTGAGTTTCGAGTCTTTGAAAAGATCCAAAAGTTCTTGAACCGGTTGGGTGATCAAAGCATTGCTGTACAAATTTTTGTAAGCCAGCTCAGTCAGGTTGAGAACCTGATTGCCAATGGCCACGCCAATATAAGGACGGGATTGGGGATCGTGATTCTTTATAAAACGGCCAAATGGTAAATTTTCAATCGGAAAGTCGCCAGCGTCATCGTTGGCGCTCTGAACCCAACTGCCACGTGTTTTGGTACTCATTTCGGTTCCTATGATCTTGGGGGAAGAGGATATCAAATCTCTGGAGTAAGATGGTACTTGAATTTTTAATTCTTAAAAATCATGACTCCATTGAAACGCAAATTGTTCCAAAGTCACTTGGATGGCATCCCCTTAGATCTCTTTGTCCTCACCAATGACTCGGGGTTTCAAGTGGCTCTAACCAACTATGGCGCACGAATCTTACAAATCATCACTCCAGACGACAAAGGGAGCATGGATGATGTGGTGTTGGGTTACGCCAGCATAGATGACACCATCGCGGCGCGCAGTTCAGTAGGAGCGTTCATTGGTCGCTATGCAGGGCGAATTGCTCAAGCACAATTGAATTTCAACGGCCAGCACTACCATCTGAACGCCAACGATGGTCCTCACTGCTTGCACGGTGGTTTGGAGGGTCTTCGCTTTAAAGCACTCAGTGTTAAAGAGGTGCAGTCCGATCGTTTGCTTTTAAGCTACCGTTTTGCCGATGGCGAAATGGGTTTCCCTGGCGCGTTGGATCTCAAGGTGGAGTACCGGGTCACCCAACACAACGCTTTAGAGATCAATTACGAGGCAAGCGCCATTGAGATGCCCACCTTTGCTAGTTTTGCGCCTCACCCTTATTTCAATCTCAATGGTTGCGACTCTGGTAGCGCCATGGATCATGAAGTGGTGATTCACTCAAATCGGTATTTCGAAGTGGATGAGCGTTTAGTGGCCACTGGGAAATTGATCTCGACTGAACATTCGGTCTATGACCTGAGTGCACGAAGGTCCCTGGAGCAACACTTGGTCAATTGGAACAAAACTGGATTTGATGATTGTTTTTTGATGGACCGTGCACCGATGGTCATTCCAAATGGTGAGGAAACGCGTTTGAAGCTCTGTGCCGAAGTCTATGCGCCAAAAACTGGGCGTTCTATGAAGGTCTCTTCCACTGAGCCCGCCATGCAGTTTTACACTGGCTTAAACCCATCAGCTACGATTGGTCAGGGAAGGGGCAAGGAGGGGAGGTTTTATCAACAGCAAGAAGGGCTTTGTTTTGAACCTCAAGCTTATCCCAATGCACCCAATTGCCCTGGTTTTCAAATGCCACTCATCGTGCCTGGGGTGCCCAAAGTTGAGAAAACGATCTTTGCCTTCAGTACCTTTTAATCAACCTTGATGTTGGCCGCTTTGATCACTTGAGCCCATTTATCAATTTCTTCTTTTTGGAATTTAGAAATTTGATCAGGCGTCATGAATGATGGGAGCATTCCCAGACCTTTGAGTCGCTCTTGCATTTCAGTGGTTTGCATGATCTTCATGATCTCTTGGTTGAGACGATCCACGATGGGCTTGGGTGTGTCATAAGGTGCAAATAAGGCTTGCCATGAGACCACTTCAAAATTTTGTAGCCCAGGCCAGGCAGTTTCGGCCACGGTCGGTGTATCAGGAAGTGAGTCTGAGAGCCTTTTCGCAGAGCTTACGGCCAAGGCTCTTAATTTACCGGATTGAATTTGTGGACCCGCTACGACTGTGGTGTCGAACATGAAGTCGACTTGAGAGCTGATTACATCTTGGATGGCTGGTGCACTGCCTTTGTAGGGAACGTGGGTGAACTTCACACCAGCTTTATAACCCAACAACTCCTGTGCCAAATGCTGGGAGGTGCCATTTCCTGCTGAAGCGCCGGTGAGCTTGTCGGGGTTGGCCTTCGCTGCAGTTAATAGGTCTTTCAGTGTTTTGAAGGGACTATTGGCGGAGACGACCAAAACAACGGGATTGGTTCCGTATAGAAAAACGGGAGTGAACGATTTGACGGGATCGTAACCGAGCTTGGGGTAAAGACTCACGTTAATGGCGTGCGAAGAGATGGTGCCACCTAGTAAGTTGTAACCATCTGCTGGGGCCCTTGCTGCTATCTCAGAGCCCACACTGCCACCTGCCCCACCTTTGTTATCGATCACGATGGTGGTGCCAAGAGCGGCGCCTAATTTTTGAGAGACTACTCGTGCCAAGATGTCTGTGGTCCCCCCTGCTGGAAACGCCACCAAGTAATTGATGGGCTTATTTGGCCAGGGTTTGGCGGAGTTTTGAGCCCACAAGGCTAATGGAGAGATCAATAAGGCAATGACAAGACTGCTGAGGGAGGAGAGGCGCATGGTTTTCATAGTCAGACTAATTAAAGTTTGTCGCTATTGGAGCATCAAAAAAAGTTTACTGTTTAAGGGTTAACAATAGTTTTTAGATCATCTCTGAGTTTTTATTGCATCAACAATATGCAACCCGCCCTACAAATGAGTGGTCAGTTGGAGTCGTGATCTTCAGCGGCAAACAACTCTGGGTACCAGTGCAATTTAACAGCGTCATAGTGCAAAATGACATTTTGATCGCTCAAAGCATAGGCCTTGAAAATATCGGGATGGACCAAATGCAATGGGGTTTGAACTTTGTATTGAGTGAGGTTGCCCAACCGTTTGGCCGCATCGCGGTGTGCAAAAACAAGGGTATTGCAACGGTACCAGGGTTGAATCAGCGCATCGTTCCAAAAGAGGGTCCGAAAATCATAGCACTCAAACTGATGAGTCAAAAAGAGCTCATGCCAATAGGCTGGTGGTTGTTCGTTGAGGTGATACATCCCTCCTTGTCCTGGAATGGCTGCAGAAAAGACCACAATATGGGCTGCTTGACACAATGAGCTTACCAAAACAGACGCTGAACTGGGTGGGAGGTGTTCAGCAACTTCCAAGCACATCGCAAAATCAAATTTCTCCTCCAAGTGAACCGTTTGAGCCAAATCCACGTATTGAACTGGAATACGTTGGGTCTCGTTTTCCAAAGCATGGGTATCCAAGCCCAAAACTCTTGATGCACCATGGCTCAGGGCCATTTCAAGCCATGTCCCTCGGCCGCATCCAAAGTCGACCACGGTTTTGTCTTTCAAGTCCAAATAAGACAAGAGTTGATTGGCGGACGTTTTGACCCAAGGTGCGTAGGTAGTCATCACGTCTTGGAGTTTTTGGTAATTTTCAGCGTGACGCATGGTGCCTTTAGTAATTTAGGGTGGTTCAAGCATGATGGGCATGCGCGCTTGCACCAAAGTCGTCACCAAGGGGGCAATTGAACACCACTATATTAACCCGATGTTTCAAACCAATGACCTGGATTTAATTTTGGACTTGTAAAAAAGGGGGGCTTTTCAAGAACGCACAAGGCGCTAGGCCACACAATTGATCTGTCCGCTTGTCTATTCGGTCATCACTTCGGGTGAGTCTTTTTTTGAAGGTATATTTTGAAGGATTTTTTAAGTGCACGCTTTTAGAGAGCGTTTTTGAGGCCTTCAAACATCCACTGTGCCGCAGGTGTAAGAGGTAGGCCCGGTCGTTGAATGCAAACGATGGAGGGTGCAGGCAAAATTTCCTTGATTGGAATAACTTGCAGGGCATCCTTGGTGAGGTGAAAATCATTCCATTGCACGGGCAACAAAGCGATCAAGTCTGTGCTGGTGAGCGCTACCATCAGGCTCAATGCCGAATTGGCTTGAAACATCAATTTGGGGGCTGGCAATCTGTGTTTTGTAAAAAGTTCAATCAGGTCATTTTCTGCATTAAAGCTCACTGAGGTGCTGGCCCATTGGGCATCTTTGAGGTCAGCAATACTGGTCGCACTGGCCAAGGGGTGATTTTTCCGAGCTACTACGGTTCGAGTGTTCTGAGCCAGTTCGGTGCTGATCAAGCCACTCTCGATGGCCTCTTCGGGAGCAGCGCCCAGATAAAAGTCAATGCTCCCATCTCTGAGCCCTGGCTCAATGGCAGGATAAAGTCCTTCAATCACTTTGAGTTTGATCTGGGGGAATTTTTCTCTGAATCTAGGCAAGGCCTGGGGCAGGAGTCCCACGTGAGGCATGATGGACAGGCCCATTACCACAGTTCCGCTCATCATCCCCTTGTGTTGCTCAAGCTCCTCTCTGGCGTGTCGTAATTCATGAACCACTAGGCTTGCGCGTTGGTAAAAGAGTTTCCCCGCTGGTGTGAGCACCATTCCTCTGGCCTCACGCTCAAAAAGACTAGTTCCCAAGTCTTGTTCAAGCAATCGAATGCTTCGGGTCAGTGCAGGTTGAGCCTGTCCTAAGTGCCTTGCTGCTGCCCTTAAACTTCCGCGCTCAACGATGGCCATCAGGTCGCGGAGTTGGTTGAGTTTCATGGCTGGGAGCTCCAATTACACTTAAAGATCAAGATTCAAGTTGTGTGAATTTTGGGATAACAAAAAAGTATCAGTGGTCATATTTTGCCATCTTTTTAGTATCTCTAGTTCAAGTTACAGTCGTCCTTCCTTTGGCTGGCATCGGCACTGTCTTGTGATCCCTCTCAAGTCAGAGTTGCCTCATGCACCATGAACATTTTTTATAAGGAAAGAAGAACCATGACAGAACGTAAAAAAGCATTGGTCACCGGTGGTGCGACTGGCATCGGTAAGAGTGCCGTGTTGGCCTTGGCCAAGGCTGGGTATGACGTGGCCATCAATTACGCCTCTAGTGCAAAAGCCGCGCAAGAGACCGCCCTTGAGGCCCAGGCTTTGGGGGCAAAGACCTTGTTGGTGCAGTGCGATGTGAGCATTGACGCCGATGTGCGCGCGATGTTGGATCAAGTCGGAGCAGCCTTTGGTCATCTCGATGCGTTGGTCTCCAATGCAGGGACCACGGCGACTTGGAAGGTCAAGGACTTGGAGAGTTTGGACATGGATGAGTGGGACCGCACCTTTGCTGTCAATGTCAAAGGCATGTTTCAAGTTGTACGTGCTTCAGTGCCTTGGCTCAAAAAAGGGACCAATCCCAGTGTTGTGAACACGGCCAGCATTGTCGGTTTGAGACCTGGCCCACAACCACTGCCATATGCTGCTAGTAAGGCCGCTGTGGTCAACCTTACCAAGACGTTGGCATGGAATTTAGGGCCCGATATTCGTGTAAATGCCGTTGCGCCAGGCTGGATGGAGGGTGACTGGATGCAACGAATGCTGGGTGATAAGTACGACGACTTGATGGGTAAACGTGCGAAATTGACACCCTTAAAGCGATGCGTCACCGCTGATGATGTGGCTCAAACGATGATGTCACTCATTGAGGGTAACCGCTTCGTGACGGGTGAGGTGATCGTGATTGACGGTGGCTTTACCTCCTCAACTTGAACTCATTGGTGGGGGCTACGTGTGAATTTTTAGTGCCTCCTTATTTCAACTTCTTTTTGCGAGACCGCCATGCTAAAAGGTTTTGTTCCCTTTCCCGATTCTTTCATCCAACGTTACCGCCAACGAGGTTACTGGCAAGACCGTCCTTTACGCGATGAGTTCAAGACCGTCTATGAGCGCTACAACGACCGTGTTGCCTTGGTGGATGGTGAGCACTCGTTTACCTACACCGATATAGACCGCATCACTACCAATTTGGCGCTTAACTTATTAGATCTGGGTTTAAAACCCTTGGACCGTGTGGTGCCCACCTTACCCAATGTTCATGAATTTGTCTTGTTGTACTTCGCATTGCAAAAGATTGGTGCCATTCCAATTGCTGCATTGGTGACCCATCGCTTTGCTGAAATTAATCAATTCGTTCAGCTCGCCGAGGCCACAATGTGCGTCTACCCTGAGAAATCGGGTGACTTTGAGTTCTCCCCCATCATGGACCGGGTCCAAGAGCAGCATCCCTGCATGAAATTCAAGGTTGTTTTAGGTAATCCCAAGCCAGGTGAGCATTCATTGAGGGATTTGATCAATAAGCCTGCAACTCTGCCCATTCAAGCATTGACTGGGATCAAGATCGACCCGCTGGATCCTTGCATTTTCCAGCTCTCGGGTGGAACCACTGGTATTCCTAAACTAATCCCAAGAACGAACAACGATTACGCCTACAACTCCAAGGTTGCCGCCCAGGTGTGCGAGGTCAATCAAGATTCAGTCCTCTTGTTGGTCCTCCCCATTGCTCATAACTTACCTCTGGCGTGCCCAGGAATACAAGGATTCATGTTCAATGGTGGTAAGGTCGTTGTACACCACAATACCCGTCCCGCTGAAATGTTTGCATTGATTCAAAAGCACAAAGTCACACACCTGAAGGTGGTACCCGCTCTTTTGATTCGGTTGATCAATGATCCCAGTGTCACGGAGTTTGATTTATCGAGCTTGAAGTTCATTCAAAGCGGTGGCCAACGAATGCAACCTGAGGTACGCCTCAAAACCAAGTCACTCATCCCTGGTGTTTTTGTTCAAGAAAACTTCGGTATGTCTGAGGGAACCCTCATGTTCGTGCGCTCAAGTGACCCCGAAGATGTGGTCATGAATACTTGCGGTCGTCCAGTTTGCGAAGACGATGAGGTGATGCTGCTTGATGAGGATGACAACGTTGTGCCCATGGGCGAAGTGGGTGAGCTCACCGTGAGAGGCCCCTATACCCTTAGAGGCTACTACGGCGTGCCTGAATACAATGCCAAACAGTTCACGGTGGATGGCTTTTACCGTTCTGGGGACTTGATGCGTCAGCATCCATCGGGCAACTACGTCGTCGAGGGAAGAAAGAAAGACTTGATCAATCGAGGCGGTGAAAAGATCAGTGCAGAGGAGGTCGAGAATTTGATTCTCATGCACCCCAGCGTCCAAAATGTGGCCTGTGTCCCCATGCCAGACGCGAATATGGGTGAGAAGATGTGTGCTTTTGTGATTTTAAAGGCCCATCAAACCTTGGTGCTTAAAGAGTTGGTGGACTTTTTACTCACCAAAGAGATCGCTAAATTCAAGTTGCCCGAAAGACTTGAAGTCTTGAACGACTTCCCCGTCTCTACCTTTGGAAAAGTATCCAAAAAAGCGTTGGGCGAGTGGATCACCAAAAAGATGGACGATGAGCGTCTAGCCCACTAATGCGCCACCCTTTCATTGCGTGCGTTGCTTTGTCCTAATCCAACACGCCAGTTGACTTTTTAAACTTACATGAACAAGAGAAGAAATTATGCGAATCATTGATCTACATTGTTACCCAGGAACCCAGACTTGGATCGACTCCCAAGGGCCTTATCCGGCAGAGCTTGCGAGGTATTGGAAGCGCGACTGGGTAGCCAAAGATGAAGCCGCAGTCGTGGAGGAGTTCACGCAAGCGGGTGTTCAAGCGTGCTTGGTCGCACTGGACCTCGAGACCACCGTAGCGTCTCCTCCTTGCACCAATGAGTATGTGCATGGAATGTGGAAGCGCCACCCCGAGCGCATCATTCAGTGTTGGGGTGCAGTGGAGCCCGCTAAAGGCGAGATTGCAATTCAGCAGGCTAAAAAAGCAGTTCAAGAATTGGGTTTTATTGGCTTTCACTTTCACCCCATCATGCAGCACTTCGCTGTCAACGACCGCCGGCACTACGATTTGTTTGAAGTGATCAATGGCTTGGGAGCTGCCGTCATGATTGATGTGGGCACAACAGGAATGGGCGCGGGCATGCCTGGGGGCAATGGTGCACGCGTTCGACATGCCCATCCCTCCCACATTGACGATTTGGCAGCCGATTTCCCTAACCTCAAAATCATCATGGCTCACCCCGGTTGGCCTTGGGTAGAGGAGACTACGGCCGTTGCCTTGCACAAGGGCAATGTTTACTGGGAAATGTCAGGCTGGGCGCCCAAATATTTTCCGGGTAACTTAAAGGTCGATATCCGTGGAAGATTGCAAGACAAAATTATGTTTGGAAGTGATTACCCAAGCTTGCCGTATGAGCGCATACTCAAAGAATGGGATGAGTTGGGCTACAAACCAGAGGTGATGGAAAAAATCATGCACGGCAATGCTGAGCGAGTCTTAGGACTTTGAAGTCGTCACTTCAAATTTATACGGCTCACCTTTCATTCACAATTTAGATTGAAGACCTCTTGCATGAACGTTCACTCACACTCAACATCCGCGCCCAGTGCTGAATCACTGGCTTTTGATCCGTCGCTATCCAGTGACCCAGATGCTCCTATTTTGTTCCAACGTCAAGGTAGCGTGGCCGTATTGACCTTGAATCGCCCCCAAACTCGAAATGCCTTGAGTGGTGAGGAAATGTTTGCAGCCTTTGAAAATATTTTTACCTACCTCAATGCTGATATGGGCATTCGTAGTGCGATTTTGACTGGATCTGGATCTGCATTTTGCTCCGGCGGTAATGTTGCACAAATGCGAGACCGAGAAGGAATGTTCTCAGGAAGTCCAGAGCAAATTGCTGAAAACTACAGGGTTGGGATTCAACGAATTCCAAGAGCTTTTGAAAAACTTCAAGTCCCCATCATTGCTGCTGTGAATGGTCCAGCGATTGGTGCTGGCAATGACTTGGCATGTATGTGTGACATACGCTTGGCTTCATCGAGAGCAGTTTTTGCAGAGAGTTTTGTGAAAGTTGGCATCATCCCCGGCGATGGCGGGTGTTGGTTGTTGCCCAGAACCATCGGGTACGCTCGTGCGGCTCAAATGGCTCTGACAGGCGAGAGCATTGACGCCCAAGAAGCACTGCGCTACGGATTGGTGAGTGAAGTCTTTGATCCTGAGCAGTTGATGAAAGAGGCACTGTCGCTCGCTCACCGAATCGCCCAAAATCCACCCCAAGTTCTTCGATGGACAAAGCAATTGCTCCAAGAGGCCAGAGGTTGCAGTATGGATGAAGCCTTGGTGAGAGCTGGAGTCCTTCAAGGCTTGGCCCACCATACGGCAGACCACACAGAGGCGGTGAATGCTTTCTTTGAAAAAAGAACCCCTGTGTTTGGTTCCAAATGAGTCTGAAAACACTGCTCAACCCCTAACCACAAAAGGCCAACCCCAATGAGCTCCTCAATCATTCTTCAAGAGCATCCCTCCGAAGGTGTTTTGGTATTGAGATTGAATCGACCCGAAGTACTCAATGCATTGAATCTGGAATTGAGACATGCATTGGCCAAGGCATTTACGGCTGCCGATCAAGACCCAAGCGTTCGAGTTGTGGTGCTTTGTGGAAGTGAAAAAGCATTTTGTGCAGGTGCGGATCTTAATGAATACGTTGATGCAAGTCCTGTTGAAATTATTGAACGTCGAATGGATCGTTTGTGGCAAGCCATCAGCTCTTGCTCCAAGCCCGTGATTGCGGCCGTGCGGGGCTATGCTCTGGGAGGCGGTTTTGAGTTGGCAATGCACGCTGACATGATCATCTGCAGTGAGAACGCCAAGCTAGGACAACCCGAGGTTCAAATCGGCATCATGCCAGGAGGTGGAGCCACGCAACGCTTAACTCGTGCGGTGGGTAAGTTCCAAGCCATGAAATGGCTTTTAACGGGCGCCTTATTCAAAGCGCAAGAGGCATTTCAAATGGGTTTAGTCAGTGAGGTGGTTGCTCCAGATGAAGTTGAGACAAGAGCTTTGCAACTCGCCAAGGAGCTCAGCGCAGGTCCTCAGCTAGCAATTCAATCGATCAAAAAGGTGGTGATTGAGGGCATGAGCTTGCCCCTAGAGCAAGGATTGGACTATGAACGCAAAGCCTTTCAATTGCTCTTTTCAACTCAAGACAAGGTAGAGGGCATGCGAGCTCGCTTAGAAAAAAGACCCGCAAAATTTAAAAATTGCTAAGCTTTTAAATTAACGATTATTTCAAACTCGATTGGGTGGATGTCAAGCCGACTCCACCCTTTTTTATTGGAGTTCGCACAGGTCCATTTTGAACGAAAGCTCTACTCTTGGTTTGAACTCTTGAAGACTTTGACACGTTTTGTGCCTATGGTTTTTACTTATTTTTATATCAATAAACTTATTCACAATGACCCAATATCTTTTAGGTAACGTTTATGAACATAATCAAATGGGTTCTTTTGACTACATTGAGTTTAAGCTCATTGTCCATATTTGCTGCTGAATACGCTTTGACAGTGAGTAAAGATCGGCTGATCAATGCACAAAATGAACCTCAAAATTGGTTGATGATGAACGGAGACTATGGCTCCACCCGGTACTCCAAGCTCAGTCAAATCAACCGTGATAACGTTAAAAATCTAAGAATGGTTTGGGCCATGGCTCTTGGAGGTATGGCCGATGTGGGCTCGAATGGGCCTGAAAATGAGGTCAACCCCTTGGTCGATAATGGATTTTTGTACACCACCGATGGCTGGGGGACCGTCTACAAAATTGATGCTAGAAACCCCAACAAGGGTGAGTTTGTTTGGGTGGCAGACCCAGGCGTCAAACACCAAGGAAACCCATCCAGAACTCGAGGTATTGCGCTTTGGGAAGATTTGGTGATTGCCAACTTGCCAGACGGACGGGTCATTGCAATCAATCGAGACACGGGTGATATCGTTTGGGACAAAATGGTGGCTGTGACCGATCAATTTGGCTCACGTGAGAGATTTTTTGCAGCTCCCATTGCTGTGGAGGGAAAGATCATTATTGCCAATGGTGCTGGGGACGGAAAGACCCGGGGGTGGATCGCCGCCTTGGATGCTCGCTCTGGCAAAGAGCTCTGGCGTTGGTATGCTGTTCCCAAGCCAGGAGAGCCTGGAAGTGAGACCTGGAAGGATCATAACAACGCTTGGAAAACCGGAGGTGGTGGCTTGTGGCAAACCGGCTCCTACGATCCTGAGACTCGGTTGACCATTTGGGGAACTGGCAACCCCATTCCACAATATGACCCCCAAGCAAGACCGGGAGATAATCTTTATACCAACTCTGCTGTGGCGATCAATATTGACACGGGTAAACTCGCCTGGCATTTTCAGTATACCCCCAATGACTCGTGGGATTATGACGAAGTCGGTATTCATATGCTTTATGACACCACCATACGGGGAGAGAAAAAGAAAGTTGTGGGGCACTTTGCACGCAACGGTTTTTACTATACGTTAGACCGCACGAATGGTAAATTTATTCAAGGCGAAAAATACGTCAACGATTTGAATTGGACCAAAGGACTTAATCAAAAAACGGGCATGCCCATTGAATACGACCCCAAGTTAGACGTACAAATTTACAACCCTGAGGCTCGTTCATTGCGGGGTGATCCGATGAAAAGAACCTGCCCAACTTGGCATGGTGGTATTGCTCATCAACCCACAGCCTACAACCCCATCAAAAATATTGCCTATGGTGTGGGTACAGAAGGGTGCTTTACACAAAACGGTGCTCAAGTGGCCTTTCGCAGCAAAGATGGTGGAATTGATGAAGCGGGAAGTCAAAAACGACAATACACCAGTGATCTGTATTACGGCTCTGTCACCGCGTTTGATGCGGTCCACGATAAAGTGATCGGTAAAGCGGTCACTGATATTGAAATTCGCTCAGGTGTGATTGCCACTGCGGGAGGTGTGATCTTTACCACCTTGCAAGATGGTTGGGTCATGGCTTACAACGATGAAACTCTTGAGGTGCTTTGGCGATTCAATATTGGCACTCCCATTAAGGGCGCGCCCGTAACCTATTCCATTGGCTCTAAGCAGTACTTGGCCGTCCAAACCAGTGGTCGTCACTTGCATCCAGTGAAATTTGACAATCTAGAAAACTCTAGCTACTTGTTTGTTTTTGCCTTAAATTGAAACGGCGGTACGCCATCGATACAAGCGATACAAAGGTTAATTGTCAGCTTTAGCCTCTAGCCTTTAGCGTTAGTGTTGGTGTCACTGTCAGGGTAAGAATAAGCTTTGATCTCGCTCCAATAGATAGGTTGGGCTCGATCCGTTCAATTTAAATTTTTGCAGCCATCGGCATTGCCCCAAAAGGCGAGGCATTTTTCTCGGTTCATGGGACCTTGGCCGATGATTTTTGCAAACACAAAATCGGCCAATTCTTCAATTTCTCTGGGTTGAAGTGTCGCAGGTGGATCTGACATTTTGATGCCAAGTTCGCGTAAATCGCTCTTGCGTTTTCCATAGCATCGACCATCCAAGTATGCATTTTTATCAAAAGCAGGCATACCAGTCCCCAAAATCCCACATTTGACGACGATGCCAAATGCCACTCGGTCTACTTTGGATTCTCGCAAATTGGCTCCATCGGGCATTTGATTATCCATTTTGTGACCATCACCAGACCATCCATGGCAAGCCTGGCAGTTTCCCTTTTGCATAAATATTCTCATACCCTCAGCCACATCGCTTTCTTGGGAGGACTGTGCTTGAGAAATCGAGAGAAATAAACTACAAGACAAAGCCGTGAGAATGAGAGATGTCAATTTCATGAGTGACTCGGTGGGGGTTAAATCTAAAGTGTAACTTTTAGGTCTGGTAAAGGTACTGGTGTTTTACCCAATCGATGATCAAACAGAGTGAATGAATCTCTCCAACACAAACACTTCACTCAAATTAACTCATCAGCATCGTGATCGGAAAAGTTTTTAATGGGTTAATTTTTCTGATGGGCTTTGATTTACGTCAATTGGATAAAAATAAATTTTGCTATCTTTCACTACTCACATTGGTGAAGCAGGGTGATCTAAATCATTCAAAGTTGTTGGTCCGCGTTCAATCGATTCATCAATTGCCTGCTCTGGTTCTCAGTCAAAATAAAAAATTGCAAGTTCAACTTTATGAGGAGACATGCTTTGAATGTATTTGCACCCACGTATTTAATGGGATCTAATGCCATGGCGCATATTATTAAAACCATGGAAGATAATTTTGGGACTGGGGAGACAATTGATTTTTTCATCGCCTCCAGGCTAAGTCAATATCTCTCACATCCCTTGGCTGGACGTGTACACGAGGAGGATGTTTGCCGTATTCATCAGCACCTGATTGAGACCTATGGACTCTCGCATGCCAAAACACTCTCTTGGCAAGCGGGACAAAAATCGGCTGATTATTTGTTGAAAAATAAGATATCCAAGCCTCTGCGTTTTATCTTAAAACGTTTGCCCATCCGGTGGTCAATTACGCTCTTGTTGCGAGAGATATCAAATCACGCATGGACATTTGTAGGCAGTGGTGTATTTACCTACCAGGTCTTCAAATCCATTACCTTTTATATTGAGAGTAACCCAATTTGTAGAGGTATTCGTGCCAGTGAGCCCATTTGTGACTATTACGCAGCTATTTTTGAAGGGTTGTTCAAGAACTTGATCCACCCCAGTATCGTGGTCAAAGAGTTGGGTTGTGAAGCGCAAGGAGATCCATCGTGCAGTTTCAGCGTGAAGTGGTCAGAGTCGTCAAGTTAAGGGTTTGATGGAGCTAACTCAGCGCAGAACTTCCATACTTTATAAAACCTGGGCGCTTGGAGACCTCAACAAACCAGCGGTCTACGTTCAGCAATTTCTCTTGATCTATAGGCAAGAGTAGCCAACGGTGAACTATCAACGCTAGAGGTATATCGGCCAGCGTGAAATGGTCCCCCGCCACAAAAGTATGATGGCTAAGCTCAGCGTCCATAACCTTCAATATTTTTTGCATGATCAGCCGGTTTTTCTCCAGTTCCGGCACATTTCTTTCGTTTTCTGGTGTTCGAATCCAGCCCCAAAACAAAATTCTCATGGGTGGCCAAGCCGTCGTGTTGCTCCAATCAAGCCACTGATCCACTCTTGCAGATTGTTGAGGACTTTGCGGGTAAAGCTTGCCGCTGGGATCTTGGGTTTTGGCCAAGTAGCGCAAAATGCTGTGTGACTCCCACAAAACAAAATCATCTTCTTTCATAGTGGGAACCAACCCATTTGGGTTCATGGCTAGGTACTCTGGTGTTTGGTTCACCCCAAAATGCAGTCCAGCATCCACTCTTTTAAAGGGTAAGTTCAAATCCTCACAAAGCCACAATACTTTTTGCACGTTAATCGAATTGAGTCTCCCCCAAAGGGTACGTTGAGTCATAGTGCATATCCTCTTGGTATGGGGAAAGTCGGGTGAGAAAGTGGGGGTTTTTTGTGGACAATAGGCATTCTAGGCAAGGTTAGCCCAACTTTGCCGGTTTTTTGGCATTTGATTTTTAATCTCAAGGGGTTTGTTTTGAAAAAACTCGTTCAATATTGGTTTAATTTGCTCTCCATTGTGTTGATCTTGCCCTTGTCAGTTGGCTTTTCAGCCAACGCGCTGGCCCAGTCAAAGATTCAAGTCCAGTGGTTTGGTCAGTCAGCCTTCAAAATTACCACCCTTCAAGGGCACGTGATCATCATCGACCCATGGATTTTGAAAAATCCCAAAACTCCCACGGAACTCAAAAATTTGGACGCATTGGGCAAAGTCGATGTGGTCTTGGTGACTCATGCGCATTGGGACCATACGGCAGATGCGGTAGAGATTGCTGTCAAAAATCAATCCCCGCTCTACGGACCTGGAGACTTCAGCCAAACGCTGATGAACTTGGGCAGTTTGCCAGCCAAACAACTCCCTCGAATGAACAAGGGTGGGACCGTGAGCCCTTGGCCAGGCGTGAAAATTACTGCTGTCCACGCTGAGCACTCCTCAACCTATGTTTGGAATAACCCCGTGACCCAAAAGGATGAATCGCTACCGGGCGGCGAGCCACTGGGATTCATCATTGAGCTTGAGAATGGATTTAAGATTTATCACGCTGGGGACACGGATGTTTTTGGTGACATGGCTTTAATACAAAAACGCTATCACCCAGATGTCGCTATGTTGCCCATTGGTGGTAATTTCACCATGGATCCACAAGGCGCCGCCTTCGCGATCAATGAGTTTTTGAAGCCCAAATACGCTATCCCTATGCATTATCAAACCAACCCTTTTAATAATGGTTCTCCTGAGGACTTCATCAAGGCCTTGGGACAAAGTGCAACTGAAGTGATCGTGATGAAGCCCGGAGAAATTAGACAATTTTGATCTTCAGTTTGACTTGCTGACGAAATGAAATTTGCCATTTAGAAAGAAAAAAAGCTATGTTTTTAGAACTGTCTCCTAAAACAATTGAAATACGTGAGCGTTTGTATCAATTTTTCGATGATTTCATTTATCCCAATGAAGCTAGGTATAACCATGAGCTAGAGGCGGCCAGAAAAGCGGGAGATGCTTGGCAGCCTTTGCCCCTGATCGAGGAACTAAAAACCAAAGCCAAGGCACATGGTTTATGGAATTTATTCTTCCCACATGAGTATCAGGGTCACAAAGGATTATCCAATTTTGATTACGCACCACTTTGCGAAGTGATGGGACGAGTGATGTGGGCAGGCGAGGTGTTTAATTGTTCTGCTCCTGATACAGGCAACATGGAGACTTTGCAGCGTTATGCTACCGAGGAGCAAAAAGCAAGGTGGCTCACCCCCTTGTTGGAGGGCAAAATTCGATCAGCATTTTTGATGACTGAACCTGCTGTGGCTTCCTCAGATGCGACCAATATTCAATGCTCCATCGTGCGTGAAGGTGATCATTATGTGATTAACGGCCACAAATGGTTTAGCTCTGGCGCTGGAAACCCTTTGTGCGAAATCTTCATTGTGATGGGTAAAACCGATCCCTCTGCACCTCGCTATACCCAACAATCCATGATTTTGGTACCCAGAAATACTCCAGGGGTCAAAGTGGTCAGACCGCTAACTGTCTTTGGTTATGACGACGCACCTCATGGTCACATGGAAATTCGTTTGGATAATGTTCGCGTACCTGCGGAGAATATTTTGGTCGGGGATGGTCGAGGATTTGAAATTGCGCAAGGGCGTTTGGGTCCAGGAAGAATACACCACTGTATGCGCTCGATTGGTGCGGCTGAGCGTGCCTTGGAGTCCATGATTGATCGACTGCAAAGTCGCGTGGCTTTTGGCTCTCCACTGTCGACCCAATCGGTGTGGCATGAACGTATCGCAGAGTCGCGTTGCATGATTGATCAAGCACGGCTACTCACCTTGCACGCCGCCCACAAAATGGACGTGGCTGGAAATAAAGCTGCTCGTCTAGAGATATCCATGATCAAAGTCGTGGCCCCCAAAGTATCGTGTCAAGTGATCGATTGGGCAATTCAAGCTCACGGTGGGGGTGGAGTGAGCGGAGACTTTTGGCTGGCCGAGGCCTATGCACGCGAGCGAACAGTGCGTTTGGTCGACGGTCCTGATGAGGTTCACCGTCACTCGATTGCCAAACTTGAATTGGCAGCTCGCGCTCAAAAACACGCGGCCAGTTGAGTGAATGCTCCTACTATGATCTTGCATTGGTCGCCCCGTTCTCCTTTTGTTCGTAAAGTCCTTGTGTGTGCCAAGGAGCTTGGAGTGGACGAGAGATTGACCTTGGTGCGCACTGTGGCCTCTGCAAAGAAACCTCACGACGCTTTGATGCTTGACAATCCCTTGTCAAAAATACCTACCTTGGTGCTCGAAGATGGCACCTCGTTGATGGACTCCGTGGTGATTTGTGAGTATCTCAATGATTTGGTCAAGGGTGATTTATTTGCCCAAGATGCGCCGCGTAAGTGGAAACTGTTGCGCTGGCATGCCGTAGCCAATGGTTTGATGGATGTGCTTATTTTGTGGCGTCATGAACGTGAACGCATTGCGCCTGATGCAGACCTTTTGGCGGCCTACGATAAAAAATTCAAAGCCACCCTGGCTTTTTTCAATGCCGAGGTTCCTGCCCTAAGCCTAGAGGGAGTCAATATTGCAACCATCACAATTGCTTGCACTTTGGGTTACTTGGATTATCGATATATCGACACAGCTTGGCGAGATAGCTATATTGCTTTGGCCCAGTGGTTCAAGGCTTGGGAAGCTAGGCCCTCTATGATTTCAACGCGTGCGGTCGATGGATGATGGGGGTTATTACTTGTGAGATTCAAACAAAGTTTTTGCTTGGATGAGTATCTGCTCAACCACTGCATCATGACCCAGATTTTCGGTGAATAAATGCCATTGATGTGAGTCTTGTTTGGGCTTCACCCGAGAGCTTCATCATTTTTCTAAAATTGAATGTCTAAATGTTAAAAAAAATCGCTATCTTGGATGACTATCAGTCCCTTGCGCTCAGTTTGGCCGATTGGTCAGTGTTGGCGCCCTATGCCACTGTTCAAGTCTTCAACACACCAGCCCAAAGTCCTTCTCAATTGGTCGAGTGGTTGAAAGACTTTGACGTGGTGACGGCCATGCGCGAGCGCACTGCGTTTGGCGCGGGTATTTTGGAGCAGCTCCCTAAGCTCAAGCTTCTTGTGAGCACTGGACAGAGAAACCGCTCTATTGATATTCAGGCGTGTGAGCGCTTGAAGATTGCTGTCAGTGCAGCCTACGGGCCCAAGAACAGTTCAGCCTCGACGGGTGAGATGGCTTGGTCGTTGATTTTGTCCTTGGTCAAAAGAATCGCCCCTTCACATCAGGCCTTGAAACGAGGGCATTGGCAGCCCATGCTCTCTGGCTCCCTTAAGGGCCATCGACTGGGCTTGGTGGGGCTTGGAACCATTGGGCAGCAAATGGCGAGGATTGCCAAAGCATTTGACATGGAAGTGGTCGTTTGGAGTCCCCATATGACGGCTGAACGCGCATCTGCCCATGGTGTTCAGGCGGTCTCCAAACGAGAGCTCTTTGAGAGCTCGGACATTGTGAGCTTGCACATGGTGCTGTCAGAGAGCACAAGAGACTTGGTGGGGGCTGTTGAGCTTGAACAGATGAAAAAGACTGCCTACGTGGTGAACACCTCAAGGGCTGGATTGATCAATGAGGCGTCACTCCTAGAAGCCTTGCAGCAGAGAACAATTGCGGGGGCTGGGTTGGATGTGTTTTGGCAAGAACCGCTCCCACATGACCATCCCTTGTTGTCACTCGACAATGTGGTCTTGACCCCTCACTTAGGCTATGCCAGTGAAGAAGGTATAGAGTCCTACCACCAAGCCGTGGTTCAGAGAATCCTTCGGTGGTTCGAAACCGGAGAAGTCGTTCCATTGAAGGCTTGAGCGCGTAGCAGCTTTTTCAATATCGGGATCGCTGGCGCAATCACGCATCTTGATTGAGCCAAAACCTTGAGGAGTGCTAGACTCAGCGATATTAGGCGTTGAAAATTCGAGGCCTCATGGGAGACCCCTTTTTTCCTCTCACCAATTGTTCGCTCCAAAGGTGATCACGTGTTAAAAATTATCAATTTCTTTTTTTGGATGCTGCTGATTCCTTTGGGACGATCGCAGTCTGCTGTCGCGACCCCTGCTTCGCCTGTTGCGCCCGTTGCGCCTCATTCATCGGTCGCTAGCAAGGTCAATGTGCTACCCTATGCGACAGGACAGTGGAGGAGCCTACTTCAAGCTCAAACCCAAAACACATCACCCAGCAACGGTAATCATGGGCGAGCGAACTCACCCATCGTCGTTCATTTCTGGGGCGTGACGTGTGGTCCTTGCTTGACTGAGATGCCTCAATGGGGCCGTTTTGTAACTGATAATTTAGGCTACAAAGTCGTCTTCATTCAAGTCGACGATGTCTCAACCGGCATCATGTCCCAGTTGCTGGCCAAAGCGCATTTGGCACAAGCGATCAACTACAAGCTGACCTCTCCTTTTGATGAGTTCATGCGCTATGAGGTTGATCCGAAATGGGGAGGGGAGACACCCTATACAATTTTGGTCAACGCATCGGGTCAACAAACACAGTTGAATGGCTTGGTGAATTTTGGCAAACTTAGACAATGGTATCAACAAAATAGTTGATCAATTGGCTTACTAATAAGGAGTAAGACCTCAATCCTAAAAGGTCTCACTCCTAAAATGTCTCACTGCTTTGGGTTAGCTCCCTCGTAGCATGGTCTAAAGGGTAAGAGATCAAGCGGTCATGGTGCTTAGAGTAAATTGGGGCATCACCTCGTGCGCAAAACTCTCCAGCGAATATTTTGACTCTTCATAGCTTAAATCTCCAAACGCAAATCGGGTGAGAATGTAATTGGCTCCTGATTTGTCGATTTCTCCAGCGAGTTGATCGGTCACGTCTTGGGCCGTTCCAAGTAAAACGATTCCACCTCGGTAAGCAGTGTCAAAGTCCTCTGGAATGGAGTACTTTGTCATGGGGTTGCCGTGGGCACGCCATAAATGTTGCAAACTCCGGTACCAAGCGTCAAACCCTTTTTTCGCTCTACGGTAAGCCTCATCATGGGTGGGGGCAATCACGATGTGTCGCCCAAGGCCCATGAGCGGCAACTCTAACTCAGGGTCTCCTCCAAAGGTGGATCCCCAGACCTCTCGGTAACGATCAGTGATGGCTTTGACTGGGGCTCCTGGGCCATTGCAAACGATGTTCACATGGTTTTGAGCAGCCCAAGGCACCGCATGGGGTTGGGACATGCCATACCAAATAGGGGGAGTTGGTTTTTGGATGCATTCAAGCTCGATGGGCACATTTTTGAATTGAAAATGTTCACCTTCAAAATTGATCACCCTGTTCTTGAGACCCATCATCACCACATCATAAGATTCGATGTAGAGTTTTCCTGAGTTTTCTGCATTGACCCCAAAGTAGCCCATTTCGTAAGGAGAGCTGCCACGTCCGATACCAAGCTCAAGTCTGCCACCACTCATTTGGTCGAGCATGCAAACCTCTTCAATGATGCGAATTGGGTGGGTGAGGCTCAACGTATAGACCAAAGGACCAAAGCGCAACTTTTTTGTCCGCTGAGCCACTGCAGCCAAAAAGACACTGGGAGAACTGGCCATTCCCAATGGAGTGCCATGGTGTTCGGCAATGTGATACGCATGGAAGTCGTGTGCGTCATAAATTTCAGCCAACTTCAATCGGTTCTCAAAATGATCGGTCAGGTTCACCTGACCTCTGTCTAAGTGGTCAAATACGCCAAATTTCATCTCAAGCTCCTTTGGATTTCAATGGGTCAACGCCGTCAATGAGTACGAAAGCGATTCGACACATGGATTGAGAGTTATTGACCCAAGCGTGATTGGTCCCTTGCTGGACAATAATATCACCGCTCTTGAGGTGAACTTCTCCGACATCGAGCAACATATCGATTTCACCAGACATCACGATGGCATAGTCAATACTGGCTGTACGGTGCATGAATGCATGTCTTGCAGGTTGATCCGAGCTCTCGCTGACACCCATCTCTTTTAATACATCGGCTTGGGAGACCGATGCGCGCTCAGGGGTGACGGGTGGGAAATCCACGACCCGCAGTACAGAGCCATTGGCTGGAGGAGGTACACCAATCGTGCGATCAGCGCGGTCAATCTTTAAGTCTAACTTGGCCGGTGTTTCATCGGTCACCCAAACCAAGGTGCTGACCAGACCCGTAGCATTTCTAACTTTGCTGTTGGGCGCAGGTGAGTCCATTTCCACCACTGCCAATCCTTGCTCGTTGTGTCCGGTGACGATTCTTCTAATGGGGGTATTCATGATGTGCTTCAAGGAGTGAGATCGTTAAAAGGGAAACATCAGTCAACAAGGAGATTGAAACGTCACTTATGTTGACTGCAAAAAAATTAATCCACTGTGGCGCCAGAGGCTTTGATGGCGGGGGCCCAGCGCTTGTTCTCATTTTTGACAAATTCTGCCATGTCGCTGGGTTTGATGTACTCGGCAGGCTCAATGCCACCTTTTTCAAGCAAGGCGGCAAATGCAGGTGTGGCTTGGTAGTGTTTTAAGAAATCAGCCAAAGTTTCAACCACTTGCGGAGGCATTCCTGCCGGGCCTGCAAACCCAAGCCAACCTGACCAGTCATAGCCAGGGACGGCATCGGCAATGGAGGGCACCGACGGTAATAGCATGGAGCGCTTGGTCATAGAAGATCCGAGTGCTATCAAGGCCCCAGATTTGGTGTTGGGTCCCGCCAAGCTGCCATCAACAAATGCCATGTCGACTTTTCCAGATAAGAAATCTAGCATGCCGCTATTGCTGCCCTTGTAAGGCACATGTACGATATCCAAATTCAATTGGCGTTTGAGAATTTCCATGAAAATGTGTTGGGGTGAGCCATTACCAGACGAGCCATAGCTGTATTTGCCTGGATTTTTTTTCACAACCTCAATCCACTCTTTAACACTTCGTGCTGGGAAAGAGGGGTGAATGGTCAGGTACAAATTTGTGACCGCTAGCTTGGCAATCAACGTGAGCTCTTTGGAGGGGTCGATGCCAGGCTTAGACATGAGTTGGGGTGCCATGCTGAAGGTGGTGACCGTGGGCATGAAAAGGGTGTAGCCATCGGGGGGCGAACTGGCCACCACCCGTGCACCTAGGAGAGTACTGGCGCCAGCACGGTTATCGATCACCACCGATTGCTTCCATGTGTTTTGCATCTCCTCCGCAATAGCTCGTCCAACAACATCAACCAAGGAGCCTGGGATGAAGGGCACGACAAGTTTGATGGGTTTATTGGGATAGTTGTTGGTGTTCGTGGCAATGCTTGGGCTGGTGGCAGTTCCCGAAGTGGTGTTGTTTTTGTCTTGCGCGAGACTTCCTCCCATGGAGGTTACGAGCATTGCACAGCAAGCAACAGATTTAACCCATGAGAATTTGAAAAAAGAGAATGTTGTGCGGCTCAATGTATTCATGTCTGGCGCTGTCACTGGGGGTGGTGATGAGGAGTCGGGGAGTCTGAGGTTGACGAAATCACGTGGGATTTAGACGCGAAGATAGCTGAGTTTTAACTTGACAAGAAAGCATTCAAATTACACTTCGAATGAAGTGGGTCGATTATGAGTGAGCAAGCACTCTTGTCAAGAGGTGAAACCCATATCCTTCCTCTCCAGTAGAATGGAAATTTTCTACATATCGAACGCTATCAACATGTTGGCCTATGGATCCAAAGGCTTGTTAGGTGTTTTAACCCCGCAAGCCAATACCACGGTAGAGCCAGAATTTTGGGCCATGTTGCCCAGAGGCTTTGGTTTGCTCAATGCCCGAATGTGCAGCGTCAAATCCACCATCGAAGCTAGGCTTATCGATTACTTTGAACATTTGTCTGAGCATGCCGCTCAATTTGGGAACGCCCCCATCCAAGCCCTGAGTGTTGCGTGCACAGGGAGCTCCTATTTGGCAACTCGCGAAGGGGAACTTCATGCCATCGAGCTTTTGAGTTCACAACTCAGACTGCCCGTCACCACCTCAGGCTTGGCAATGGTTGAGGCCTTCAAGAGCTTAAGAGCCACACGCATTGCCTTGATCTCACCCTATCCTCCTGGTTTAACTGCGAGCAGTGTGGAGTATTGGCGTGCACATGGCCTGAAGGTCGAGCAAGTTCAAAGCGTATTTGATGATGCGAACGGCAAAACTTTTCACCCTATTTATAGTCTTCAAAGTGATCAAGCCAGTTTACCCTTGGAGAAATTGTTTCAATCCGACGTTCAAGCCATCGCGATGCTTGGTACAGGTATGCCAACTTTGTCGGCTCTGACACGAGGAAATCAGCTTCAAAGTCGAATCCCTGTCATCTCGTGTATGTTGGCCACAGCTTGGTGGAGCTGCAAACTCATCAACCCAAAGACTGAGGAATTAATCACTTGGGTGCGCTCGCCCCATTGGCTGGATCGACTTGGGGGGTTGGAGTGAAATTCTTTTTAGGGAGTTTGTTTTGAATCAAGCCGAAGTGGTGGTGGTAGGTGCGGGGCCAGTGGGGTTGACCTTGGCCATGCGTTTAGGGCTTAAAGGTGTGCGAGTTCTGTTGGTTGAAGCCAATCAAACCATTGAGCAAGATCTGAGGGCATCTACCTTTCATCCTCCAACGCTTGACCTTTTTGATGAACAAGGCATTACGGCTGAGCTCATCAGTGCGGGTCTCATTGCACCCACTTGGCAAGTGCGCAATCATCCAGCCCATGAGTATGCAGAGTTTGATCTCTCTATTTTGAAGGACCATACGGCCCACCCATATCGATTGCAGTGTGAGCAGTGGAGGTTGAGCGAATTTTTGAAAAATTTTATTGAGACTCACTTGCACACGGTCAAGATTGCCATGGGGGTGAGGGTGGAAGGTTTGACGCAATCGCCCAATGGTGTCTTGGTGAACACACAGCGTCATGATGGTGTTGCTGAGACTTGGTCATGTCAATATCTGGTCGGTTGCGATGGCGCCAAAAGTGTTGTCCGAAAAAATATGGCACTGGAGTTTGAGGGGCAAACCTTTCCGGAAACTACCATCTTAGCAGCGACAGATTTTCCTTTTCATAATTATTTACCTCATTTGTCCTTTATCAATTATTGTTGGAGTCCTGAAGGTACGTTTAGTTTGTTACGTCTAAAGCATCTGTGGCGTGTGAGCTTGTATCCAAGTCTGAACGAGTCCATAGATGAAGCTGTTCAAGAAAAATCGGTTAGATCAAAATTGTCATTGATTGCACCTGAATGTGAGCATGCCAATATTCTTGAGGTGAGACCCTACCGAATCCATCAACGTGTGGTCAAGCAGTATGTGGTGGGTCGTTTGATCTTGGCAGGGGATGCTGCTCATATCAATTCTCCTAGCGGTGGCATGGGTATGAATGGGGGTGTTCATGATGCCTTCAACTTGGGTGACAAACTCGCTCGTGTGTTGGCTGGGGAGTCAAGAGAACTACTTGATTTGTATGAGCGCCAACGCCGCCCCATTGCCATCAAACATGTGATTGAGCAGTCAGCCAAGAACCGCGCAAGGATGCAAGAAAAGGATGTTGAAAAGCGCCAGCAAACTTTGCAGAACTTGCAGGCCGTGAGTCGCGATCCAGCACGCGCTCTTGAGTACTTGCTTGAGACTTCAATGATCTCGGGTTTGCGTGAGTCGCTCAAACAAACTTAAGGCACCTCCATCTTTAGGGGGATACCACAGTGGGTAGGACAGTTGAAGTTGTTGAGCTTATGGTTTCGTAGTGCTCATCAATTGACTGATAGATTATCCGCCTTGATGACGCCGGCCCATTTTTTGTTTTCATTCATGATGAACTGAGTAAAATCCTTTGTGGCCAAGAATTTGGGGGTGAGTCCCATCTCCATCAGTTTTGTTTTTAAATCGGTTTGCTCTAAACATTTCCCAATCTCTACTCTGAGTCGCTCAACCACCCCAGGGGGTGTTTTGGCAGGGGCAGAGATGCCAAACCATGCATCCCCTACTGCACCTGGAACGCTCTCATTGAGTGTAGGGATTTCTGGATGATCGGGTAGTCGCTCAGAGGCCGTCACCGCCAAGGCCCTCACTTTGCCAGCCTTGATGTAAGGCGTTGCCGCAATCAAGGCGTTGAACATGGCATCAATTTGACCCCCTAAAAGATCAGTCATCGCAGGCCCTGTTCCCTTGTAGGGGATGTGCACCATATCAATTTTTAACAAGTACTTCAGAAGTTCACCCGTGAGAAAGCCAGCGGAGCCTACCCCAGCCGATGAGTAGCTGATTTTCCCCGGATGCTCGCGGGCCAGAGAGATAAAGTCGGCCAAGGATTTGGCTGGGTGGTCAGCTCGCACAATGAGTGCATTGGTGAAGGTGCCCAAAAGCGCAATGTGAACCAAGTCTTCCAGGGGTCTGTATCCCAAGGACTGCCCCATGAGAGGGCCCACGGTGATGGCAGCTCCATTGGAGAGCACCAATGTATAGCCGTCTGGCACAGCCTTTGCGGCCAGGTCGGTGCCCAAAATTGAACCATTGCCCCCTTTGTTGTCGATCACCACAGCTTGGTTCAATCGAGACGATAGTTTGTCAGCCACGACTCTGGCGATCAAGTCGCCAGAGCCGCCAACGGCAAAAGG
Organism: Limnohabitans sp.; assembly: GCA_036821105.1. GTDB lineage: Bacteria > Pseudomonadota > Gammaproteobacteria > Burkholderiales > Burkholderiaceae_C > Limnohabitans. The sequence goes on from DAISKH010000003.1 coordinate 41,401, forward strand.
CACAATCAAGCGAACCGCTTTGTTGGGGTAGTTCGTGTCACTGGTTTGGGCGCGAACGAACGTTGTGGGCATGCCGATGAGTGTGCTTAGCCCTGCAATCTCGGCACACAAGGCCTGTAATAAGTGACGTTTATTCATGGCCTCAAAGTATCATGTTCATGGCTAAAAGGGGACGAGATGTAGGAGGGGATTGAAATTATGGGGGGCGAGACCTAATCTTGGTTCAACCGTAGTTCAATCCTATCTTAAGGATTAAGGATCAAGGGTGATATTGGATTTTTTCACGACATCTTGCCACAAGGCTGTCTCTCGCTTGATCAAGGCTTGAAACTGTTCTGGCGTACCGGACACAGGGTACACACCGTCCTTTTCCAGTAACTCTTGGGCGTCTTTGGAATTCATCGCATGGTTGATCTCGGTATTGAGTTTGCTAATGATGGTGCGGGGTGTGCCTTTGGGTGCCAAAATCCCGTGCCATACATTGACTTCGTAGTTGGGTAGACCTGCCTCTCTCAGGCTCGGAACCTCCGAGAGCACGGGTGTACGCTCCTTTGTCGTTACGCCCAAAGCTTTGAGTTTGCCCGATTTGATGAACGGCAAAGCCACAGAGGGTGTGCTGAAGAACAATTGTGTTTGGCCAGACAGGGTGTCACTGAGTGCGGGCCCACCCCCCTTGTAGGGAACATGGAGTAGCTGAATGGAAGCTTGGCTCATCAAAAGTTCAGCGCTTAAATGCAAAATGCTACCCAGACCCGATGAGGCAATGGTCACATCTCTTGGGTGTGATTTGGCCAAAGCGATCAGCTCAGTCAAATTCTTGGCTGCCAAATTGGGGTTGGCCACCAGCACAAATGCACCTTGTGAGAGTTGGGCCACAGCGCTGACATCTTGGACTGGATCATATTTCAAAGGATAGAGGGCCGCATTGACAGTGTAGCTAGCAGAGACGAGTAACAATGTGTATCCATCGGCAGGGGATTTGATGGCAAACTCGTTGCCCATGAGTCCACCTGCTCCCGCTTTATTGTCGATGATGACCGCTTGTTTGAGAGAAGTGGTGAGTCTTTGGGCCACAAAGCGAGCAATAAAATCATTGCCTCCCCCTGGTGGAAATGGGACGACCAAATGTACGGGTCGCTGAGGATAGCTCTCTGCGCCGAGAACTTGAGCTTGGACACTCCAGCCCACTAGCCCAGCGTTGAGAAGCCACACACTCAAGGCTAGTTTGCGCAAAGCGCGAATAAGAGTTTTCATTTTGCTTGAACACTCACGCTGCTGGAGCTCACACTCAATTGGCAGCCCAAAAGGGCGCTTTCTCGGGTAAGCCGCTCCAAGGTTTCTGCCTCATTGGACAAATCAGGGAAATAGGTTTCGTTGTGTTCGTTGTGTCTTACCAATTTGAAGCCCATGTGTTCAATGCTGTTGGCGTTCAGGGTCAGTTGCGGCATCATTCCTACCCAGTCTCCATGGGTTCTGCCGTTGTGGCCTGTATGAAAAGAAAAACTACCTAAACCATAGAAAATTGGCTTGCCTTGGTAAATTTCAACAGGCAAGGAGACATGAGGGCCATGACCAAAAACGATGTCCGCTCCTGAATCGATTGCTGCGTGGGCGATATCTTTCATATAACCCAATACCTCTTCCCAGAGTCCCCAGTGGCATGACACGACGACATGATCACATTCTTTTTTGAGTTCTTTGATCTGAGACTGTAAAGATTTTAAGTACTCTGGGTCTGCCCAGGTAACGATGACTGGCGGGATACCGGGTCGATTCATCGGTGGGATGTCGGCTTGAACTTTGTAAGCCGGGACTTGATAGGCCGTGTGCCCTCTCAAAACAGCCACGCCTGGCGTATTTTTTCGAGCCTCATGGTGTGTGTTCCAATAAACCGAAGTTCTCGCCAAAAAGCCTATTTTTAGCCCTGATTTTTCTGCAATCCAAGGCTTGCAAGCTGCCTCTAAGTTTGCGCCTGCGCCTGTATGGCCAATACCCAGATGGTCCAACGCCGCAGTCGAGTGCAAAATTGCCTCAGAGCCATAGTTGACGTTGTTGGCCAGACCCACACCTTGGATATGTCCGTGAGCCAACGCTTTGGCGGCAACGTCAGGATCTGCGTAAAAACCTTCATTGTCCACAGAATGGTCTTTGGGCGGCGAGTACAAACAACACTCCAAATTGCTAAAGACCAAGTCGGAGGATTGCAAGGTGTCGTGAACTTGTTTGAAGGGTGTGTGTGGGTCAGTGACGTTCATCAAATTGACGTCGCCCGTGAGGGTCAGTTGAATGCTCATGTTGAATTAAGTTTATTTGCGTAGATGCTTGATTGCTTGGATGGTGACACTTCGGAGGCTTTGAGCTTACACCATTCGGGAGGCGTTGGAGATTAGGCTCGTAGCGAGTCGAGTGACTCTTGCGATTTTAATGAACTGGCTACCCCGAGCCCCGGGGGAGTTAATACCAATGAAGTAAAAACAGTGACCTGTGCCATGATCAGGACCTAGTTCTTTAGCTAAATATAAGTCTAGGCCTAGACCTCAATAAATATGGCTAGATTGATCACAGAGCTCACCCCACTGGCCTAAGATAAGGACTGAGTCTGTGTTATTTAAGTGTGTATTGCGCCAGCACTGGGGCACCAAATACTAGACGATGGCGTTCGTTTAAATTCACCCCTAATCACTGGAACAAAAAACATTGACCGCTCGCCTCATGGCGCAAGCAATTGTTTTGCATGACCCTTGGATCAAGAAAATGCCAGAGAAGAAGTTGATGCCTTAGGCAAAGGATTGATCTCCTGCTCAGGAGTCAATATGATTTTTTCCAACACTTGGCAAACACCCTTGGCGGTGATTAATGAAAAATTCTTGCCTTGAGCATTGATTAAAAAAGCCGAAGCACTCAAGTTCAAATAAATGCTAAATTCATCATGCATTCCGTGGCGCTGCACCAAGACTTTGATGATGTAGTTACTTCCTTGTTTAAAGAGGTGGTGAGTCATGGAGGGAGACTCTTGCTGGAACTCTTGACAAAATTTTTCTGCCAAATGGGGTAATTCGTCCCCCATGAGTTGCATCAACTCTAAATCTCGCCCCATAGGCTGCAGTGCATAACGAGCCTCAATTTGACTCACTGCCACTAAAGGTTTACTTAATTCGTCCATCACGTGTCCCCAAAATTATTTATATCTTTGTCATCACTATAAGCAAGAAGCATGACAATTGATTGCAATAACCTTGGCCAAATCGGTGCATTGACTCTGAAAAACGACTTTATGGGTCTAAATTGGGGTAATTACGGAGAAAAAAAGGGGATAAATGAGATTTATTGATTGTTAAAAAACCAACAGCAGGCCCCAATTCAGTCTTGGTGAGCAGAGTTGGGAGGTGTGATTGATTTAGTTTAGGTATTCAGTGTTTGGGGTTTTGTCGTAATTGCGACATCAATCTCTCTCCAGACACTTTGAGGGCTTGCATGCCATCGAGCAATTGTGGGTGAAGCACTTTGCCATCTTGCTTTTTGATCTCGCCTGCGATCATGACAGTGTGTATATTGGCCAAGCTTGTTTGCATGATCACAGTGCTCACCGGATCATGCACAGGGTACATATTTAAGGCTTGTGCATCGATCATGACCAAATCCGCTTGTTTGCCCACCGTTAGAGAGCCTATTTTGTGATTGAGCTTCAAAGCTTGGGCTCCACGGATAGTGATCCATTCAAGTGCTTGGCGACAATAAATAGAGGAGGTGTCTGGGAGCTTTTGGTGCAATGCCTTGGACTGGGCATTGTCGAGTGCACGTTGAGCAGCAAGTGCCAATCTGGCCACCGTGAACATCTCACCTGAGTAGCCCGATTCCAAATCCACTCCCAAAGATGGTGCACTGTTAAGCTCCAGGAGCCGACCCGTGATGGGAAAGCCATGGCCTTGGGTCATTTCGCTCTCAGGTGTCAGGGAGAAGCTCACCCCCAAATCGACCATCATCTTGAGCTCTTCATCGCTTAAATTATTACCATGCACAATGTTGTTGTTGTCACCCATCAGTCCGTCTTTGGCCAACCGACTCCAGCCATCAGGTGTTTTGGCGGCAGCACCTGCGCAGTGCATACTGGCTATCAATGAAAACTCCCTGGCCAATTCAAAATCATGAACTGCGACATCGTAGGTGGAGTAATGTGGGCCCAAGATGGCCAATCCCAATGTCACCAAGCCATCCGGGTTTTTAAAGCGCCCCTTTAACAGTCGCTCGACCTCAGACCTCGGGTGAGGAATTTCACTGAAGTGTTTTTGTCCAGGCTTGGGATCGGGTTTGGGGGATCCGTGAAAGAACACTCCCCGAATTCCTGAGGCCAAGAGTCCTTCAATGGCTTGATCAGTGTGTTCCGGGGTTGGGTTGTTATGGCACCAGTCGCCCAAAGTGGTTGTACCGCAATTGATTTGATTCAAAGCACCCATCAAGGTCGCGATGTAGAGGTCTTGTGGTGTGTAATTTGTTGCTAAACCTGCATGCACGTTGGCAAAGTATTCCAAAATAGTCCAGTTGCTGGTGACGCCTCTGAGAGCGGTTTGCCATGTGTGCATGTGTGCATTGACAAACCCAGGGGTCACAATCATGCCGCTGGCATCAATCGTCTTCGCAAGCGGTGCATTCAGTTGCTGCCCAATGGCCTTGATCTCGCTGCCTTCAATTAATATGTCAGCATGCGTCAAGTCTCCCAACACAGCGTCCATGGTGATCAAAGTGGCGTTTTGTATAAGTGTTTGAGTCATGGTGTGAAGCCTAAAGGGTGGGGTAGGATCAATTGAAAAATGGTGCTAGGGATCTTGAATCAACAGTGGGCCTACAAAGAGGGTGAACGTGTTGAAATAATAGAAATTCAAAGGACTAAGCAAATCGAATTTTAAGATGGTTTTAGTGAGAATAGCATTGGCGTTATCATTCATAAAGCGATTGAATTGAGCTTGTCGATCCAATGAACCACCGGTTGTGAGGACTCTGTCTCAATGCGAGAATTTTTCATTTTTCATTTTTCTTTACCTTTGCTTGACCATGGAAGGCTTGATTTGTCACAAATAAGTTCTATATTGAAACCATCAGTTGAATGTACAAAGGACTTGAGATGAAAACTAATGAATTTTTTATACCCACAACATTGGCCCCCCTAAAACGTACCCTGGGCCTGGGCGCGGTGATCACGGGTCTGTGCTTTGGAGCTGTGCTTGCCAGTAGTGCCAATGCACAACCTGCGCCGGGAATGTCCATGGGTGGGGAGCAAGGTATGGGAATGCACGACATGCACGACATGCATGACATGAATGCAATGCACCCTGGTTCTATGAATCCAGCAAAGCTTGAGAAAATTTGGCAACACCGAATGGAGCATTTTGAGGCGCACATGGCGATGATGAAAAAACGCCTTGAGATTACCTCGGCCCAAGAGGCTGCGTGGAATCAATTTGTAACCGCCATGCGACCCACTGCCAAGCCTGAGCAAATGGCATTGTCACCAGGTCAGTGGCATGAGACGATGCAACTGAAGGCACCAGAGCGAATGGAGAAAATGATCGCCATGCACGAATCACGTCATGCACAAATGCTGGCACACATGCAGCAGCACCTTGAGGCGGTGAAGGCGTTTTACCCTCAACTCAGTGATTCACAACAAAAGTTGTTTGACAAACTCAGCGCTCATCCCTGGGGTAGGCGTGCAGGTTGGCAACACCCTTGAGCCACCCAGGCACTTGCGTGGCGGGGTGAACGACACGCGAAGACTAAAGTGCTTGGGCCAACTGGGCCTACTGGGCCTACTCACTCCTCAGGGTGAGCAGGCCTGAGTTTGGAATAGGTTTTATTGGCGTTACTGTTGATCAGTTCGAGTTGCCTCAGTAGCGCTGTCTTTTGTCGTTCATTGAGCCCTTTGAATCCAATTTTTTCTAAACGGCTCAAATGCTCGAGGGCTTGTGTGGTCAGAGTCATGCCCTTGGAGGTCAACACAATTCCAAATGCACGTCGGTCATGGGGATGAGGTTGACGTTCAATCAATTGCTGCTCACTCAATGTTTGTATGAGCTTCACAGCATTGGGTGCGCGAAGGTTCAATGCATTACAAATTTGCTGAGCAGTCACCCCTGGGTTCATATTCACGACCTCCAATATCGAGAACTCCAAGGGACTTAGGCCCAAGTCATTTAAATGATCTGCATAGAGGTGGGAGAATAAAAAGGAGGCTTGCCGCAATTGAAAACCCAGTAAGCCTTTCAGATCTTTCATCTCTAAGCGTGATTCAGGAGTTGAGTTCTCGTGATCTTCCGATTTCACCGCTAAAAATTGATTCGGCGCATTTTCGGTATCCAGAGGAGAGGACTTTTTGTTACTCCGCTGTTCGCTCCTTATTGAGGGCTTGCGAGGGTGAGTAACTGTCTTCATGCGAGACGACATTGACCTTCGAGAACTGGGCGTGACAGACCCTCCCGCTGAGCTCGGGCTGGTGGGTGCGTTTTGCACGTTCAACTCTGGATCAAGGGGTACGTGATCACTCATGTTTTATCGACACATGGCCAAAATATCTTCAGGCACTTCAATGGATTTGATGCGGTCTGGGTTTTGTGGGTCTTTAATACAAAAAATACGGGTCTCACTGCCTTCACACAACAAGTCTGTGCCACGCATTACCCGGTGGTGTTGAACGAACACTCGTCGACGCCACTCGTGGACATGGGTGTGAATTTGTAACTGATCACCGTAAGTCGCACTTTGATGAAACTTGGTGTGAATCTCTAATAGGGGGGTGCCAATGAGTCCCCGAGTTTTGGCCATCTCTCGCCAAGGGGGTAAGCCGCATGTTCGGAAAAAATGCTCAGACGATGCATCCATCCAACGAGAAAAATTGGGATAAAAAACAATACCCGCAGGATCACAGTCGCCAAAGGTGACCGTGAACTCGTAAATAGTGGTTTTGGCCGCTGTCTCAGACATGGACTAGAAGTGCTTATTGAACATAACTGTAAACGTGCACTTTATCCCCTACTTGGATGCACTTTTCACCGTGATTACCCTAGTTAAACTTATTTTTTTAAAAAATAACTCAACTCAATACCTTGTCTAAATCAGTTGTTTTTTTGTGTTTTTAGGACGATTTTTTGGGGGAGGGAGTCGATAGCATTCAGTTTTAGGTGACCCTTTTGTAGTCACTTTTCTCACTTCATGTTGACAACTTGAAAGGCCCCTCAGATGGAGCAACTGCGGCACAATTTCAAAGTGCATTTGCTTGGCCTGTGGCGAGCCTACTTGGTCCCGTCATCGAGTACTCCCGCACAGCTCAGCGCTTGGCATGCTGAGCGCACTCGACTTTTGCTATGGCTTGGCGAGGAGGGCTTGGCTCGACTGCTGGCTGACCCAAAATCACGGGCTCTCTCAAACTCTGCGCAGATGGGGGCACAAGCGGCCTGGGCAGCACTCTTGGGATGCGTGGCCATCGTCTCAAGTTCACAAACTTGGAGCTGGTTAGGTTTGGGGGAGCAAGCACAATGGGCCGGGTGGGTTTGTGCCCTCTTTTCTGGAAGTCTGAGTGCTCGTGCCGCATTCAAGGGCTTGCCTTGGCCAGCGGTATTGAGCACTCAATTGGGCCTGGTGAGTGCTCAACCGCTTTGGGCTCGTGACTTGGAGGACGGGTATTTGATGGGGTATTGTGCCGATACGGGTGTTGCAGTGAGGATCTCCAATCAAAGCATGATGCGCCACTTCATGGCTGCGGGGATGACGGGAGTGGGTAAAACAGTGAGCGCGGTCTCTTTGATGATGCAACAAATGGCCAAAGGCGGTGGTGTCTTGTGGGTTGACGGTAAGTTGGATCCAGAGAACATGCTGATGTTTTTTCACATGGCCAAGTGGCTTGGCCGAGAGTCAGATGTGAGGATCATCAACCCAGCTGATCCTTCTCTCTCCAATACTTACAACTTTGTGTTGCATGGAGAGCCAGAGGAGGTTGCTTCTCGAATTTTGTCCACTTTGCCTAGTGCGGCTTTGAGTGCTGGAGCCGACTACTATAAACAAGCGGCCAATCAAGGGCTAATTTGTATTTTGGGTGCGTTGAGATTCTTGCGATTGGCCTACAACTGCATGGACTTGGCCATTTTGCTGACCCATCCCCTTGCATTGTTGGAGTTGGATCGACGCATCAATGCCAAAGCTTACTCGAATGATTCCCGAGTTGCGTCATTTAAGCTTTTTCTAGAGACTTGCAAATCACCTCCAAGAGCAGGAGCCCTCGCAGTGGTTGATGCTAAAAAAATGAGGGATCTTTTTGGTGGAATTGCGGGGCGACTTTTTGTGTATGGCTCAGCCCAATGTGGTGAAGTGACACAGTCGTATTCGCCCGATATTGACTTATCGGCGGATCTCAAGGAAGGGAAGCTTCTTTACTGCGCTTTGCCCACTATGGGACAACAAATCTCCGCGCAAAATTTCGGGAAAATGGTGATGGGCGATTTGCGCACTGCAATCGCCCGTTTACAAGCCTTGCCCCAAGATGAGCGCTCGGAAATTCCCTTTTTAATCTGGCTCGACGAGGTCGCAAGCTATGCCAGTGCGCCTGCGCTTGCGACGCCGTTTCAACAGTCTCGCAGTGCCCATCTAAGCCTTGGAGTGGGTTTTCAAGAACAGTCAAGCATTGAAGAGTTGGGCCCCTCATTTTTAGGCACCTTGATGGGGAACACCTATAACAAACTTTTTTTTAAGCCGGCTGATCGCTCTTCGGCAGAGGCTTGGAGCCGCACCTTGGGCGAGAAAGTGACGTGGCAAAGGTCAAGGCAAGAGGGCGTGAGCGAGGCCTTCAAGTTTTCTTTCTTAGGTCTGAGCAAGGGATTGCGCACACAACAAACTCGCTCTTTCAATGAAAGCATCAAAGAGGTGAGGGAGTACCGCGTCAGTGCAGATCGTTTGGCTCAATTGGGACTGGGGCAAGCAATTTTTCTGCATGCTTCTAGCGAGATTTTCGATCTCCACATCCCCAAGCTTGAGTTTGGCAAGGATTTGAGAAAAGCACTCGGTGGGGTCAGTATCCAGCGTCCCGCAAACCGCAGTGGCGAGTTGCCAAGTCGTGAGTCGTGGAGTTCGCATCAAGTCCCAGGCGAAGATTCTTCACACTCACCCCAGTGGCTTGAGCCTTCAGCTCTTGAGGGGATTTATTTTTACCAGCGCTATCGAGACTTTTTGAGTGACCTCTCCGCACGTGAAGAAACTCAGGCACAGCTCACCCGAGAAAGGATTGAGAGTGGCAAAGCACGTTTTCAAAGCTTGGCCCATCGCATGAGTGAGACCTTCAAGGGGGCTTGATGCGTGAGATCTTGACATTGGGATTATGGAGCGCCTTGGGATTGAGTTTTCGGATCATGATTTGGGTCATTGCAAGCCATGGTGTCCTTTTGCGCGGTCTTTGGGGGGGCGCTTTAGATCGACAAGCCAGGCTTGAGTCCGTTCGAGCTCAGCAAATGATCCAATTGGGGTATTAGAGACGTGTTTAACGAGTGAGGTTCTAAATGGATTTCAGCCCAGGGGATAACTCCATCGAATCAGCCTGGCTCATGCTCTTTTTGTTAAGTTTTAAAATTCAGTATTAAACTCGGGTCAATATCAGCATTGCTCAGCTCACCCTTTAGGAAAAAGAAGTCAATCGATGGTGCACAATTCAATTTACTTGCCCACTTTTTTTGAAGGCCACGACCCTGAGCTGGGACGCGCTTTGATGGCCGAGCACCCATTGAGCACCTTCATCAGTGTTGATCAAAGTGGTGCGCCCTTGGTCTCTCATTTGCCACTCAAGTGTGAGTCAAGAAAGCTTGAGGCGAGCTCCAACTCTACAGGTGATACTCAGGAAGAATGGGTGCTTTGGGGGCATTTTGCGCGTGTCAACGCGCAGGTGAAGGCGTTGCAAGACAATCCCAACGCTTTGGCCATTTTTATGGGGCCACAGGCCTATATGTCACCCAGTGTTTATCCAGATTTGGCACGTGTTCCCACCTGGAATTACGTGACGCTGCATGCCCAAGGTGCCGTCGAGTTCTTGGATGAGCCACAGACCAAGGATCAGCTCTTAAAGCAACTGATTGCAGATCATGAGATGACCTATGTGGCGCAGTGGAAGTCTTTGAGTGAGGAGTATCAGTCCAAAATGCTCGGAGCCATCATTGGCTTTAAGATGAGAGTGACTCATTGCCAGTTCAAAATAAAGATCAATCAACACAGGCCTGAGGCTCATGAGAAGATGCATGAGCAATATGTGAAAGGCAATGAATCCATGCAAGGCCTAGCGCGGTGGATGGAGCGCTTGGGTTTACCTAAGGCGACACCCAAGGCGACACCCAAGTGACAAACTTGATTCAGCCCCAAGACTTGAGTGAAGACCTCGCTGTGCACTTTGAGCGCATGGGGCTGGCTCTAGAGAGCGCGCAAGCCGCAGCAACACTTGGTGAGGTGCCCGTTGGGGCAGTGATTTACCATCAAGACCAGTTGATCGCTCAGTCGCACAATTCACCTCTGGCCTTAAGCGATCCTTGTGCCCATGCCGAGGTCTTAGCTCTTCGGCAAGCGGGTCAATATCTGGGCAACTATCGCCTAGAGGATTGCACCTTGTATGTAACCCTTGAGCCTTGTGTGATGTGTGCGGGTGCAATTTTAAATGCTCGACTCAAGCACGTCGTTTTTGCTGCGTCCGACCTCAAGAGTGGAGCGGCAGGATCAGTCATTGATGTGTTCAAAGAGCCCAAGCTCAACCACCACGCCAAGGTCACAGCGGGAGTGCGTGCACCAGAGAGTGTTGAGCTGCTTCAAGAATTTTTTCGCAAGCGCCGCAAAGCTCAAAAATCCAACATGACTTGAGTCCACACCTCTCTCCCCTCGCCACACAGGCACACGTCTAGACTGGGCTACCAAAGTGCAGTTTATGTGCGGTGCGGTTACTTTTTAAATAAGAAAAATTTACACCATTTGAGTCAACGCTCTGGTGCTCAATTCCAAGCAGGTGCGGGGAGTAATTGATCCTTCTCAACTGGGATCAGGTGAGGTTTGGAGATCAACTCGATGAGCACATGGGCTCTTTTCTCGCCATTGGGCTCTTGGTAAATGCCCCGAAGTCCTTTGAGTGGACCACTGGTTAGAACTACCTCATCGCCTTGTTTGAACAAGGGCGTGAGTTCGGGTAATTCAAGTTGCTTGAGGGTGTCCACCAATGAGTCAGGAACTTGGGCAGGGATGGGTCCGAAGGCGACCATGCGGTGAACGCCTTGGGTTGAGCGTATCACTGAAAAATTTTGATTCCCACTATTGGTTTGAACAAAGAGGTAGCGGCTGAAAAGGGGCTCACTAACCACTTTTAGGCGTCCTCGCTGGACTTTTTCTAGCGAGATCATGGGCAAAAAAGTATCAAACCCTTGTCGGTCCAAGTGCTCCTTGGCTTTGAGTTCTTCTCTGGGTTTACTGTGAATGACGAACCACATGGAATATTGACCTGTTAATACCGGTTGAATAGATTCGCAATGGTTTAAAAAAACGCAATGAGGTTGATGCTAAACGTCTGGGCAATAACACCCAAACCGAGCGCATATTCTAATCAAAAATTGACTTGATCTGTGAGAGTTGATGGCTTGTCAGGCGATTAAATGGGTGAAGTCTTGCACTTTGCACGGAGTTGGAGATGACTGCCTACAATGGAGTTCAACATTGACTCTAAAGTGCCTCAATCTGGATCAGGAAATCCAAGGCACATGGAGGACTTACATTTTGAATTTTAGCGAGCGTTTATTGGTGCTTTATAGTTTTAAAAAATCCACATCCTCAGTTGTTGGATATTTTCTACTCATGTTTTGGCTCTTTTGTGTGTCGCTTCACGCGCAAGAGGGGGTGGCGGAATTGAAGGCTCAATCTAGCGCAGAGCAGATGCACATCGATGCCATTCGGCTTCACAAAAAGAATCACTTCAATGCCAAGCGGCAAGACCCCATTGGGGTTTCAAGTCAAGCCTTGAATGCCCTTCCCAACTCAGATCGCGATGCTTTAACGCTTTCCAATCATGCCTGTACCTATGAATCAGACATCGCCAAAAAACCTCCCTTTAAAACCGTGAGTCTCACCTTTGATGATGGACCAAGCCCCGAGCGGACTGAATTCATCTTGTCTATCTTGGAGAAATACAACATACCAGCGGCCTTTTTTCTCATTGGAGAGAGCGCAAAGAAGCATCCTCAATTGGTTGCAAAAATACTTTCAAGTGGGCATCACCTCATAGGCAATCATTCTTGGGAGCACCCCAATTTTCACGACATCGACATTCAAAAACAAGAATTCGAAATCCAGCAGTCCGAACTTGAGTTGAGTAGTTACACACAAGAAAAGTATTTTCGCTACCCTTTTGGAAACTCGACTTGTGCAAGTAATGCGTTATTGCATGAGTTGGGCTACAAAATTGTGGGTTGGCACGTTGATTCGTGTGATTGGGCCTTTGATAAAACTGGACATGTGAGCGAACATGACGCTCAGATCTGCGAGGTGAGGCCACACAACGCTTCGAGCTTTATAGATCATACGCTGGAGGCTGTAAATGAGCGGGGAGGTGGCATACTCCTCCTCCATGAGATACACCCCAACACGCTCATGCAACTCGAGCCCTTGATTGAGCGACTATTGTCTGAAGGTTTTCGTTTTGAGCGAATTGACGCCCAAGTCTTTCGTGGCTTTATGAATTGATCAAGCGGCCAAACTTTCCTTTGGGATATTGACGATGAAATTGGTTAGCCCGCTCGCATCGGTCGCTGGTCGCATGTGTAAATTCATGGCCTTGGCCGCAAGTTCGGGGTCTTTCCCTATGATGGCGTTCACCACCTCCGCGTGTTGTTCAAAGGAGGCCTCCAAGTGGCCCAATGCTCCAAAAGCATGCATGCGGTAATAGCCGGTGCGGGTTCGAATTCGAAGGACTTCTTGGCGAAGGTAGGGATTTCGTGTGGCTTGGTAGATGGCTTCATGAAACTGCAAATTGCTTTGCTGCCAACCCGTGGCATCTTGAGCTTTAACGAGCTTTTCTGAGTCCTCGTGGATAGAGCGCAAGGTCTTGAGTTCTTGCGCCGAGATGCGTTGACAGCACAGTTTCGCTGCCGCTCCCTCTAGCTCAGCAAGCAACTCCCACAAAGAGAGCAATTGTTGCAAGCTCATTTTGGCCACGATCATTCCACCTCTTGGCAAACTGGTGATAAGACCTTCGCTCTGGAGTTGGATGAGGGCCTCCCTGATCGGGGTTTTTGAGACCTGATGTTGGCTCTCAAGTTCGGCCTCATCGATCGAATCCCCGGGCAACAAAACCCCGCTTTTGATGTCGTTTTCAATCAAGCGACGAATTTTTTCACTGGCTTTGATGAAGACGGGTTTCATGGTGTACGTTCGTAATGGGTCGAAAAAAGTTTTAAATACTTCGGAGATGCACTAAAAAGTGCTGAATTTAGGATCGATTCTTGCTTGTATAAATATATCCTAAATTTCTATGAATATAAATATGGGGTTTATATATATGTTGAAAGATTGTTTTTTTGGTAAAGTCTGTGTTGATTTGATCCCCTGAGAAGTTTCCTTTTTTAAAGAAAGTTGCAGTTGAATCCCAATTTGTCCTCACCGTCTTTGGAAGATTTGTCGTTTTGGCTCAAAGCGGTGCACTCATTGTGTACAAGCAATCCTGAGGCCAACGTACAGCTTGTTGGCCAGGCGGTGGGTGCGCAAAGTGAAACGGGTGAGCATTCCTTGGGATTTTTGAGTTTTGAAGAGTTCGCACGGTCACAGCATTTGGAACTCGATCAGGTCAGGCTTCAGCGCGTGGCGAAAACTCTTTTTCGCTTGAGTGCCAGTTTAAAGCCCGATAGCCTTGACGCAATGGCTGACTTCTCTGGCGGTGAGAGGGCCCATCTCAGTGACCCATTTGAAGATATGTTCCTAAGGGATCATTGTGCTTGAGACTTTGCCCAACTCAATTATCGAACTCCAAGTCTTGCTAGAGGCCAAGGAATTCACGCCTCGTGAAGCATTGCTGTGGCAGCAAGAGCGACTTCAATCCCAGGCCAAAGGCAACGCCGCAGTGCTGGAGTGCTTGGATATTGATTTCAACGATGATGTTCTTGATTCCTGGGATCCATTCAAGCCTTTATCTGGTGTGGGACTGGCTCACAAAGACATCTTCAATTTGAATTCGCGCGCACCAGGTTTGGGCCTTGGGTTGACCCAAGCAGCCCCTGGGATCGAGCTAGCATACCCTTTGAGTTGCTTGCACCAAAGTGGGGCTCGTCAATTGGCGACTTTGAACATGGCGCCCTTGGCGTTTGGTTCGACATCCTCCAATTCTTATTTGGGGCGCTGTGTCAACCCTTTGAATTCCAATGCCGTCGTTGGGGGATCTTCGAGTGGCAGTGCTGTGGCGGTGGCCAACAGCTGGGTCTATGGCTCCTTAGGCACTGATACCGCTGGTTCGATTCGAATTCCCGCGGCTAGTTGTGGTGTGGTGGGCCTTAAAACGAGTCATGGACTGGTGTCCAGTCAGGGGTGTGCTCCTTTGGCGCCTGCCCTCGATTCGGTCGGTGTTTTGGCGCGAAATTTCACCGATGCACGCGCTGTTTTGTTGTCAGCCTTGTCGCCCAAGCTCACACAGGCTTTGGAGAAGAAAAACCAACCCCTTCAGGCGCAATCAGCTCGACTTCGGTGCTTCATCCCGGATCACCTTGATGCTGAGGTCTCCAGTGCGATTTTAGGGTTTTGCAAAACCCTTGACCACGTAAGCATCACCCATGACTTACCTCAGTTTCAAACCTTGAGCCAACACGCGGAGGTGGTCATGCTGGCTCAATTGGCCCAAACCCATGGTTGCGTCTTTTCTTCCAAGCCCCCCCCGTTCAATGACTTGGGCCGCTACCCCGATACCTTGCCGAGTGCGTTGGCCGAGAGTGCACTCGCCGGCTTGGCCATCCCGCAAATCTGGCTGGAAGAGCTTTTGACTCGCCGCTTAAAGTCCTTGCAAACCTTCTTGGCGACTGCGTTTGAAGGTGTTGACTTTTTAATTCTGCCTGCTTTGGCAACTGCCTTGCCTTTAGTGCATGAGGTGGAGCTCGGGGCTGCTGGCTTTGAGGCACAAAAACTGCTTGGTCTGCATCGCTACATGGGATTTGTGAACTATCTGGGGTTGCCCGCCTTGGTCGCTCCTGTGGCCACCGATCGAAGAGGTTTGCCTGTGAGTGTCCAAGTGTTGGCCAAGCCCGATCAAGACCTCAATTTACTGGACTGGGCACATCACCAATGGTCGAAGGTTCTGGGTTGGCCCGGAGCCTCTGTAACTGCTGCTGTTTCTCCAGACCCTCTTGCTTTTTCCTCAGTTTTATCTTGAACTTTTCTCGAAAGTATTGATCCCATGCCGAAAATACAAGCCTCCAGTGCGTTGTCTAGGTTCCGAGTTCTGGATTTGTCTCGCGTTCGTGCCGGCCCCAACTGTGTTCGCATCTTGACGGACTTTGGTGCTGACGTGGTACGCATTGAGCCCCCGCCTGGCGTCGATCCCAATGAAGTACTTTTTCAAGGCAAACGACAAGGCGGAGACTTTCAAAACCTGAACCGAAACAAGCGCTCGATGACGTTGAACTTGAAAAAGCCGGGCGCCTTGGCAATTTTGATGAAGCTTGTGGAAACGGCCGATGTGATTGTTGAGAATTGGAGACCTGAGGTCAAAGCCAAGCTTGGCCTTGACTATGAGTCCTTGGCACGTGTGAACCCCAGGATCATCTTGGCCAGTATTTCTGGTTTCGGGCAAGACGGACCGTATGCTTTGCGCGCGGGGTTTGATCAAATTCTTCAAGGCATGGGGGGCTTGATGTCTGTCACGGGACACGAAGAGTCTGGGCCGGTGAGGGCGGGCATTGCCGTGGCTGATTTGAGTGCGGGGCTTTACTGTGCCATTGGAATATTGACTGCACTCTTAGAACGTGAGGTGTCTGGCAAAGGACAATGGGTGCATTCCTCTTTGTTGCACTCGCAAATAGCGATGATGGATTTTCAGATGGCCCGTTATCTGAACGATAACGACATTCCAGTCCAAATTGGTAATAATCATCCAACCTCTTGCCCCATGGGACTTTTCAACGGCAGCGATGGAGTCTTCAATTTGGGTGCCTCTGGAGAGGGCAATTGGGTCAAAATGTGCGAGGTGATGAAGCACCCTGAGTGGCTAGACGACCCCGAGTTCAAGACAGAGTCGTCGCGTGTGAAACACCGCGAGAGGTTGAACGCTCTCTTACAAGACGTTTTTAAAGAAAAGACGGTTCACCAATGGGTGAGCATGCTCAATCAAGTTGGCGTGCCTGCCGGTCCAGTGTACAGTGTGCCAGAGGTGTTTGAGGATGAACAAGTTAAGCATCTGAAGGTGACCGCCACCTTGCAAACGCCTGAAAACGGCTCCAAGCACTACATCACCCAGCCTGTTACCCTCACACGTACACCAGCCCAAGTGGTCTCACCTGCCCCTGAGTGGGGTGAGCACACCGATGAGGTGCTACAAGAAGCAGGTTATAGCCTTGAAGAAATTAAAGCCTTTCATCTCAATCAATGTGTCTAAATCATGAGTACTTCAAATACTGACTCTTCCACTTCCATATCTAACCCAGAGCGCGATGTGCTTTTAAGCGTGGAGGGACATGTTGCCACCATCACGTTTTGCAATGAAGCTCGCTTTAATGCCATGGCTTACTCCATGTGGCTCAAACTGGGGGACTATTTGGAGCAATTGCACCAGCGCTCAGACGTGCGAGTTTTGATTTTGCGTGGCGTGGGTGAAAAAGCTTTTGTTTCTGGAGCAGATATCTCCGAGTTTGGTGAAAAGCGAAACGATCCCGAGCAAGTGGCCTTGTATGACCACGCGGTCTCACGTGCTCAGGGTGCTTTGGCCGAGTTTCCTCGTCCAGTGATTGCTGCGATCAGTGGTATTTGCTACGGGGGTGGCTTGGGTCTTATTTTGGCGTGTGATTTGCGTTTTGCTTCTCACACTGCGAAGTTTCGCATGCCTGCGGCACGCTTGGGTTTAGGCTACGCCTATTCTGGACTCAAGAGAATGGTCAATATTTTGGGCGTAGCCAAAGCCAGTGAAGTTTTTTTCACCGCCAATGTCTATCCCGCTGTTGAGGCTCACGCCTTGGGTTTGGTGAACTCTTTGCATACCGATGTGTTTACCCATGCCAATACTTTGGCTCAACAAATTGCACAAAATGCCCCGTTGACCATCGCGGCCGCCAAACTTGCCATGAACACCGTCATGGCGGGCTCTGATTCTCAAGACGTAGCCAAGGTCGATCAAGCGGTCAAGGCATGCTTCGCCTCCAAAGATTATCTTGAAGGGCGCGCCGCCTTTGCCCAAAAACGTGATCCCGTCTTCAAGGGAGAGTAAGTCGACGTCAAATCATCACCAACTCAAAAGGACCCAGGTTTACTTTTTGGGTAACTCTCTAGTAGAGGCTTTAAAGTTGCGTGATAAGTCAAGGACTTTGATTGTGTGAGTGTAAGTGTGAGTTTGTGTGTCAGTGGTGATTTTCAATTTAATAATGGAGTGTGACAATGAAATACAAGATGAACTTTAAAGCACTAAGCTTAAGCCACAAATTGATTCAGACCATGGTTTGGGTTGGAGTGATGGCACTGCCCTGGCAAGTGGCCCAGGCGATTGGACCAGCCCCAGCACCGTTGGCCCAGCACGAAACACTTAGCATTGGCTACGTCAAGGTGGGGCACCTCTCGCCCATGCTCAATGTTGAGGAGGAACTTAAAAAATTCAACATCGACGTTAAACGCTCCGAGTTCGTTCGCTATGCAGATGCAAGAACCGCACTGCTCTCGAACTCAGTGGATGTCTCAGCCGTAGGCCCAGGTGACTTGGCCATTGCTGCGTCTCAGGGAAGCAAAAATTTGGTAGGACTCACAGGCGTTGGGAGTTCTGCTAAGGATTTGGTGGTTAAAAAAGGCGTAGTGATCAATGACTTTAAAGACATTGCGGGTAAAAAAATTGGTATAGCACCAGGCTCAGCAGTTTGGTTCCAGTTTGCCATGACCCTCATTGAAAAAGGTATCCCCTATTCAAGCTTCACGCCGGTCAATATTCAAGGCGGTGGCACCGCCTTCATCCAAGCCATGAAACGCGGCGATATCGATGCCATGGTACTCTGGGAGCCCTTTGAGTCTCAAGCAGTGTCGGAGGGCGACGCTTACTTCGCTAAAAACACCGATTACTCTAAAGCCAAGTCTGTTGGCGCAGAACTTGGGATGTTGGCCGCATCAAGAGAGGCCTACACCAATAAGAAAGAGGCCATCAAACGCTTTTTATGGGTCTACCTCAATGCTGAGGAGCAGATGAGCAAAAACAACGACATGTTTGCAGATGCTTATGCCAAGTACACAGGCTTGCCGTTGAGTGTGACCAAGGACTCATCCAAAATCATCAAACTCGGTGGGGTACTGAGCAAAGAGCAAGTGCAACTCCTGGCTGAGGCCGCATTCAAGCAAGGGATCGTTCAAAAAGAGGTGAGCCAAGAGGCTGGCGCTTTATACGACGATTCTTTGGTCAAAGAGATCAAACGCTAAACACTGAATGATCAATGGCAGTTGAATTTTTCGTCAAATCCCTTTGATTGGTAAACCAGCATGGCTCAAAGCAGACTTCAAAAAGTGGCACTTGCCCTCATCTTGCCTCTTGCCGTGGTAAGCCTGTGGCAGTATGCCGGCTCTCAACCCAACATGGCTGGCATCGTCCCCACGCCGCTGGCGGTTCTCTTGGGTTGGCAGTCCTGGATATGGGGACATGCGGGTTTGGGTTTGAATCCTTATTTGGGCACTTGGGTTGCGAACGTGAGTTACTCGTCTTCTCGAGTGATTGAAGGCTTCATTTGCGCTACCCTCATTGGAGTGCCCCTTGGATTGATGTTGGGATGGAGTCGATTGGCAGCACAGTTGGTCGACCCCATGATCCAAGGCTTGAGGCCCATTCCGATCACCGCTTGGTTACCATTTTCGATTGCACTCTTTGGAATTCGAGATGTGGGATCCATCTTTTTGATTTTTTTGGGTGGCTTTTATGCCATCGTTGTCAACACGACCCAAGGTGCAAGGGATGTGGAGAAAAATTTGGTGCGAGCCGCGCTCATGATGGGTGTCAATTCTCGCCAGTTGCTTTGGCGTGTCGTATTGCCAAGCGCAATGCCCAATATTTTCACGGGACTGAGAGTCGGTCTTGGAATTTCTTGGACTGCCGTCATCGTCTCCGAAATGGTGGCTGTGAAGTCCGGTCTTGGCTATGTACTGTGGGACGCGTATTACGTTGGACGAATGGATATCGTTCTCGCTGATATGGTCTCCATCGGTCTCATGGGGTTTATCTCCGACAGCCTCATTGTTTTCCTTGAGGCGAGAGTGCTGCGTTGGCGCTTGCTTCAAAACCATTGATTGGACCACGCATGAGTAACATTGATATCACGGGATTGGACAAAACGTACGCAACCCAGCCCCCCGTTGTGGCACTCAAGGGCGTGGATTTGCAAGTCCGCTCAGGTGAGTTTGTGGCCTTGTTGGGTCCCTCCGGTTGCGGCAAGTCGACACTACTGAATATGATCGCTGGTTTTGAGCAACCAAGCCTGGGTAAGTTAACCGTGAATGGTGCGCCAGTGCTCCAGCCTGGGCCCGAGCGAGGTGTTGTCTTTCAAGAGGCCGCATTGTTTCCATGGTTGACGGTTTGGGACAACGTCATTTTTGGGCCCAAAGTTCAAGGTGTGTCCCAATCGGTTTATGAGCCGCGTGCCAAAGAAATGCTCAAGATCATGGGCTTGTCTGCCTTTGAATCTTCCTTGCCGGTTCAACTCTCGGGAGGAATGCGTCAACGTGTTGGCATCGCACGAGTGTTGACCATGGGTTCTCAGATTTTACTGATGGATGAGCCCTTTGGCGCATTGGATGCCCAAACACGACTGAGCATGCAGGAGTTGCTCTTGAGTGTTTGGCAGCAACTCAAACCCACGGTCGTATTTGTCACACATGACATCGATGAAGCGCTTTTTTTGGCTGATACCGTTTACGTGATGTCGTCTAGACCAGGCCGAATTCAAGCACGCTTGGAAGTGCCATTTGAGCGGCCTCGCAATTTGGAGTTGACCACGAGTTCTGAGTTCAATCAAATGAAGTTAGAAATCCTAAAACAAATGCGCCACTGACAACGATAGCTATCTCTTGATTCGCTTATTTTCCTTTTAACCTTGATGCAAAACCATTTCGTTTTATTGTTGAACCCTACAACTAAGAGTATTTGAATGGCAAACCCAAGAATTCCTTATCACTTCTCCAACGATGGCCCCCCTTTGAAGCCCCATCCTGAGGGGTCAATCATGGTTCATTTGGTGGTCAATGTTGAACATTGGCAGTTTGATGCCCCCATGCCTCGTACGATCATTACCCCGCCGCATGGCAAGGAGACCGTTCCAGATGTACCCAACTTTAGTTGGGTGGATTACGGCATGCGTTGTGGCCTTCCACGAATCATTGATGCCATTGTTGAGCGGGGCCTTACGGCTTCTACCAGTTTTAATGCAGGCGTCATCGACGCTTACCCCCAGGCGGCTCAGGCCATGCACCAAGCAGGTTGGGAGTTCATTGGTCATGGGGTGCATCAAAAATCCTTGAATCATGCGGGAGCTGAGGCGGAGGTGGTTAAAACTTCGCTTGACATGATTGAGGCGTTTACCCATGTCAGACCCCGCGGATGGTTAGGTCCTGGGCTTAGAGAGAGTCACACGACACCAGAGACTTTGGTGAGTGAGGGCATTGAGTATGTCTTTGACTGGGTGGTAGATGATGTGCCAAATTGGATGCGCACCGATAAGGGTCCTTTGCTCAGTTTGCCTTACAACTTAGAGATCAATGATTCAATCATTTATGCAGTTGAGAAACATTCAAGTTTGGAGATGCTAGAGAGAACACGCCACACCTTGGCGCTCTTTGAGCGTGAGTCACTCAAGCATCCTCGCGTTTTGGCAATTGGACTACACCCGCATTTAATTGGAGTGCCTCATCGTTTTGGATCATTTGAGCGGATGCTTGATTTGTTGATGGCCAGCCCACAAGTTTGTTTTGTGCAAGGCCACGATTTGGCCACCTGGTATGCAGAGCAAGTTCCACGTCCTGAGGTTTAGGGCACTCTCTTCTTTAGTTTTTCTTTAAAGCTATTTTTTAGACGACTAGAAATAGTCAAACTCATTGTTCAGTTTAATTTTTCCTTCAAGGACTCAATCATGGATTTGAAACTCAAAGGCCAACGTGTCGTGATCACCGGTGGCTCCAAAGGCATCGGTTTGGCCGTTGCACATTCATTTGCACGAGAAGGTGCGAAACCCATTTTGGTCTCACGTACTTTGGCCAGTATGCAATCCGCCGCCCAAGAGATCAAGGCCACCAGTGGTGTTGATTGTGAGTTGGTGGCCATGGACATGGGCGCGCGTGGAAGTGCCAAAGCTTTGATTGAGCAGTGCGGTGAGATTGATATTTTGGTCAACAACGCAGGAGCAATACCTGGTGGAAGTGTCCTCGACATCGATGAAGACCGATGGAGAGAGGCTTGGGAGTTGAAAGTTTTTGGTTACATCAACTTGGTGCGTGAGGTGTTACCGAAGATGCAGGCCAAGAAAAAAGGCGTCATCGCCAACATCATTGGAATGGCCGGAGCGGCTCCTAGAAATGCCTACCTCTGTGGCTCCACGGCCAACGCTGCATTGATGGCGTTTACCCAAGCCGTGGGCGGTGCCAGTGTGGCTCATGGGGTGAGGGTTTTTGGAGTCAACCCATCGCCCACTCGGAGCGAGAGAATGCAAACCATGCTTCAAGCCCAAGCGCAAAAGAAGTTTGATGACCCATCTCGCTGGATGGAGTTGACCCAGAGCATGCCCTTTGGCCGCATGGCCGAGCCACAAGAGCTCGCTGACTTGACGACGTTTTGCTGCTCTCCCTTGGCCGGCTATCTAAGCGGGAGTGTGATCAATGTTGACGGTGGGCAAATGTACACCTGAGGACTTTGAAATTCTGAGGTCGCTCAAACATCAGTGTGAACCACATTTCACCTTGTCTTAGATTGGTTCTTTTTTTCAAATCTTTTTAAAGTAATCACTTACCATGTTCAATTCCACACCCAATCCATTGCATGACTATCCTCAAATTCGCGAAGGTGTTCGTGCCTTGGTATCTCAGTTTGATTCACGTTATTGGCAAGATCTTGATGAGAAGAGGGCATTCCCAGAGGCATTTGTGACGGCCTTGACCCAAGCAGGCTGGCTCAGTGGATTGATTCCTGAGGAATACGGTGGCTCCAATCTCACCCTGGCCGAAGCAAGCGTTGTGATGGAGGAGATCAACAGGGCCGGGGGTAACTCGGGCGCCTGTCACGGTCAGATGTATGTGATGGGTTGTGTTCTACGACACGGCTCTGAGGCCCAGAAAAAGGATCTGCTGCCGAAAATTGCCAGCGGTGAGTTGCGCATGCAGGCCATGGCAGTGACTGAGCCAACCACTGGATCAGACACGACAAAGCTCAAAACCTTTGCAACGCTGAAGGGAGATCGCTATGTGGTGAGCGGCCAAAAGGTATGGACCTCTAGACTTCAGCATTCAGACTATATGCTGCTCCTTGCCAGAACAACTCCCTTGGATCAGGTGAAAAAGAAAACGCAAGGACTCTCCGTTTTCTTAGTCGATTTGCGTGGTGAGGTGGGTAAAAGCATCACGGTCAGGCCCATTCGCAACATGGTGAACCATGAAACCAATGAAATTTTCATTGACAATTTGGAAATTCCCGTTGAAAACCGTATTGGTGAAGAAGGAGAGGGGCTTAAATACATTTTGGATGGCCTGAACGCCGAGCGTATTTTGATTGCCGCTGAGTGTGTCGGGGACGGGTATTGGTTCTTAGAGCGTGCTTGTAAATATGCCAATGAACGTATGGTCTTTGATCGTCCCATTGGTCAAAACCAAGGCATTCAGTTCCCATTGGCCAAGGCATATGTGAATGTGGAGGCGGCGAGCTTGATGCGTTTTAATGCGTGTGAAGTCTTTGACCGAGGTCTAAACTGTGGCGCTCAAGCCAACATGGCCAAATTGCTCGCAGCCGATGCCTCTTGGGAAGCCGCCAATGCGTGCATTCAAACCCATGGTGGCTTTGGTTTTGCTGCTGAGTACGATATCGAGCGAAAGTTCAGAGAAACAAGGCTATATCAAGTGGCCCCCATCTCCACCAACTTGATTTTGTCCTATGTTGCCGAGCGCGTCCTGGGCTTGCCCCGTTCATATTAATGACAACATTAGACACAGTTCATTTGATTTTCTATTTTGATTGATCATCCCATGTCAACTAACCCCTCCCATGCCTCCCACTCAAACCCCGTGATTGTGGTGGGTGCCGGACCTGTTGGACTTTTATGCGCCCTGGTGCTTGCGCGCGCTGGAGTACCCGTAAGAGTTTTGGAGTCTGAGCCCGGTACAACTTTGGATTTGCGAGCTGGCACCTTTCATCCCCCCACACTTGAGATGCTTGAGCCCATGGGTGTTACCCAAGCCATGATGGCCATTGGTATCAAGGTGCCTGTTTGGCAAAGTCGTGACCTTGAGGCTGGTTTGGTGGCCGATTGGGACATGGGTGTTTTAAATGAGGATACCCCTTACCCCTATCGACTTCATTTGGAGCAGCATCGACTCACTCCCATTTTGTTGAGTATGCTCAAGCAGCACGCCCATGTGCAGGTGCTGTTTTCCCACGAGTTTGTCGGATTGGATCAAACAAGTCATCCAGGCCTTGTGAAGGTCCAGGCCATGGTGCGCTCACAAGAAGGCAATGCTGGCGCAGGTACTGTTGAGTTCACTGCACCTTGGGTAATCGGTGCAGATGGAGGAAAAAGTTTGGTGCGAAAGTCTGTCAACATTGAGTTTGATGGCTATACCTGGCCCGAGCGCTACAGTGTTGTGAGCACCACCTTTGATTGGGCACCCTTGGGATATGCAGACAATGCCTACATCAGTGACCCCGATCAATGGGTGGCATTTTTCAAGATGCCCGATGCTGGGCCCCCGGGTCTATGGCGAATGACGGTGCCCGTTGGTACTGAGTTGAGCGATGAAGAGGTGCTGCACCCGAGTTACGGAAATGCTATTTTTAATAGGGTGCTCAACGCCAAGACGCCCTATGATTTTCCGATAGTTCACCAAAGTGTCTACCGAGTGCACCAAAGGGTGGCGAAAGAGTTTCGACTTG
This sequence comes from Limnohabitans sp., assembly GCA_036821105.1. GTDB lineage: Bacteria > Pseudomonadota > Gammaproteobacteria > Burkholderiales > Burkholderiaceae_C > Limnohabitans. Next base: position 65,735 of record DAISKH010000003.1, read on the forward strand.
GCAGGGTCCTTTTGGCGGGAGACAGTGCCCACGTGAACAATCCTTTGGGAGGGTTTGGTCTGAATAGTGGAATTCACGATGCCATGAATCTGGGTGAAAAACTCGCACGTGTCTATCTCGGCGAGAGTGATGAGTCCTTGCTAGACCTTTACGTTCGGCAGCGAAGAACAGTCAATATGGAGTATGTGCAAGAAATTTCAATCAAGAATAAACACAATTTGGAAGAAAAGGATCCTGAGAAAAGACGCGAACGTATTGCACTTTTAAGGAATATTGCAAAGTCACGTGAAAAAACTCGTGAGTTTTTACTCACCTCATCGATGATCAATAGCATCAAGAGGGCCAATTCGATCACGTAGTTCAAAAAACCTTGGTTGAGAAGTTCTGCTCTTGGCTTGAGTATTGCTAGGTTTGGAGCGAGATCTTTGTTTTGTTTTTATTGGAGAAGAAAATGTTGAATCTATTGAGTGGCTTGTCTATTTCCAGTGTTGGAAACACGCGTGTTCGCTGCCAACTTGTGCACTCAACATGTGCGTTGCTGTTGGGATTGTTTTCATCGGGGCTTATTTTTGCGCAGTCCTCAACGTCGAGTCTTGGATCCTCACAGGCTTTAGCCAACTGGCCTCAAAAACAAATCAAAATCATCGTGCCCTTTGCGGCGGGAGGGAACACCGATGGTATTACGCGTGTAGTGGCTGAACGCTTGGGGCGTGCACTTGAGCAGCCAGTTATTGTTGAAAACAAGGCCGGCGCTAACGGCGCTATTGCTGCTGAATTTGTCGCCAAGTCCTCGCCCGATGGCTACACCTTGATGATGGCAGCGATGCCAGTTTTGGCGATTTTGCCCTCGATCACAAAAACTGGCTACGATCCAAAGCGCGATTTCGTGCCCATCAGCATTATTGGTAGTAATCCCTTCGTGATGGCGATCAGTAAATCGGTACCCGCGAGTAATTTGAAAGAGTTTGTGACTTTCATCAAAAACAATCCGGGTAAATACAATTATGCTTCTGGTGGATCGGGTAGCGTCTCTCACTTGTCTGCTGCTTTGTTTGTTAAGCGAGCAGGACTGGATATGACACATGTGAGTTATAAAGGTGGCGGCCCAGCTGTTGCGGATCTCCTAGGGGGGCAGGTGCAGATGTATTTTGGTAATTTTTCTGAACTCGCTGCACAAGCTTCTGGTGGACATATCACGATTGTGGGGGTCTCAAGTGATCAGAGGGCTCGACAATTGCCCAATGTACCGACTTTTTCTGAATCTGGTTTCCCGGGTTTTAGAACTGAGACCTGGAATGGATTGGTAGCACCTGCGCAAACGCCCGCAGCCATTATCAATAAATTGGCCCCCATCATTAAAGAGATCGTGGCTCAACCTGACACCCAAGCTCGTCTCGCTCAAATGGGAGTCGATCCAATGGGCAATACGCCGAGTCAATTTTCTGAAGTCTTGTTCTCAGACATCACTACATGGGCAGAGGCAGCCAAAGCCAGTAATCTAAAAATTGAATAAGAAGGAGATTAGCATGACCGCATCCAATGAGGCCCATACCGTCAAGGCCATTTCAAGCACCGATTCTTTGGCCACGCGAGCCAAGGTGGGTGTCGTTGTACCAGCTACCAACACGGTTGTTCAACCCGAGATGGAAGCCATGCGGCCCAATGGTGTTACCAACCATGTGACTCGCATGCTGTTACCACCCAGACCTTATGACGACCAATCGGCATATAAAAAAGCTCTGGAAACAGAAAAGGGACACCTGGAAGAGGCATTGGAGTTGGTGATGCTGTGTGAGCCCCACGTAGTCGCCCACGGGCACTCTATCCACTCATTTCGAGGAAACGCAGAAACTGCACTTGCTGAGGAAAAGCGTTTAGAGTCACTGTGCGGGGTTCCCTTCATCACACCATCCCGCGCCGTATTGGCGGGCTTGGAGGCCTTTGGCAATATCAAGCGAATTGCAATTTTGACCCCATATTGGCCTCCAGCAGACGATATGATTGCTACGTTTTTTACATCTTGCGGCTATGAGGTTGTCAACACGCATGGCTTGAAGTCGACTGGACCCACCGCCGTTGCTCGCTTTACTTCTGAACAAATCATGGAGGGCTTTGATGAGGTCGATGATGAACGGGCTCAAGCTCTGATTCATGTGGGCACTAACTTGCCTGTCTCAGCGCTCACGCCCAGCATTGAAGCCAAGCATGGCAAACCACTCATCGGAGTCAACGTAGCAACCTATTGGCTAGCACTCAGGCGCTTGGGTATTCAAGACAAAATACCCCACATGGG
>DAISKH010000004.1:0-4433 GCA_036821105.1 Limnohabitans sp.
AGTCATGCCCCTGGGCCGCTTCTAAAAGTGCCTCTTGCGTGGCCACACGTTGATCGGGGACGATACCGTAATCCGTGACAGTGCATCCGGCTTGGAGCAACAAACTGCGTAAGAAAAACCGGTTGGAGTTATAAATGGCACCAGGCCTCATGTCTTGGGGGGCCACTTCACCAGGCATCACCAACTCGTCTCCGGTGGAGAATAAGGCCACCCGTGGACGCTTGGCCACACAAAGGGATGCAGCGCCCACACTGGCCGCCAATCCGAGACTTGCTGCGTTCAGTCGCTCCCCCACTTTCAGCACCGTTTGGCCCACCTCTACATCCTCGCCTTGGCGGCGAATCCACTGGGAAGGGGTGACCGCTTTTAAGATCCTTAGCTCGCCTGAGTCATTGAGTTCACAATCTTCTTGCATGACCACTGCGTTGGCGCCTTCTGGGACCCAGGCGCCGGTGAAAATCCGAGCCGCCTCACCTCGTCTTAACGCTTGTCCCACCTGGCCGGCAGGAATGCGTTGACTCACCCGCAAAAGCTCCCCCTGAGGCCACTGCGCCAAGTCCTCTGTGTTCACGGCATAGCCATCCATTGACGTATTGTCTTTGGCAGGCACATCAAGCGCAGACACCACCGCCTCTCGAAGTACTCGAGCTTGGGCATCAAACGTGTCCACCCGCTCTGTTGCCATCAGCTCTCGCGAGGCTTGGGCCAGCACCACCGTTTGGGCCTCAGTTAATGACATCAAAGGTGCACGAACCATGGGGATCACTCCAACTTAAAAATTATCTATATTCAAAGCGGCTCTCATTGTCCACCAACCACTGCGCCACGGCTTGAGGCTCATTGAGGGGCAACAGGTCTCTGAGGGTGGGCTCAGGCAATTGGCTCACACTCATGTCGCTCACCAAGCCCATCACAAAGGGATCATTGGGGTAGAGTGGAGTCGCCTTAACACCTTCTCGCAAAACTTCGAGCTTGGGGAGGTCGGCATGCTTAAAGCCCTCGACCAACACCCAGTCCACCTCCGAGCTCATGAGCGTTAACAACTCGTGAACATTGGGCTCTTTCAAGTTCTCATAGGTGTGCTGCAAGGCCCAGCGCTTTTGAGACGCCACCATCACCTCCAAGGCCCCCGCCTGTCGGTGACGGTAGCTGTCCTTGCCGGGCTGATCGATGTCAAAGTCTTCATGCGCGTGCTTGATCACCGACACCCTCCTACCGAGAGACCTGAGTGCCACAATCACTTGCTCGACCAAGGTGGTTTTCCCAGACCCAGAAAACCCCGCGAACCCCACCACTTTCACAAAGCGCACTTCTCGATCATGAAGTCCTTCACCTGTTGGGTGTTGGCGGGCATCACCCTGACTCGCTTGGGACGATCTTCGATTCCCTCAAAACCAGCGGGTCTTGGGGGTTGATGGCCGACAGCTTCCAAAATGGTGGCTGAAAACTTGATGGGCAAAGCCGTCTCGAGCACCACCATCACGCCACCCGGTCGCAAATGCTCACGTCCCACCTTCAGACCATCAGCCGTATGGGGGTCGATCAGTTGCCCGTGGGCTTGCAAGGTGGAGGCAATGGTTTTCAATCGCTCAGCGTGAGTGCTCTTACCACTGACAAAGCCAAAATGCTCAAATTGCGTTTTGAACGCCTCATTTGCACTCAAATCAAAGTAGCCCTGCTGGGCAACGCCTTGGGTGAACAATGCACGGATCTTCTCGCCATCACGGGCCAAAAGATCAAACACAAAACGCTCAAAATTACTTGCTTTGGAGATATCCATCGAGGGAGAGGAGGTCTCAAAGGTGGAGACCGAGTTGCGCACTCGGTAAATACCTGTTTTAAAAAACTCATCCAAGACGTCATTCTCGTTGGTGGCCACGACCAATTGCTCAATCGGTAAACCCATCATTCGGGCCACGTGACCGGCGCAGACGTTTCCGAAGTTCCCACTGGGGACCGCAAAACTGACTCGATTCCCACCACCGCTATCAGCACAGAGTCTTTGGGCTTGAAAGTAACCCGCAAAATAGTAAACCACTTGCGCGAGCAACCTCGCCCAGTTGATGGAGTTGACGGTACCAATTTTCAACCGCTTTTTGAACTCCAAATCACTGGAGACTTCTTTAACGATGTCTTGACAGTCATCAAAGACACCGTCAATGGCGATGTTAAAAATGTTCTCATCCATGAGGCTGAACATTTGTGCTTGTTGAAACGCACTCATGCGTCCGTTGGGGCTGGTCATGAAGACGCGAATACCCTTTTTACCGCGCATGGCGTACTCCGCTGCGCTCCCGGTGTCTCCAGAGGTGGCCCCCAAGATATTGAGCTCCTCGCCTCGCCTGGCCAATTCATATTCAAACAAATTGCCCAAAAGCTGCATGGCCATGTCTTTAAAGGCGAGCGTAGGTCCGTTGGAGAGTGCTTGCAAGTAAACCCCCTCACCACAGGCCCGAAGCGGCGTGATCTGCTCAGTGCCAAAGACAGCTTGGGTATAGGTTTTGTCGCAAATGGACCTCAAGTCGTCCAATGGAATATCGTCAATGTAGAGGCGCAAAATCTCAAACGCCAGTGCCGCGTAACCCCGGGTGTCGTAGGTCTGGCGCAGATGCTCAATGGAGGCGGCGTCAAGCTTGGGGTAATACTCAGGGAGATAAAGCCCTCCATCGGGGGCTAAACCTTCGAGCAATATGTCACAAAATCCAGGCCGCTCAGCGGACCCTCGGGTGGAGAGGTATCTCATCAGTTCAACTCTTCTTTACGGATCAACACGATGGGCGCCAAAATCGAGGGCAAAGGCTGTATCTTGGCCAACGCTTCGGTCATCAAGGACTCCTGGCAGTCGTGGGTCAAGATGATCAAATCGGTCTGGCTCTCGCCTTCGCTGGCCGCGCGCTGCAACACTGCATCAATGCTGATATTGGACTCGGCCAAGAGACCGGTGACCTTGGCCAAGACGCCCGTTTGATCAGCCACTCGCAGGCGCAAATAGTAACTCGTGACCACTTGGGACATCGGCAAGACCTTGAGCGCACTGATCTCTTGGGGATGAAAGCCCAAATAAGGAACCCGTTGCTCGCTCTTCATGCTCTCTAGTCGGGCAATGTCCACCAAGTCGGCAATGACCGCACTGGCAGTGGGCTCAGAGCCCGCGCCTTTGCCGTAAAAAAGTGTCGTCCCCACGGCATCGGCGTGAACCATCACCGCATTCATGGCCCCTTCGACATTGGCAATCAAGGACTTCTCGGGGACCAAGCACGGGTGCACTCGCAGCTCAATGCCTTGGGACACGCGTTTGGTCAGGCCCAAGAGTTTGATGCGGTAACCCAGTTGCTCGGCATAGCGAATGTCTTGGGCTTGGAGTTGGGTGATGCCTTGTACAAAGGCTTCCTTGTACTGAAGGGCAACCCCAAAGGACAACGACGAGATGATGGTCGCTTTATGAGCGGCATCATTGCCCTCAATGTCAAAGGTTGGATCGGCCTCGGCATAGCCAAGGGCTTGGGCTTGCTTTAAAACATGCTCAAAGGAAAGCCCCTTGTCACGCATTTCCGACAAGATGAAATTCGTCGTGCCATTGATGATGCCCGCCACCCATTGAATCTTATTGGCCGTGAGACCTTCTCGCAAGGACTTGATGATGGGAATACCCCCAGCGACCGCGGCCTCAAAGCACACCATGACACCTTTTTGGGCCGCCAGAGCGAAGATTTCATTACCATGCACAGCGATCAACGCTTTATTGGCCGTCACCACATGTTTGCCCGCCTCGATGGCTTTGATCATCAATTCTTTGGCGATCCCCATGCCACCAATCAGCTCGACCACGACATCAATCTCGGGGTCTTGCACCACATCGTGACCCGAGGCCACCACCTGGGCGTGGGTTCCGACAATCGCACTGGCGCGGGCAACATCGAGGTCGGCCACTTTGGTGATCACAATTTCACGACCTGCGCGGCGAACAATTTCGGCTTGATTTCTCGACAAGACCTCAAACGTGCCTCGCCCTACAGTGCCGATGCCCAGGAGTCCTACTTTGATTGGTTTCATGTTGAATGCTTTTGACGGTAGAGTTCTAAAAATTTGGCGATCCGTTTGATCGCTTGCCTTAAATCATCTTCATGTGGCAAAAAGACGATTCGAAAATGGTCTGTTTGTGGCCAATTGAATCCTGAGCCCTGAACCAAGAGAACCTTGGTCTCGTGGAGCATCTCTTGGATGAAGGCCTGATCGTCCTCAATGGGGTAAATTTTAGGATCCAATCGGGGAAACATGTACAAGGCAGCGCTTGGCTTCACGCAGGTGACCCCGGGGATGGCGGTGATTAACTCATGGGCCAAATCACGCTGACGACGCAGCCTGCCATTGGGCCCCACCAAATCTTGAATGCTTTGGTAGCCCCCCAAAGCGGTTTGGATCGCCCACTGGCC
>DAISKH010000004.1:4443-66855 GCA_036821105.1 Limnohabitans sp.
CACATAACCTCATGGAGGACAACATATTGAGGCCTTCAATATAGTCGCGAGCACGTTTTTTGTCGCCTGAGATCACCATCCAACCGGCCCTGTAGCCGCATGAGCGGTAGCTCTTGGAGAGGGAGTTAAAGGTGAGGGTCACCACATCGGTTGAGAGACTGCCCATGGCCACATGCACATGGTCGTCATAGAGCACTTTGTCGTACACCTCATCAGCAAACAAAATGAGTCCATGCTCTCTGGCAATTTGCACAATCCCTTTGAGCAACTCGACGGAATACAAAGCACCGGTGGGATTATTGGGGTTGATCACCACGATGCCTTTGGTTTGGGGGGTGATTTTGGAGCGAATATCCTCCAAATTGGGCATCCAACCGTTGCTTTCATCACACAGGTAGTGAACGGGTGTCCCTCCAGACAGAGAGACCGCGGCTGTCCACAGTGGGTAATCGGGCGCGGGCAACAGCATCTCATCGCCCTCATTCAAGAGCGCATTGGTGGCCATCACAATCAGCTCACTTGCGCCGTTGCCCAAATAAATATCATCAAGCAGCACGCCTTGTATCCCTTGCTGCTGGTTGTATTGCATTACGGCTTTTCTGGCTGCAAAAATACCTTTGCTATCGGAATAAGCCGCCGAATTGGGCAAATTGCGAATCATGTCTTGCTGAATTTCTTCAGGCGCATCAAAGCCAAAAACGGCCAAATTACCAATGTTGAGCTTGATGATCTTGTGACCATCCTCCTCCATCTGCCTGGCCAAGTCCAAGACCGGTCCACGGATGTCATAGCACACGTTGTTTAACTTGCTGGATTTGAGAATTGCTTTCAAAGCCACTCCTTTGAGTTCATGCTTGGGGAAATCCTATAATTTGAACACACAATTTCACATTTTTAAGCTTTACCCCCATGAAACTCCAACCCGATCAGATGGATACCTTGGCCGTCACGGGCTACGACGCAAGCTGGATTGCCGTGAATGGGGTGAGACACAGCAACAGCCTCATTGTGAGCGCCTTAGGACTTTTAATGCCTTGGGAGAGATCACACTTTGATCAACTGCAGGACTCTGACTTGGCGCAACTGCTTGCCTTGAAGGACCAGGGCATTGAGCTCATTGTCTTGGGTTCGGGCAAGCAGTTGAGATTCTTACCCCCCACGTGGCTTAAATCTTTGCACGCCCATCAATTGGGAGTGGAGTGCATGGACACCCCGGCCGCATGTCGGACTTACAACATTTTGGCGGGCGAGGGCCGTCGGGTGGCCGCTGCACTGCTGCTTCAAATTTGAGGCCTGGTGACGCTAGTGTCCTGTCCTCGAGGGTCTATCGGGAAGCGATCCACTGCACAATGCGGTGGGTGACCTCGGGCTCAATGGCGTTAAACCCATGGTAGTGAAAAGATTCACAAGGACCTCCCCATGCTAGACCCGTGGTGAAGGTGATGAGTTCTGCTTGAGGTCCTGCTTTTAACTTGTCCATCAAGCTCTGGATTTGAGAAAACGGGCACCATTCGCATGCATCTCGCTCATGGTGAACCACCAAGACAGGAATATGAATTGACCCCAAGGCCATCTCCGGCACAGACGGACCGCGCCGACTTGGTAAACGAAGCACGGAGGAGGTCAATACGATGCCATTGGGAGCGTCTTGGCCTTGCAACTGGGTGGCAACCCAAACCGCAGACAAAGTACCGTTGCTAGTGCCCACCACCCAGACGGGCACTTGCCAATGATCTCGCGCCCACGAGATGACCGCCCTCAAATCCTCAGCGTGTTCAACGCTTTGACGAAATCCCATCAAAAATGGTGCGACTTGACGATCCGAGGGGGCATCAACCACGATCACGGCGACCCCTTCTTGAGCAAATAATTGTCTAGAGCGAACCAAAAAGTTACCACTCCCCCATTTGAATGATCCGTTGGGCTGCAGTTGAAGTCCGCCATGCCCTCCCGCCATCAGGATGAAAGTGGCCTGGGGATGAGGGGGTGACAAGACCATGATTCGGTTGGTGACACCATTGCGCGTGGGGATATCAAAAATTTGCTCACCGCTTTGAGCGTACGCCAGTGAGTGCAACGTTATAAGTAGTCCCCCCAACAAGAATGCGATGAAACGCTGGCTCACTTTTCCCATGGTGTTATGGATTGATGGTGTTATGGTTTTCTTAATCGAAAGGTTTGAATCTAGTTTTAAGCATGAAGGTGATGTATAGCGTTAAATAAGCTCACTGCGCATCTTCCTCAAGACCAGGGTCATGCACCAAGTTGTGCAACAAGTGCAGCAAAACTTTGCGAGCATCTTTCACCTCTTGGGCACTGAGACCCTTCACGCTGATGCGATTGGTCTCCTGGGCCAAGGGGACCAACACTTTGCGCAGTTCTTGACCAAAGGGGGTCAAAAAGACGTGCTTGTTTTTTTTATTGTCTAAAAGATGGCGAACCTCAATATAGCCCAGGGCTTGCATCGCTTGGATTGCCGTGTAGGTGGTGGGCTCCATCACACCTGCTCGAAGACTCAATTCGCGTTGAGTGAGTCCGTCTTTTTGCCACAATATGCGTAAAAACGTCCAATGACCAAACGCCACGTTTTGGCGCGACAACCTCACTTGCAAGGAGCGAGAATAGGCCCGGGCCGTATCCCGGACCAAGTGAGCCAAGCGGTCTTGGGGCACATCCTCTTGCCAATGCTTTAAGAGCTCAAAGCGCTCATTGAATTGGGCTTTTGAGGTCATGCTTTAGACTCTGGCGAAAGCGCTTTGGGGGCCACTTGGTACTGGAGTGAATTGACACTGGCTTTGGTTTTTGACGCTTGCAAAATAGCCAAACTCACCTCCAAGGTTGCCCGGGCCCACTCTCCACTGTGCAGTAAGCTCTCGTCATTCACCAATGCCCCATAAAGCTCATCAATCACCTCCACTCTAGGAACACGTGACGGGGGGAGCTCAATTTTGTAACTCCCTTCAATATCGTGCACCCAAATGCCACTGGGGGTGGGCCGCAAGTCTGCTGTATCACAACTCACAACGACCGGTCCGAAATGTTGGTGATATGGGGCAGTTCTGTTGTTTTGTGCTTGGCTCCAGGCTTGGCCGCCATAGTTTCTTTGTGCTTTGAGTCGCGCCTCCTCTAGGCCAGCCTCTGTATTTGAGCCTCGGTCTAGAAATTGTTTTCGTGCAGTGACTTGGGGTGAGCTATTGAGCTCATGACCGAGTTCAGTCACCTGTTCCATCCAAACATTGCTGTCCCATAACCCATAGCCACTGTAGGTGAGAGAGGCAAACGCTCCGTTTTCAAATTCAAGCAAAGCGCTGTAGGCACCCTCGGTAGGACGGGCTCGATCCCAAGCACCACAATGGGCCTGCACTTGGCCTACCCGTCCCGAGCACAGCAAACGACAGACATCGACTTGGTGGGCACTTTGACTAAAGATCACGCCACCGCCTTGTTGCGTTTGGAGCTCTTCGGGTCGTCGTGCACGGTATAAAAAATCGGTGTATTGAATGGCCTGAAGCATCCTCACCGCACCGTAGCGGCCACTTTGAATGAGCTTGGCCGTCTCCAGAATCGGAGTATCAAAACTGTGGCTATGGCCCACCATCAAGCGCTTACCTGAGAGCTGGGCTGCCTCGATCATTGCATTGCACTCGTCTAGTGTCACAGCCATGGGTTTTTCCACCCAAACGTGCTTACCCAACCGCAAAGCCTCCACGGCTTGGCTAGCGTGAAACTGATGGGGGCTGGCGATATAGACCACTTCCACGGCCGGGTTAGCGCAAAGGGCTTCTAGACTGGGTTCACAAGGAAAGCCAAAGTCACGCTCAAACTGCTCACACGCACTCTCCCACGGATCAGTCGCCGCGACGATTTGCACCCGCTCGTCGGCCAAAAACGTGGGCAGCATCAAGGTGAAGGCTCGGCCCAGGCCCACCACGCCTATGCGCAGTGAGCGAGTCACAAGTCAAGCACCAAGCGGGAGCCTTTGGCGCGCGAGACACACACCATGATCTGGCTGTCGTACTCATCATCCATCAGCACAAAATCTCGGTGATCCACCTCACCCGAGAGGAGCGTAGTGCGGCACGAGCCGCACGTGCCGCTCTCGCAAGAGCTTGGCACGGGGACACCCGCCAGGCGCAGCGCCTCCAAAATGCTTTGGTCTTTTTGCACCATCAAGTGCTGACCCGTTTTGTGAAGCACCACCTCAAAGACGTCATTGTCACTGGGGTCGACTTGAGGGGCACCAAAACTCTCAAAATGCACACGCTCACTGGGCCAATGGCCCGTCATGTCTCTGACTGAATCCATCAAAGGCTTGGGGCCGCAGCAATAAATATGGGCCGCTTTCGGGGTCTCAAAGAGTGGCCAAAAATCAAATTGCTTGGCAGGGTCACCCTGATCGTGGTGAATGTGGACGTGACTGAGAAAAGGCTCGCTTTTGAGGAGATCCGCAAAAGGGGTGGAGAGCGCATCTCGTGTACAAAAATAAAGCTTGAAGCGTCTCTCTCCCAACCCCAAGAGGTGACGCATCATTGATAAGATGGGCGTGATGCCGATTCCCCCCGCTACAAAGATGTACTCGGGTGCGTCGTAGGCGAGCTCAAAATAATTGGCCAAAGCGTTGACCGCTAGCGAGTGCCCAACCTGCAGGGATTCGACCATGCTTTTGGAAGCGCCGTGCCCATTGGGCTCTCGCTTGATGGCCAACTGATAGGCCGATAAATCATGAGGATCACTGCACAAAGAGTAGGCCCTGGTTTGACCTGAAGGGGTCACCACACTCAAATGTGCTCCCGGGGTGAATGGGGCCAATGCGTGGCCCTGTGGCGAGGCGAGTTCAAACAAAGCGATGTCTGGGGTGAGCATCTCTTTGCGCGTCACTAGCAAAGGGTTAGGGTTTGCAGTCATCAGGATATGCCCAAAATATAATAAACTTAGGAACCTAACTATTTTAGCCGATTTTGCATACCCCTTTTATTCCCTTATGGGATACAAGAGGAAAAAGAATTTAGCCCTAGCCTAGAGGTCCACACCATGATGACTGAAGAAGAAAACCAATTGCTCTGCAAAGTTGAAGGCAATGCCCCCATGGGCCAACTGATGCGCCGTCACTGGCAAGCGGTGTGCTTGAGTGAGGAGGTCAGTGAAATCGATGGTGCTCCGGTTCGGGCGCGAGTTTTAGGAGAGGATTTGGTTGTATTCAAAGACAGCCAAGGCCAAGTCGGAGTGATGGGAGAGTTCTGTCCCCACCGAGGAGTCTCCTTGGTTTATGGCCGCAATGAACACGGTGGCTTGAGATGCCTTTATCACGGCTGGAAGATGAATGTGAGCGGAGAGGTGATGGAGATGAGCTCCGAGCCCAGCCAAAGTGCCCTGCCCGGCAAAGTTCATCACATCGCTTACCCAGCCCTGGAGTGGGGAGGATTTGTGTGGTGCTACATGGGCCCCAAAGAGACCTTCACGGAATTCACCCCACCGCCTTGGGCACCCCATCAAGACGTGCGTGTGTCAATTTGCAAGATGATCATTCCTTGTAACTGGGCCCAGATCTTGGAGGGTCAAATTGACTCCGCTCACAGCTCGTCCCTGCACTCCTCAGACATGATGCCCGCACGACTCAATGGCGCATTTGCTGATGAAAAAACTTGGTTGCGCCCCAGCACCGACAAAGCTCCTCGCATGCAAGTCCAGTCCGAACCCTACGGCTTTCGCTATGTGGCCATTCGCCGCCCAATTGAAAAAGCCTCTACCCACGACTACGTCCGTTGCACCGTATTTTTAGCACCTGCCTCGGCCCTCATTCCCCCCAACAATGCCTACAACGTGGCCAACATCAACACGGCCATCGACGACACCCACACCGCGTTTCACTTCATCGCTTGGGGCGACCCAGCAACCACACCCGATACCCACACGTGGAGGGAGTTTTTACACACCCAAAAAGGTGTCGACTTGGATGAGGAGTACCACCCCCTTCGAAATGTTCAGAACCACTTCCTCCAAGACCGCCAAGCCATGAAAGAGGGCAATTACACAGGCATCAAAGGCATTCCCAATCAAGACTTGTCAATGTGGGTCACCATGGGGGCTATCACCAAGCGGTCTCAAGACCGCCTGGGTGCCAGCGACTTGGCTGTCGTGGAGTTCAGGCGGCAAATGCTCCAGGAGGTGAAGGCTTTTACCCAAGGCCAAGCCCCCATTGGAGTGGGAGATCGACAAGCGCCTTTGAGCACTTGCTCTTTCCAAGCCATTGTGGAAAAAAGCATCCAATGGCAAGAGTTCCCCGCCTCACCTGTTTAAGTATTTGAGTGAGCCGGGCTTAGTCACCAGGGCTCAACAAAGACTCAATATAAGGGTAAACCCTAGAATTGAGTCAAACCTTCCTCCCCTCGACTTCAATGCCCTCACTCTCAAAGGGTTTATTGAGTCCATTTTTTGCCTTTAACTTGCTTTTTACTTGCCTTTCAAAGGCCCCAAGCTTGGGCTTGAATTGCGACTTTGCCATGGATGACAAAGGCTTGGCTTGGGAGACAGAAATTAGCAGTTTTAGGATTTGGGTTTGACTCAAATTCAAGTTAAAATAGCAGGTTGCCGCCTGTAATGTGCGGCCCCCTATGTCAAATTGGATAGAAGATCTATGGCGATCGTTGTCAACAAACCCCTTCCTGAATTTGAATCCATTGCCACTGGCGGCGTGAGAGTGACCAATCACACTCACATGGGTAAGATCGTGGTGTTGTACTTTTACCCCAAAGACAATACACCGGGTTGCACCACTGAGGCCATGCAATTTCGCGACAAATACAAAGAGTTCACCAAAGCCGGTGCAGTCATTTTTGGCGTCTCTCGTGACAACATGAAATCTCACGATGATTTCAAAGCCAAGCTAGAACTGCCCTTTGAATTGATTGCCGACACGGAAGAGAAAATGTGTCACATGTTTGGCGTCGTGAAAAACAAAATCATGTACGGCAAAAAAGTCAAAGGCATCGAGCGCAGTACCTTTTTAATTGGTGCCGATGGATTACTCAAAGAGGAATGGCGTGGCCTCAAAGTGCCTGGCCATGTCGATGAGGTGCTCAAATCCGTGAAAGCCCTTAAAAAGCCTGCCGTCGCAGCCGCTTAAAAGCCCCAGCTAGAGTATTTCCCTCGACCGTCATATCTGTAGGTTATGATGTTTCAATGATGATGTTTGGCAAGCCTGTCTTTTGACCACACCCTCTTGAACATTCAAGCCTCCATGACACCGCCGTTCTCTCCCAGCTCCATGCCGCCAAGTCACCTTGGCGGCTTTTTATTGGCCGCTGCGTCCTACTTGCCAGATCTGCATGGCTTTAAGAGCCCAATGCACAGGCACGCCCACTCTCTTTGCTGATTTTCAATTCACCTAACAACACCACCCCATGCCACTGCCACCTGCCCCCTCAAAACGCGCATCCCTCTTGAGCCCAGACACCGTGGAGACTTCCAGCACGGCTAAAGCAGCCAAGCGACAACACACGGCCTCCTTTCACGCAAGCCCCTTGGTCGATAAGCCACAGGCCTTTAAAGACTTCGATTCTTTTGAACCCGCTGCCAGCCCCTCAACGACTGGCACGAGTAGCGCATCGGGACTCGAGAAGAGACCCAGTGCAGCTTACAAAGCCGCGCCTAAGCCCAAGCCTGCAAAGCGAAAAAATTCAGGCCCCTCCAAGCTCTTTGTGCTCGACACCAATGTCTTGATGCATGACCCCATGTGCTTGTTCCGGTTCGAAGAGCATGACGTGTTCTTACCTATGATTGTGCTCGAGGAGCTAGATGGGCACAAAAAAGGCATGACTGAAGTCGCCCGAAATGCACGCCAAACCAGTCGCTCCTTGGACGCTTTGGCCGCCACCGTCGAGTCCGACATGATCAATGGCCTGCCCCTGTCGGGCACCGGACACAAAGAGGTGAGTGGCAAACTCTTTTTCCAGACCCAAGCCCTGGTGGCTGAGTTGCCCATGAGCTTGCCGCAAGGCAAAGCAGACAACCAAATTTTGGGGGTGGTTCAAGCCTTAGGTAAACTGCATCCCACTCGCGAGGTGGTGTTGGTCTCCAAAGATATCAACATGCGCGTCAAAGCCAGAGCCTTGGGACTTGCTGCGGAGGACTACCAAAACGACAAGACGCTGGAGGATGGTGACTTGCTCTACAGCGGCTGGCTCTCACTGCCATCTGATTTTTGGCTCAAAAACGGTAAAACAGTAGAGAGCTGGCAAAGTGGCAGTCACACGTACTACCGTATCACGGGCCCCATCGTGCCTGATCTGCACATTAACCAGTTTGTTTTCTTCGAGTCTCCAGGCGAGCCTAGCCTTTATGCACGAGTCACAGAGATCCGAGGTAAAACTGCAGTCTTCAAAACCCTCAAAGACTTCAATCATGTCAAAAATGCGGTCTGGGGTGTGACGGCCAGAAACAGAGAACAAAACTTTGCCCTCAATCTACTCTTGGACCCAGATATTGATTTTGTGACCTTGACTGGAACTGCCGGCACAGGAAAAACCTTGCTGGCCCTTGCCTCAGGACTTACCCAAGTGTTGGATGACAGGCGCTACACGGAGATCATCATGACCCGTGCCACCGTGAGCGTGGGCGAGGACATTGGCTTTCTCCCCGGTACCGAGGAAGAAAAAATGGGCCCATGGATGGGTGCCTTGGACGACAATTTGGAGGTCCTGGCCAAGACCGATACCGGCTCTGGCGAATGGGGGCGTGCTGCCACCAATGAGCTCATTAGAAGCCGTATCAAGATCAAGAGCTTGAACTTCATGCGTGGGCGTACTTTTTTGAATAAGTACGTGATCATCGATGAGGCACAAAACTTAACACCCAAACAGATGAAGACCCTCATCACCCGAGCAGGTCCAGGAACCAAAATCATTTGTATGGGCAACTTGGCTCAAATTGACACCCCCTACCTCACCGAAGGCTCTTCGGGGCTTACTTATGCGGTGGACAAGTTCAAAGGCTGGCCTCATGGTGGGCACATCACTCTCGCCAGAGGCGAGCGCTCTAGACTGGCGGACTTTGCCAGCGATGCGCTCTGATGAAACCTCACCAAAGATATTGACCATCAAGGGTGGATTTTTTTCATGGCAGAAATCTTAGGTCTTGGCCTCTCCCACTATCCCCCTTTGAGCTCACCCAACGAGCAGATGTCTTGGATCCTCAGGAAAACGTTGGAAGATCCCTCCATTCCTGCGAAGTACAAGGACACGAGCCATTGGCCATCCGCCATGCTCGAAGAATGGGGGCAGGACCAAGGCACGCATGGCGCTCAGATCCATCGCCAAGCGCTGGTCGAGCGATTTCGCCATGTTCGTCAAGCGCTTGATGAATTCAAGCCCGATCTCGTTCTCATTTGGGGGGATGATCAATACGAAAATTTTCGTGAAGACGTCATTCCCGCATTCAGCGTGTGTGCCTATCCCGATTTGGATTTGTATCCCTGGAGGCACGCACAAGGATCCTCCATGATGGCTGGGGGCAAACCCAACGCCTGGGGTGAGGGGCCAGACTTGCACTACCGCCTTAAAGGACACCCTGAGGCAGCCAAGCTGATCACGACTGAGCTCATCCAAGCACACTTTGATGTGGCCTATGCCTACAAGCCCTTGCACCACAGCAGTGTGGCCCATGCATTCATGAATGCAATTTTGTACCTCGACTATGACCGACAAGGTTGGCCCTACCCGACCATCACCATGCCGATCAATTGTTACGGCAAACGGGTGATTTGTGCCAAAGGTTTCATGACTCAAATGAACGATGCGTTGGACTTTGATCCCCCTGGGCCCAGCCCTGCTCGGTGCATGGACATGGGGGCTCAGATTGCGAGGACTCTCAAAGACTCGCCCTGGCGTGTAGCGCTTATCGCATCCTCGAGTTGGTCTCACGCTTTTTTATGCGACAAAACATATCGACTCATGCCCGATACCGAGAGTGACTTGGCACTTTATCGGGCCATGCAGCACAACGAGTTTGATTTTTGGAGAGCGAAAAGCACGGAGGATTTTGAAGCCGCGGGTCAACAAGAGATCTTGAATTGGTGTCCTTTACTGGGCGCCATGCAAATGCTTGGTCAAAAAGTGGCTTGGAGTGATTTTGTGCAAACCCATGTGTTCAACTCCAACAAAGTTTTTGCGCTTTATGAGTCGACTTGATTCGTGAATGTGCACTTGCGAAAAAAATCAACACCACATGAAGACATCGCTCCTCGTCTTTATTTCACTCAGAGTGAGAATGCGTCACTGGGCCAGAGGCCAACTCAGGCTCACTGAATTAAATTGATACATCAATACTTCGAGTGCCTACACTCAAGTTTCATTCCAATTTGGCTCCGGAGGCCTTCACAATGACACCCGCATTGATCCAGTCTTGACGCAAGATGCGCTCAAACTCTTCAGGGGATGCGGTTTGTATCTCCAACCCTAAGCGCAGCAAGCGATCTTGAACTGCAGGTTCAGAGAGCACTTTGATCATGGCGTTGTTGATCAAGTCCAGTTGAACTTTGGAAATATTGGCCGGGCCCAACAAGCCCATCCAAGAATCAAAGGAGTATCCACTCAAGCCACTCTCAGCCACAGTCGGGAGCTCAGGCAAGAACTGAGAGCGCTTGGCCCCGGTGTAAGCCAAGAGTTTGATTCTGGCGTCTTGGCGAAATCCAACCACCCCAATGGTGGCAGAGGTGACCCCTTGGACACGATTGGCCAACACTTCGTTGACCGCATCCCCGGTGGACTTCATGGGGATGTGCTGCATCTGTAGTCCAGCACGAGACAGAAACGAGGCCATCCCCAAATGAGAGGCCGATCCGTTGCCCGCTGAGGCGTAGTTGTATTGGCCTGGGCGTGCTTTGATGTAGGCGATGTACTCTTTGATATCTTTCACAGCGAGCCCACTGGGCGCGGCGATCACATAACCAGAATAACCCACCAAGGACACTGTGCTGAAGTCCTTCACGGGGTCATAGGGTAACTTTTCATACAAATGACCCGCCAAGGTCTGAGAGGCCGCGGCCATCAAAAGCGTGTTGCCATCGGGGGCCGCCTTGGCCACCAAGTTCGTACCAATGGTGCCGCCTGCACCCGCGTGGTTTTCAATGATGACCGTGGCACCCATGCTTTGCCCCAACTCATTACTGAACGTTCTAGCGACTGTGTCTTGCACGGCCCCAGGCCCAAAAGGCACGATGATCTTGATCAGTCGCTCGGCACTTTGAGCACTGAACGCACAGAAAGTCAGCACGAGAGCACTCACACCCAGACGAAGAAAATTTTTAGACGATTTTTTTTGCATGCTATAGCCTATTGATTTTGAAACCAGCGTTCAACCAAACGCACAAAGTAACTCGCACCCACAGGAATGATCTCGTCATTGAAATCAAAGGAGGTGTTGTGAATGATGCATGGACCAGCACCATGGTCAGCCAAGCGGTGCTCACCATTGCCGTTGCCAATGAAGGCATAGCAACCTGGTCTAACTTTGAGCATATGGGCAAAATCCTCTGCACTCATGATCGGTGTGTAACACTCATTGACCGCTTCCTCTCCCACGATTTCACGCATCACCTGAGCGGCAAAGCGAGCTTCCTTCTCATGGTTCACGACCGGGGGAGAGGCTCTGCGAAAACTCACCCGAGCCTCACAGCCATGGGCTTGGGCTACACCGAGCGCCAAACGCCGCATGGCTTTTTCAATGTCATCGAGGACGGACTCAGAAAACGTTCTGACCGTGCCTCCCACCCATGCAACATCGGGAATCACGTTGGGTGCTCCTGAGCCTTGAATTTGCGTCACCGCCAAAAGGGCACGCTCTGTAGAACTGACCACTTTGGCAATCAAGCCTTGCAACTGCTGGGCCAAATCGATCGTGGCTGCCACGGGATCAATGCCCGTGTGGGGCAAAGAGGCATGGGTGCCTTGTCCGTGGACATCAATGCGCCAGGTGTTGCTTGAAGCCATCAACGCCCCGTGATTGGTCGCAAAATGGCCCACACCATCGAGATAGAAATTATGCAGTGCAAAGACCGCATCGCACGGGAAACGCTCAAAAAGCCCATCTTGAATCATCTTCAAAGCCCCGGCTTTGCCCATTTCCTCGGCGGGCTGGAAAATAAAATTCACGCTCCCATCAAACTCTGTCTTGGATTGAGACAAATGCCAAGCAGCGGCCAAGAGCATGGTGGTGTGCCCATCATGCCCACAGGCATGCATACGACCATCGTGCTGGGAGCGGTGCGCAAAATGATTGTCCTCTTGCAGTGGCAAAGCATCCAAATCAGCCCTGAGCCCTATCGAGCGTGAAGAGCTTCCACGCTTTAACACCCCCACCACACCCGTTCCCGCAATTCCTGTGTGCACCTCAATCCCCCACTCTTTAAGCTTATCGGCCACCAGTGCGGAAGTACGGTGCTCCTCAAAACCGAGCTCTGGGTGAGCGTGAATGTCTCGTCGCAATGCAACAAAACGGGAGATGTCGGTAAAACTTTCAATAATTTTCATGGTCAAGGTCCAAAGATCAATAATCGCCAGCGCTGGAGGCCATGGACTCGAATTTGGTGATGGTTTTGAGGAAAGTGAGTTTGATGACGCCTGTTGGACCATTCCTATGCTTGGTGATCAACACCTCAGCCACGCCAGGCTCTTTACTGTCTTTGTTGTAGTAATCATCTCGGTAGATGAACATGATCACATCGGCATCTTGCTCAATGGCTCCGGACTCCCTCAAGTCGCTCATCATGGGTCGCTTGTCGTTGCGTTGCTCAACCCCGCGGTTGAGCTGAGACAAGGCAAGGACTGGACACTGCAACTCCTTGGCCAACATCTTCAAGCCCCGAGAGATTTCTCCCAATTCGGTTGAGCGGTTGTCGCCCCCATCGCTTGAGGAGCCTGACATCAATTGCAAATAATCCACCACAATGAGTCCGAGCTTGCCGCATTTTTTGGCCAACCTTCTGGCATTGCTTCGAAGCTGATTGGGCGTGAGTCCAGGGGTCTCATCAATATGCAAAGCAATGTTTCTGAGCTTCTCAATGGTCTCCGTGAGCTTGGGCCATTCGTCTTGGCTTAGTTTGCCCGTGCGAAGGTGGCCTTGGTCAATGCGACCAATGGAGCCCACAATACGAATGGCCAACTGAGAGGCTCCCATCTCCATGGAGAAAACCGCCACGGGCAGTTGCTCTTGGACAGCCACGTGTTCGGCAATATTGATGGCCAAGGCGGTCTTGCCCATCGAAGGACGGGCGGCCAGTACGATCAAGTCTCCAGGCTGAAAGCCTGAAGTCATGCGGTCCAAATCGTAAAACCCTGTGGGCACACCCGTGATGTCGTTGGGGTTTTGAGACATCTCATCGATACGGTCCATCAACTCCAGCGTCAACACATCCATCGACTGAAAGCCTTGCTTCATTCGCGAACCTTCTTCGCCGATGTTGAAGATCTTTTGTTCGGCTTCATCCAAGATCTGATCGACTTGTTTGCCCTGTGGGTTAAACGCATTGGTGGCGATCTCATCACTGGCGGTGACGAGTTTGCGCAAAATAGAGCGCTCGCGCACAATCTCCCCATACCTTCGGATATTGGCCGAACTGGGGACATATTGCGCCAAGGAGTTCAAGTAAGACAATCCCCCCACCTCCTCCGCACGCCCCATGTTTTGCATGGCCTCGTAGACCGTGATCACATCGGCGGGCTTGTTGGCATTGATGAGCGAGGAGATGGTGGAGAAGATCAAACGATTTTCAAAACGATAAAAATCATTCTCTACAAGCAAGTCCCCAATTCGGTCCCAAGAAGTGTTATCGAGCAAGAGTCCTCCCAGCACACTCGACTCGGCCTCCATCGAGTGAGGCGGAATGCGCAGTTGCGCAGCGGCTGGATCAGCGTAGGGAGTGGGGTCAAATGGGGAGAGAACTGCAGACATTCACGAGGCCTTTAAAACGAAGGTTGATCCTAAACTTTTTCTAAGCCCAAGTCACGCAGTAACTCTGTGAAAATACTGTGGATAAGCTGTCTACAACTTAAACCAACGTCCACCATGAGCTTTTTTATAGCTTAGTGGCTCAAGAGATCAGTATGTCTTGAGTCAAGAAGGCTCTCAAAGCAGAAGAAATGGACCCAAGCGGGAGAGACAAAAAAAATCCACCCAAGCGCGAACTTGGATGGAGATGAGGTAGGCCCATAGCCTATTTCAATGTGACCGTTTCAATCAGACCGCATCAATCAAACTAATTCAAGCTGATGGTTGAATTTGGCGAGCACCGGTCTCGAGTGCCCATCCAAGCGGTCCAATGAATGCAATTGTATTTAGGCTGTTTCGCCGTAGACACTGACTGTGATTTCGACGACAACGTCCGTGTGCAAAGAGACACTCACAGTTGAGTCACCCACCATCTTGATGGGTCCTGTGGGCATGCGAACTGCAGACTTGGGAACCTTGAAGCCATTTTTGCCCAACTCTTCAGCAATATCAAAATTGGTCACTGAACCGAACAAACGTCCGTCAACGCCTGCTTTTTGAGTCACTTTAAGAGTTGTACCAGCCAGTTTGGAGCCCAACGCCTCAGCTTCGGCCAATTTCTGCGCAGCCAATTTTTCGAGCTCAGCGCGCTTTTTCTCAAACTCTTCAATGGCTTGAGCTGTCGCGCGACGCGCACGTCCGGAAGGAATGAGGAAGTTACGTGCGTAACCGTCTTTAACCTTAACGATTTCTCCCAAGGCACCCAAATTCACCACTTTGTCTAAAAGAATAATTTGCATGATGTGTTCCTCTTAGATGCGGTGTTGGTCGCTGTAGGGCAACATGGCCAAGAAACGAGCACGTTTGATGGCGGTGTTGAGTTGGCGCTGAAAAATGGCACGAGTTCCAGTCAAACGAGCAGGAATGATCTTTCCGTTTTCAGCAATGAAGTCTCTCAAAGTGTCGATGTCTTTGTAGTCAATCTCTTCAACACCCGTCACTGTGAAGCGGCAAAAACGCTTTCTCTTGAAAAGCAATGACTGCGTGTTGCGCTTGGGGCGCTTGTCTTTGTTGAATTTTTTAAATGTGGCCATGGTTAAGGCTCCTATGAAATTTGATGAATCTGGGTCAAGTGAAAAATCACGCTTTTGGTCATCGCAGGTGTTGCCAAAAAACCTTCAAATCTGCGCTCACTGCCCAAAGGCAAGGCGCTCATGGTTTTTGCCAAATCACCCAAGGCACGGGTTTTGAGGGTCGCTTTCACGAGTCTCTCAACGCCAGCCTCTTCAAGATGTGAGACGTGTTCCAGTAAGACATCGAGGGCGGGTAAACCTGCCGGGGTATATCTCATGGCTGAAATCTCAGCCACACTGGCGGTCAAAACCAAACGGTTCACATCAAACCAAAAGCAAACGTTTTAGGCCTGGAACTCAGCTTGCTGGGTCTTCCTGGCTTCTTCGCGCTCAACGGTCTTCATCATGGATGAGGGACCTGTCTCGGCTTTCTTTTTCACGACCGTTAAGTGACGCAAAACTGCATCGTTGAATTTGAAGGCATGCTCCAATTCAGCCATGATTTCTTTAGAGGCTTCGATATTGACACACAAATAGTGGGCCTTGGCCAACTTGTTGATCATGTAAGTCAACTGGCGACGACCCCAGTCTTCGATGCGATGAATCGCACCGCCGCCCGTGGTGATGAGGCTTTTGTAGCGCTCAAGCATCGCGGGCACTTGCTCGCTTTGATCCGGGTGGATCATTAAAATGATTTCGTAATGACGCATAGACTCTCCTTGTGGATTGAGCCACTCACAGCGTCTAAATTGTGATGTGGCAAGGGAAAACCCACGATTATAGCCAATTTAATCCTCTACGAGCCCTTTTTGCTATTGAAAACCATAAATGAGAGCTACACAGTTGGGTTTTCACCGAAAAGTACGTTTTTTTAAAACTAAAGCGACTGCTTAGCCTTGAGATCTTCAGGGGGCAGCTCGAAAACCACCTCACCTCACCTCAACTCACCTCACTTCACATGACCTCACCCCACCCGAACTGAAACACCCTACAACTCATGCACAAATAGCAGCAGCGCATGACCACAGGCTCTACAATGCGTGAGAGCAATTTCGGCGCGAAAACAAAGCCAATATCTTGAAATTGGCCGTAACTCCTGCGCAGACCTCCCCAATTGCCCTTTCCTTCATCACCTTGTGGCCTTATTTTTGAGTACCCCATGAACATTTTGGTCTCCAACGACGACGGCTATCAAGCCCCCGGAATACTTGCCTTATACGATGCATTCAAAGATATGGGGCATGTGATGGTGGTTGCGCCCGAACAAAACAACAGTGCCAAGTCCAACGCCTTGACCTTGAACGCTCCACTGTATGTGAGCCAAGTCAACCCCCACACCAAAGTGATCAATGGCACACCTGCAGACTGTGTGCATATCGCCTTGACAGGACTACTGGACTTTCGGCCTGATTTGGTCATCTCAGGCATCAACAACGGAGCCAATATGGGAGACGACACCATCTACTCCGGCACAGTGGGTGCAGCCATGGAAGCCTATTTAATGGGGATCCCCGCCATCGCGTTTTCACAAGTCAAAAAAGGCTGGCAGCATCTGGACGATGCGGCCAAGCGGACCCGAGAAATTGTTGATGCGCTGATTGCCCAAGGTCGACTCCAAAGCGCTTCTAGCGCCACTAACGCTGCTAGCGCTCCCGTGGCACCATGGCTTTTGAATGTCAACATCCCCAATGTGCCCTACAAGGATCACCAAGGCTTTCAAATTTGCCGGCTAGGTCGTCGGCATGCTGCCGAGCGAGTGATCACTCAAGAAAACCCAAGGGGAGAGATGATGTACTGGATCGGTGGCGCTGGATCAGCCAAGGACGATGCCCAAGGCACTGACTTTCATGCTACCCGTGATGGCTTTATCTCAATCACCCCACTGCAAGTCGATTTGACCCATTACGACGGGCTCAGTGCCTGGGGCGCTGCAGTCAAAGGCCATCACTTGGCATGAAAAAACGCCCAGGCTTTCCTGCCAAGGTGGATTTTGGTCAAGGCCACACTCCACCCAGCACCCAGTTGTCGGCGACCAAGGTCTTGCCCTCAGCCAGTCTTGCCCAAAAGATCAAAAGCCCCCCCAACTCCACGCCCAGTGGGATTGGACTTGATTCGGCCAAGGTGCGAGAGCGCATGGTCCAAAAACTCGCCCTTCAAGGCTTGGAGGACGAATTCGTGTTGCGAGCCATGGGCAAAGTTGAGCGCCATCGCTTTGTAGACACGGCTTTGGTGAACCAAGCCTACGAGGATACGAGTTTACCCATCGGTTTAGGGCAAACCATCTCCAAGCCCAATGTCGTTGCCCGCATGATTGCTCTCTTGAGAGGGGGAAAGAATTTGCTGATCAATGGCAAAATTGGCAAAGTACTTGAAATTGGGACGGGTTGTGGATATCAAGCGGCTTTGTTGAGCGAAGTGGCCAAGGAGGTCTTTAGCATCGAGAGACTCAAAGGTCTGCATGACAAAGCGATTGAGAACTTAAATCCCTTGGGTCTGTCCAATTTGACACTGATATTTGGCGATGGAATGCTTGGCCATCCCGATGAAGCACCCTATGGGGGCATCATCTCTGCCGCTGGCGGAGACACGGTCCCCCAAGCTTGGATCGATCAATTGGCAATGGGTGGGCGTTTGGTGGCACCTTGGTCTGGCCAAGGCTCAAGCCAATCGCTTTTAGTGATCGACAAAACGCCCCAAGGCCTACAACGCCAAGTCTTAGAGCCGGTTCACTTTGTTCCCCTAAAATCCGGGGTTGCTTGATGCATAGGGAATGAATATGTTGAGTTTATCAAGGGCTTACACAAGTGGTGGTCTCCTTTGGGTGTGCTCACTGATCAGTTTGATCTCTGGCTGCTCGAGTTTGGGATCCTCTCACAGGGTACCTGCCGCAGTTGAGGAGCGCCAGGCCACCAAAATTCAGTCCATTTGGTCCAACATGCCACAAGCCAAACCAGCGCCTGAGCGTGTCATCTCAACTGCACCCGATGCACCAGGCTACTACACCGTGAAACCCGGAGACACGCTGATTCGCATTGGGTTGGACCATGGGCAAAATTGGCGAGACTTGGCCAAGTGGAACAATTTGGACAACCCCAACTCGCTAGAGGTGGGACAAGTTTTGCGTGTGCAAACGCCTGTGAGCACCCCACTACCCAACCCCATAGCCACTCGCGTTGCCCCAGCGACCAATACCGAGACCAACACACCCGGTGTGATCGTGCGCCCAGTCACAAGCACTGTGATTGCACCACCCGCACCCAGTGGTGAGTCCAGCCCTCCTCCAAGTCCCCCGGTCATGAGTGGTTCAGTAGGAGCCAGGCCCGGCACCTCACCAACGCCCCCGTCCATTCCAACCCCCATGGCAGAAGGTGGCGAGGAAATCGCCTTTTCCTGGCCAGCACTCGGGGGAGTTCTCAATTACTTTGACGAAAGCAAAACCCTCAAAGGCCTAGACATTGGCGGCAAAGCCGGTGACCCCGTGCTCGCCTCCGCCGATGGCAAAGTGGTCTACGCTGGCAACGGCGTGCGAGGCTATGGCAACTTGATCATCCTCAAACACAACAACACTTATTTGAGTGCCTATGCACACAACCAGTCCTTGTTGGTTAAGGAAGATCAGTCAGTGAAAAAAGGACAAAAAATCGCTGAAATGGGTAACACCGATAGCGATCAGGTGAATTTGCACTTTGAGATCAGAAAACTCGGCAAACCGATCGATCCACTGA
Source organism: Limnohabitans sp. (assembly GCA_036821105.1). Lineage (GTDB taxonomy): Bacteria > Pseudomonadota > Gammaproteobacteria > Burkholderiales > Burkholderiaceae_C > Limnohabitans. The sequence continues at coordinate 23,222 of DAISKH010000004.1, forward strand.
AGTTCTTGCCCACACGTTGAGCATAAGACATTTGGATACCCACTTCATGAGTTTTCAATTGCACCCAGTGGTGCTTTAAGTAGGGTTCAATGTGTTCAAAGGTTGCAACGCTTGCAATTCCTGCAATGTATGCAATGTATGCAATGCAGGCAACTCATTTTCGGCACCTCCAAACTCGTCGATACACTCTCCAGCACCCTCACACCCCAATGAAGCCTCTGGCCTCTCCCTAAGGCCCAAGATGCGCAAGATTGTTGAGTCAACATCTGTAGCGCCCAAGAGCCTTCGATAAACCTTTGATCGATTCAAATACCACCATGACCGACACCACAACACCCATCCACTCCAAAGGGCTATACATTGAGTCCATGGACCTCGATGCCCAGGGGATTGCACACCGCGAAGACGGCAAGGTCGTTTTTGTTGATGGGGCTTTGCCATTTGAGGTGGTCGTGGCCAATGTCAACCGGAAAAAAGACAATTGGGAAAAAGCAAGCCTCACCCAAATCATCAAGGACTCTTCTCTCAGGGTCACCCCCAAATGCCCTCATGCTGGGCTGCACACGGGTTCCTGCGGGGGATGCAAGATGCAGCACGCTCACGCCAGCGCGCAAGTCGCCATCAAGCAGCGGGTTCTCGAGGACTTGCTGGCCCATTTGGGCAAAGTCAAGCCGCAAACAATCTTGCGAGCCATTCAAGGCCCAGATTGGGGCTATCGCTTCCGTGCTCGTTTATCGGTTCGAGATGTGCGCAAAAAAAATCAAGTCTTGGTCGGATTTCATGAGCGCAAAAGCCGCTACGTCGCCAACATGACGCAATGTCCTATCTTGCCGCCTCACGTGAGCGCACTCTTGATGCCACTGCGCGCCTTGATTGAGTCCTTGCAAGCGAGGGAACACTGCCCTCAAATTGAATTAGCCTGTGGGGACCATGTGACTGCATTGGTCCTCCGGCACATGGTGCCCTTGTCGGCGAAAGATCAAGCCAGCTTATTAGAGTTTGGCGCTCAGCATCAAGTGCAGTGGTGGCTACAACCCAAGGGCTTGGACACCGTGGCATTGATGACGAGCACGGACCCTCGCCATGCGGTCCAACAAGCGACTTTGAGCTATGCGTTGCCTGATTTTGGTGTGGTGATGCCCTATCGACCCACTGACTTCACGCAGGTGAACCCACACATCAACCGAGTCCTGGTCTCCAAAGCCATCTCACTCCTCAAACCCAAACCCACAGACTTTGTGATTGATTGGTTTTGTGGATTGGGTAATTTCACCTTGCCCTTGGCCACTATGTCGGGCAAAGTGCTGGGAATCGAAGGCAGTGAGGAGCTCATCGCGCGCAGTCGTGAAAATTTGGCATTGAACCTCCATCACATCCCCGATAGCCAAGATCCTTTAAGAGTGAGTCAACCGCGCCCCAAGCCACTGGCCAGCACGACATTCATCACGAAGAATTTATTCACCATCACAAGCGAAGATTTGTTGACCCTTGAGCACGCTCAAAAATGGCTGATCGACCCCCCAAGGGAAGGCGCCTACGCCTTGGTCAAAGCATTGGTTGAATTGATCAACCCAGGTTGCACCACCCCATCCGAAGAGTCCACCAAAGAGATACTTCGAGAGGACGTTCCAGCGGTGCCTCACGCTAATGGTGTGCAAGTTCACGCTCACATAGACCCACACATAGACCCACACATAGACCTACATACAGACCCACATACAGACCCACACTTGGACGTGAACATGGATGTGGACCTTGAGGCTTCTAGTCCACCAAGCCTAACAAGTCCAAAGACACCGACTCAAAACCTCGTGAAGGCCCATCAACCCTTCACTGCGCCCGAGAGAATTGTCTACGTGAGTTGTAACCCTGCGACTTTGGCAAGAGACGCCCAGTGCTTGGTCAACCTAGGGGGTTATGTGCTCAAGCATGCGGGCATCGTCAATATGTTCCCCCATACGGCCCATGTCGAGAGCATGGCAGTGTTTGAACGGATTTGAGCAGACCTCAAGCCCACTGCAGTGACACCAGGACTCTGATCCCATGGAGTAGCTAGGCAATCTGCAATATTGAACAAGCAATAGGTAATTGGCAGAAAAAAACCCACGGTGTTAAAGCCGTGGGCTCATTTTGATTTCGCTGATGTTGGGCTCGGGCGGGATTCAAGCTCCCATGAGCCCGCGCACAAAAGCAATCAAAACTTAATCACGCTCTCCACCAAAAATACCCAACAAAGCCAACAAGCTTTGAAAGACATTGATGATATCCAAGTACAACGATAAAGTTGCACTGATGTAATTGGTCTCACCCCCGTCGATGATCGACTTGATGTCATAAAGCATATAGGCACTGAAGATGGCAATGGCTAACATCGAGATTGCCATCATGCCTGCACTGGAGCCAACAAACATGTTGATCAAACTGCCCACCATCAGGACCATTGCCCCAACATAGAGCCATTTACCCAAACCACTCAACTCACGCTTAATGACAGTGGAGAGGCTGGCCATCATGAAGAACACGCCTGCTGTACCCCCAAAGGCCATCATGACCAACTCGGTGCCGTTCTTAAAACCCAACACCATGGCAATCAAGCGTGAGAGCATGATGCCCATGAAAAAAGTAAAGCCGAGTAAAACGGGTACGCCCGTGGCGGAATTCTTGGTTCTCTCAATGGCGTAGATAAAACCAAACGCACCCACCAAAAAAACCACCATACCCAGTCCGCCCGAGAGCGCCAAGGACAGCCCCGTGGCCACGCCCAACCAAGCTCCCAAAACAGTGGGAACCATGCTCAAGGCCAATAACCAGTAGGTATTTCTGAGCACGCGGTTTCTTTGCTCAAAAGAGGTGTTGACAAATGAGTAGTCAAGAGTTTGAAAGTTGTCGTTCACTTGGATTCTCCAAAAGTTACTACGAAGCAGATGGGGCCTATTCTAGGGTTTTTCAAGTCCCTTGGGGGGACAGTTCAAGGCCTCCAACCCTTATTTAAACGCAATCATTCAATTCAGGTCAATATTTTCAACAAAAAAGCCCAAAAAAATAGGCTCTTCTGGGCCAAACTTACACGCCTTCCCGCCTAAAAGCTCACGATAAAAGGGTGATAATTTCAGCTCCCAATGTGTTCAAGTTTAGGTGTGTGCTTTTGGGATACCCTAACCAACACTGAAAAAAGTTCTTCTCACCCTTTAACCGAGCTCTACGTCATGAAAACAAAACTCTACCTCGAACTCCAAGATCTAAAAAAAATAGCCGCCGCCTGTGAAAAGCATGCTCTTGAGCACAACTGGGCTGTCAGTTTTGCGATTGTTGACGATGGGGGACATTTGCTGTGGATGCAACGCCTGGATGGTGCCCCTGCATTTTCTGCCCACATGGCTCCTGCCAAAGCGCACACCGCAGCACTTGGCCGGCGCGAGAGCAAAATCTATGAAGACGTGATCAACAATGGCCGTTATGCATTTTTAACGGCCCCCGATTTAAAAGGGATGCTCGAAGGTGGGGTCCCCATAGTGAAAGATGGGCAAGTAATCGGCGCAGTGGGTGTTAGCGGCGTAAAGTCCAACGAAGACGCAGAAATCGCCAAGGCCGGAATTGCCGCATTGGGCTAAGGACTCTATTAGACACCCCCAAAGGTCACGCCAGCCGAAAGACCTCATTTTCAATAGGTGAGGCTCTGTGGTCGGATCTCTTGGAGGATGGTGGTGGCAATCTCCTCAATGCTCTTGGTCGTGGTGGAGAGCCAACGAATCCCAGCCCTCCTCATCATGGATTCGGCTTGGGCCACCTCATGTCGACAATTGACCAAACTCGCGTAGGTGGAGTTAGGTCTTCTTTCATTGCGAATTTCGCTCAATCTCTCAGGATGGATGGTCAAGCCAAAAGCCTTGGCGAGATGGTCCTTCAGAGCTTGGGGCAATTGTTGACGCTCAAAGTCCTCAGGGATCAAAGGGTAATTGGCGGCCTTCAAGCCGTGTTGCATCGCTAAATAAAGACTTGTGGGTGTTTTGCCACTTCGACTCACCCCAACCAAAATGACGTCAGCCTGGACCAAGTCTCGGTGCTGCTGGCCGTCGTCATGTGCCAAGCTGTAATTGATCGCCTCAATGCGGTCATGGTATTGCTGGCTTTTGCTCACATCAGAAAATCTTCCCACTCGGTGGTGCGACTTGATGCCCAACTCCTCCTCTAGGGGATTGACAAAGGTGCTGAACATGTCAAGCAGCATGCCTTTGCAATGGGTTTTGATGACCTCCAAAATCTCCAAGTTCACCAAGGTCGTGAAAACAATCGGTTTTTGACCCTCAAGCTCGGCCGTGTGATTGATTTGACGCACCGCCTGATGGGCTTTGTCCACCGTGTCCACAAATGGCAATCGGATATGCCTAGGCTTCATCTCAAATTGCGCCAAGATAGCATTGCCAAAGGTCTCGGCAGTAATTCCAGTGCCGTCAGAGATAAAAAAAACGCTTCGATGGGTCATCAAGTCACTTTCTGGTGTTAATTTTTAGGTCCAAAATCCAAAAGGCTTGCCCATGGGAGTCTGCCTCGTCCTAAAATGAGCACATTATCCACTTGGACGGCGCTAGTCAACCCTTTATCCCGCGATTCAAGGGATGTGAGGCACATGAGTGGACCTTGTCTAAAAAGGAATTAAGCCCTTTTCCGGCGTGGTGAGTTTTTGTATAACCTTGGAGTAATGCGTTCATGTCAACCTTGTTCAATGCAACCGATTTGGTGGTGCCCTTTGAAAAATTGAGGATGAGTGATGTCGAGTCAGTGGGGGGGAAAAATGCAAGTCTCGGTGAGATGATCTCCCAATTGCCTCAAGGCGTAAAAGTGCCCACGGGTTTTGCCACCACGGCCCATGCTTTTAGAGAATTTTTACGTCACCAGTCCTTGGACACCCGTATTCAAGAGCGCTTGAGCACATTGGATTCGGAGGACGTGCGAGCTTTGGCACAAGCGGGACACGAGATTCGCGAGTGGATCATGGAGCAACCTTTCCCCGCGGACTTGGAGCGCGATATCCGGGCGTCGTTTGCCCAATTGCAGCAAAGCTCTCCCAATGCCTCCTTTGCAGTGCGCTCCTCAGCCACGGCTGAGGATTTGCCTGACGCGTCTTTTGCTGGACAGCAAGAGACTTTTTTGAATGTCTCTGGCATTGAGCACATACTCAGTAAGATGCGTGAGGTCTTTGCCTCTCTCTACAACGACCGTGCCATCAGCTACCGGGTCCACAAAGGCTTTGCCCATGAAACTGTCGCTCTCTCGGTGGGAGTTCAAAAGATGGTTCGATCTGATTTGGGCGCTGCTGGGGTGATGTTCACCATCGACACCGAGTCAGGATTTGAAGATGTCGTGTTCATCACCTCTAGTCTAGGACTTGGAGAAAGCGTTGTGCAAGGCTCAGTCAACCCTGATGAGTTTTATGTCCACAAACCATCCTTGAGGGCTGGCAAAAAAGCCATCATCCGCCGCTCTCTTGGCTCCAAGCTCGAGCAAATGGTCTTCACCACCGCCCAGGAATTTCAAGCCAGTGGCAAATGGGTCAAAACCATTGAGGTGCCCACCGAGCAAAGAAACCGCTTTTCATTGAGTGATGCTGATGTCGAGCAATTGGCCAAGTACGCTTTGGCCATTGAAGTGCACTACGGCAGAGCCATGGATATTGAGTGGGGCAAGGACGGCGTTGACGGTGAGCTCTACATTTTGCAAGCAAGGCCCGAGACGGTGAAGAGTCAAATGAAAGGCCAAGTTGAACAACGCTACAAGTTAAAGGGCAAAGGCACTTTGCTGACACAAGGGCGCGCCATTGGTCAAAAAATTGGTTCAGGCCCCGTGCGTATCGTTCAAAGCATCTCAGAGATGGACCGAGTCAAACCCGGCGATGTGTTGGTCACGGACATGACGGATCCCAATTGGGAGCCGATCATGAAACGAGCAAGTGCCATCGTCACCAACCGAGGAGGTCGCACCTGTCATGCGGCCATCATTGCGCGTGAGCTTGGCATTCCCGCGGTGGTGGGTTGCAGCAATGCCACCGATGTGCTCACTGAAGGCGCTCTGGTCACTGTCAGTTGCGCTGAGGGTGACACGGGTGTGATCTATGACGGCTTATTGGAGACCGAAATCACCCAGGTCACCCGTGGCACCATGCCCCCCATTTCCACCAAGATCATGATGAATGTGGGCAATCCACAATTGGCCTTTGACTTTTGCCAACTGCCCAATGAAGGCGTGGGTCTGGCTCGCTTGGAATTCATCATCAACAACAACATTGGAGTTCACCCCAAAGCAATTTTGGACTATCCCAACATTGACTCAGATCTCAAAAAAGCCGTAGAGTCGGTTGCCCGGGGGCATGCATCGCCTCGGGCGTTTTATGTCGACAAGGTGTGTGAAGGGGTGGCCACGATTGCTGCTGCGTTTTGGCCCAAGCCCGTCATTGTTCGCTTGTCGGACTTCAAATCGAATGAGTACCGCACGCTCATTGGGGGCAGTCGCTATGAGCCCGAAGAAGAAAATCCCATGCTCGGCTTTAGAGGAGCGGTTCGGTATTTGAGTGAGAGTTTCGCGGATGCCTTTGCCATGGAGTGTGAGGCCATCCACCGCGTTAGAGTGGACATGGGACTCAGCAACGTACAAGTGATGGTGCCTTTTGTCAGAACTCTCGAGCAAGCCAGACGCGTGACCGAGAGATTGGCCAGTTTCGGACTCAAACGCGGTGATCACGATTTGAAACTCATCATGATGTGTGAGATACCCAGCAATGCGGTTCTTGCCGATGATTTTCTACAGTACTTTGATGGCTTTTCGATTGGCTCCAACGACTTGACTCAACTCACGCTGGGGCTGGATCGGGACTCAGGACTAGAGCTTCTTTCGCAAGACTTTGACGAGCGCGATCCCGCGGTCCAAGCGCTACTGAAAATGGCCATTCAAGCGTGCTTGCGGCAAGGAAAATATGTGGGTATTTGTGGCCAAGGCCCCAGCGACCATCCTGACTTTGCCCGTTGGTTGGTTGAGCAAAAAATCAGCTCAATATCCTTGAATCCCGACAGTGTGGTGAGCACTTGGCAAGATTTGGCGCTTCCCCCAGCCTGATCCGTTCAAGGCCAGAGGTTTAGGGCTGCCAAAAACCCTGGTGCGCCAAGCGGGCTTCCTCGACCAAGGCCGGCCCTATGCATTCAATGGGGTGGGGGGAGGCTTGGTAGATCTCTTTGACGGACCACTCAAGGTCACGGTAATCTTCTTTGAGGCCGCGCATTTGACGCATCCGCTTTGCATCCAAGGCATAGACCACTCGCCGAATACCCGACAAAAAAATAGCCCCTGAGCACATCACACACGGCTCGCCTGAGGCATAAAGGGTCGCCCCCATAAGAACCTCGCGTGAGTGGGTGTGGCTGGCAATACGAATAGCACCTGTTTCGGCGTGCGCAGTGCAATCTTGGGCTTCTTTGGTCTGGTTGTAAAACTCAACCAAAACCTCACCGCTCTTGGCGACGATCAACGCGCCAAAGGGTCGATTGCCTCTTTCACGAGCGGTGTGAGAGTGACGAATGGCTTGGCGCAGATGGCTCTCATCTGCAGGGGTCAATACTTCTTCTTTTGGAAATTCTGTCATCACACACTCACTCCCATGGAGATGTTTAAATGCAAGTAATCCTGAGCTGACAAACTCCACTTGCCCTTGGGACTACGCTGATCAAGGGTTCAGGCTCACCCTTATCCTATCACTAGAGGCAAGTAGGGCGCAGAGGAAATGTTTTCGCTTTCCCGCCCTTTTTTGAGCTTGCTTTGCCTGTATCATGTTCGTTTGCTTTTAGAGAAACTTTTCTCTAAATTCAACCACGAGAGCAGTGCAATTCGAAGCAAAACCGTAGTTTTCGGGTGCTCGCCAAGGATTGAACATATTTCAAAAAACCAATGGAGTTTTTCAATGAAAGTTAGACAATTTTCTGCCACCCTCTTATTGAGTGCGGTGTGCCTTTGTGTGGCAAGTCTAGGAAGTGTGGCCCGTGCAGCCGACAAAGTCAAAATTGGTTTTGTCAGCACCCTCTCCGGTCCCTCCTCCGCCTTGGGCGTGGATATTCGGGATGCGTTCATGCTGGCGCTCAAGCTCAATGGGGGCAAAGTCGGGGGACTTCCCGCGGAGGTGTTGATTGCTGACGACCAATTCAAGCCCGACGTTGCCAAGGAGCTATTTGACAAAATGGTTCAAAAAGATCACGTTGATTTCCTCACTGGGGTTGTTTTCTCCAACATCTTGATGGCAGCATTGCCCTCCACTGACGAGAGCGGCATCATGTATTTGAGCCCCAACGCAGCCCCCTCACCGTTGGCGGGTAAGCAGTGCAGCGCCAATTTCTTTGCCGTGGCATGGCCCAATGATGCCTATCACGAAGCGGCTGGCCAATATGCCACCAACAAAGGGGTGAAGACAGCCTATTTGCTGGCCCCCAATTACCAGGCAGGCCAAGACTCATTGGCGGGTTTTAAGCGGTTTTACAAAGGCAAAGTCGTGGGCGAGGTCTACACCAAGCTTGGACAACTGGATTACTCAGCAGAACTGGCAGAAATTCGGGCCGCTAAACCTGAGGTGATGTTTGTCTTCTTACCCGGTGGCATGGGTGTGAATTTCATCAAACAATTCATGGCTGCAGGACTTGCAAAGGACACCAAACTATTGGTGCCAGGGTTTGGGGATGACCAAGACATCATTCGCGGTGTCGGTGCAGACATGCTTGGGGTGTTTGACACCTCACATTGGGGTCTTGATTTAGCCAATGCCAGCAATAAAAAATTTGTTGCAGAGTTTGAAAAAGAATACAAACGACTCCCCACCATTTACGCAGCCCAAGGCTATGACACTGCTTTATTGATGGACGCCGCAGTTCGCGCAAGTGCTGGCAATTTAGGTGACAAAGATTTGCTCAGAAAAAACATCATGGATGCGAAGTTCTCCTCGGTTCGTGGTGACTTTAAGTTCAACACCAACCACTTTCCCATCCAGACTTACTATTTGCGTGAAATTCAAAAAGACGCTCAAGGTCGCTTGGTCAACAAAATCGTAGGACAACCCATCATGACCAATCATGGTGATGCCTACGTCAAAGATTGCCCACTGCACTGATGACGTTTTAGTTTTGGGCGTCAGATGAGTTCCATCTTGTTGGTCGAGCAGGCCTTGAATGGCCTGCAGTTTGGCTTGATGCTATTTTTGTTGGCCTCGGGGCTGACTCTGGTATTTGGCATCATGGACATGATCAATTTGGCCCATGGCGCCCTCTATATGGTGGGCGCATTTCTCGCAGCCTGGCTTTACGGTTACACCGAATCGTTTGCCCTGAGCGTGCTTTGCTCCATGGCACTCACTTCCCTTTTAGGTATGGTGCTGGAGGTGACTCTTTTGAGAACACTCTATGCCAGAGATCACCTCTCGCAAGTACTCGCCACGTTTGCACTCATCTTGATCTTGAATGAGTCCGTCAAGATGATTTGGGGGACAGATTTACCACTCTCAACCCCTGCTCAGTTGTCGGGTCCTATTGAAATATTACCTGGCTTACTGTACCCCAGCTACCGTTTGGTCCTCATTGGCATGGGACTCTTATTGGCACTGGGCTTGTATATATTAGTGAATCATACGAAATTAGGCGCCTGGGTGAGAGCCGGTGCATCGGACAGACAAATGGCCTTATCGATGGGCATCAATATCAAAGCCCTCTTCACGGCGGTGTTTGGTCTTGGTGCAGCCATGTGTGCTTTCTCTGGCGCAATGCTGGCCCCGCTCTTAGCGGTGCAAGTGGGCATGGGAGAGAATATTTTAATTTTGGCCTTTGTTGTGATCGTCATTGGCGGCATTGGCTCCATCTGGGGCGCATTTGTTGGCTCACTTTTGGTGGGTGTGGTGGACACATTGGGGCGAGGATTGCTGCCGCATCTATTGGGACTATTTTTGCCCCCCATGTGGGCCAGTGCAGCGGGGCCCTCTTTGGCCTCCATCATGGTGTATGTGTTGATGGCGGGTGTGCTATTTTTCAGGCCCCAAGGGCTATTCAATTCCAAGAGCTGAATGGACCCTCAAGACACAACCCCACCCTTGAACTCAAGGCCCGCACGCCCCTTACTCATCTCATCCAGTTGTTGGTTGTGGGTGATGGGTATTGCCTTGGGTGTCTTGGCCCCATTCGTATTGATTTATCTGCAATCTGGCTTCTACATTGGTCTACTCACCAAGATGCTGATTTTGGGGCTTGCTGCTTGTAGCCTGAACTTGATTTTGGGATATGGTGGATTGATCTCATTTGGCCATGCGGCATTTCTTGGCGCTGGCGCCTACACGACTGCATTGTTGATGGGGGCGGGTATCACTAGCGCATGGACTTGTCTCTTGGCGTCAGTGGCAGTGAGTGGCGTCTTGGCCACATTGATTGGCTGGGTGAGCCTACGAACGCGCGGTGTCTACTTCATCATGATCACATTGGCGTTTGCTCAGATGATGTTTTACTTGATCAACTCCATCAAGAGCTTTGGCGGTGATGAGGGGATTAACTTGGCCCAACGTTTTACGCTGGGGCTTGGAGAGCACCTCAAAAAAGACCTCCAGTTTTATTGGTTGGTCCTCTTCATCGTGTGCGTGAGTCTATTTTTAATGCGCCGACTCGTTGACTCCAAGTTTGGCCGTGTCCTACAAGCCCTCAAGGACGATGACACACGAGTTGAATCCATTGGAATTGACGCCTTCAAGTACAAACTCGTGGCATTCACCCTCTCAGCCATGCTGGCAGGTTTGGCGGGTGCGTTGCTTGCTAATCAACAAAAATATGTGGGTCCCAATATTCTGAACTGGATGCAATCGGGTTTACTCATGATCATGGTGATCTTGGGCGGCGTGGGGACTTTGAGCTCTGGCGTGTGGGGGGCCATCACTCTTTTGGGGTTGGAGACCGTTTTGGCAGAGTACACCACCCACGGAGCCTTTTATGTCGGATGGATTTTACTTGCCGTTGTGCTGTTATCACCTCAAGGACTAGGGGGCTTATTTGCCAGAGCTTACGCGTTCTCAAGGGGCAAAAAGTCTGACGGGTCGAACAACTCTCATGCTAAGCATAAGGATGTGCCATGAGCAGCATGAAGCCACAAACTATTTTGCAGGCGAATCAATTGGTCAAAAGGTATGGGGAACTTTTGGCCACAGACCATGTGAGTCTTTGCGTTGCTCCACTCGAAATCCACGCATTGATTGGGCCCAATGGGGCGGGTAAATCCACATTGGTCACCCAGTTGAGTGGGCAACTTAAAAGTGATGAAGGACAGATCTTTTTTCAAGGCCAAGAGATCACCCACTTATCCATGCATGAGCGAGTTCAATTGGGATTGGTGCGTTCGTACCAGATTACGAGACTCTTTAAATCGATGTCTTGCTTGGACAATATCGCTTTGACTCTTCAAGCCAAAAGAGGTCACTCCTTTTCTTTTTGGTTCGCCGCGAGCAAAGACTCTTCTTTGAACCAGGAGGCCCATGCGATTTTGACCCAAATTGGGCTAGAGCATCGGCACCAAGATCTTGCGCAAACCTTGTCTCACGCTGAACAACGAATTCTTGAGCTTGGCATTGCCTTGGCCACCCAACCCAAACTCATCTTATTGGATGAGCCCATGGCAGGCACTGGGGCACAAGAGTCATTGAGAATCATCCAACTCATTGAGCAACTCAATAAAACTGCTGCAATTTTGCTCATTGAGCATGACATGGACACAGTATTTCGCTTGGCTCACAAAGTATCGGTCTTGGTCAATGGACAAATCATTGCCAGCGGTCCACCCCAAGACGTAAGGCAAGACCCGCGCGTGATTCAAGCGTATTTGGGGGAAGAGCGTTCATGAACACGGCCCTTTTACAAGCCCGCGATTTAAATGCGGCTTACGGACTCTCCCCAGTACTCTTTGGGGTCTCCTTGTCCATCCAAAGCGGAGAAACCTTGGGTTTATTGGGCCGCAACGGCATGGGCAAGAGCACACTACTCAAATGCCTATTGGGAATCAAGGACTATCACCAAGGAGAGATCACTTGGCAGGGACAGTCTTTAAAAGGTTGGAGCATTGACCGCATCGCCAATTTAGGACTGGCGCTGGTGCCTGAGGGTCGACACATATTTCCCAACCTCACGGTTCATGAACACCTCACGGTCTTTGCCAAGCCTGCGCGCTCAGGTGCCCCGTTATGGGACGCCGCCAGGGTCTATCGTCTGTTTGCTCGCTTGGCAGAGCGCCAACACCATTTGGGGCGTCAACTCTCGGGGGGTGAGCAACAAATGCTGGCCATTGGGCGTGCGTTGGTTACCAATCCCAAATTACTCATCTTGGACGAGGCAAGTGAAGGACTGGCCCCTTTGATCCGTGAGGAGATTTGGAGCTGTCTGCGTTTATTGAGAAACGAGGGTCAAACCCTAATCGTTGTGGACAAATACGTGGACAGGCTCATTGAGCTTTGTGATCGCCATCTGATCATGGAACGCGGCTTGGTCACCTGGTCGGGAAGCTCTGAGGAGCTCAAAGAAAACCGATCTATTTGGCACCAATATTTGGGCGTTTGACCTTCAACACTTAACCCAAAAAAGCGCCTCCATTGGCATGCAGTGTCTGACCTGTGATGTAGCGCGCTTTAGGGCCACAGAGAAATTGCACCAAGTTGGCCACATCTTGTGGAGTGCCTTTTTGGCCCGACAACGTTTTGTTTTTCGCATGGTGCTCGGGAGTGCCTTTACCAGCACTCTCTCCCCTGTCAGTATCGATGAGACCTGGGACCACACAATTGACATTGATGTTGTATTGGCTGAGGTCACACGCAAGAGCACGGGTGAGTCCGATTAAACCTGTTTTTGCAGCAATCACATGGGCACGTTCTTTTGATCCAGTGTGTGCAGACAGTCCGCCTAAATTAATGATACTGGCCATATCGGATTTCTTTAAGTGCTCTAGTGCAGCATGCGCGCACAAGTAAGAGCCATCCAAAATCACGCCCATCACCTCTCTCCACTGCTCCCAGCCCAGCTCTTCAAATTTAGCATGTCGCCTTAAAGCAGCGTTGTTGACCACAATATCCAAACGACCAAATGACGCGACACAGGCATCAACCATCTCCTTGACCTCTTGCGGGTTGGCAACATTGGCCAAATGAACCTGAGCACGACCTCCTAGGTCTTCAATCTCTTGTGCAACCCGTTGAGCTTGGAGTTTGTCGCTGAGGGCATTGACCATCACTGATGCTCCTGCACGTGCGAGCTCAAGCGCAATCGTGCGTCCAATGTTACGCGCAGACCCGCTCACCAAGGCCACTCGTCCAGTCAACTCACCGTGAGTAACCTGCTCAGTGCTTTTGATTTCACTCATCTTTATTGGCCTAGTAAAGTGGCTTTAACTTTTTGCGACTGCCGCATACTCAACAGTAATTCCAATGCATCTTGGGCGACTGCGTCTGACCATCCACCATAGGTGCAATTGGCAAAGAATTTTTGATGCAAGTCTTCCCGGCTCATGGGATCATCTCTACCGCCTCGAAAGTGATCTTGGGACGCCTCCAACACGGCGCCATTTTTAAGCGTCACCCGTACATGCCCAGTGAATTTATTGGGGTAAGGATTGTCTGGATCAACCACGTAACTCACTTTACTGGCTAAATTTCGCACTTGCTCATCATGCACCACTTGTGGCTCATACTCAATGAGACCCGCATCCCCTCTTAAGAGCCCAACGGCCACGGCGTAGGGTATGCTGAATTTGGCCGCATAGCCATTGAGCGGATGTTGTTTGGCCTCGAGGGGCTCCCACAAGCGGTGAACAATGCCGTGAGCCGTATTGCACTCAATGCGCTCAATTTCTTGGACGACCAATCCATCTCTCACCAAGGCCTTTGCACAATCGATGTAGGGGTGAGCCATGGTGCCACAGGCATAGGGCTTGAAGGCCATGTCTGCGGCCAGCCAATGCTCGGCAGCACCGTTGAGCATGTCATCAAAAAAACCTTCATCTGTATTGGCAAATGCATGAAAAAATCCATGAGTTCCTTCAAAGAGGGTTCTCGGGCCTGTGAACCCCTCTTGAGCCAAGCGAGCGGCACGGTAGCCGGCTTGGGCAGCCCAGCCTGGGTGCATGCGCTTGGTCCAAGCTCCCTCAGCCAAATACTCAATAATGCCTGAAGCCATACTGCCTGCGATGCCCAACGCATTGACCCACTGCACGGGGGTCAAGGACAACGCGCTGGCCACACCCGCTGCCGCTCCCAGCGCTCCAAAAACAGCGGTTGGGTGAAATCCTGCTTGATGGACTTTTTTGGGTGCCACGCTGCACAAGCGACACATCACCTCTGAGCCCACAGCCATCCCCCATGCTAAATCTGCGCCACTCAGCTCATGAAACTCAGCTGCCGCCAGTACGCCAGGCACCACCACCGCCCCCGCGTGAATGGGACCGCCCTCAAACGTATCGTCATAATCTTCACCATGGGTTGCCGTTCCATTGATGAGTGCAGCCGAGGCCACGTTGGCGCCCCCAGCGTGACCCATGACCGTGCACACACCGGGCTCAATGCTTGCACGGTGCATGGCGGCCACATAATCTGTGTGACGTGCAGCAACGCATAAGCCTGCCACATCAACGAGCAAAGCATCGCAAAGAGTCTGCATACTCGGTGGCAAAGCTTCAGCACCAATTTTCGAGGGCTTGGCAAAGGCCCGAGCCCAATGCTCAGAGATGGAAACAGTTGGCAGGGAATTCAAAGCATTTACTCCAATACAATTTTGCTCGCCATGGCGACATCATGCCAATGCTTGACCTCAAGCTGCATGTAATTTTCGAACTCTTTGACACTCATGGGCATCACATTCAGGGCTTGCTCGGCAAAGCCTTTGCGCACCTCCGGCAAGCTCAATATTTTATTGATCTCAGCGTTCAACTTATTGCGAATGGACTCAGGCAGTTTGGGTGGGCCCACAATGCCGTACCACGTCAAACCGTTGAACCCCTCATAACCAGCCTCTTTGAAGGTGGGAACATCGGGTAAGAGTGCATGCCTTTTCTCCCCCGTCACCGCCAAAGCTTTAAAGGAGCCATTTCGAATGTGCGGCATGGCCGCCGATAAGCCAGGAAAGATAATCTGAATATGCCCGCCCATGGAGTCCGTAAAAGCCTGCCCAATGCTGCGATATGCAATGGCTTGACTTGGCATACCGGTTAAATTTTTAAACTGCTCCATGAGCAGATGATTGAGGGTGCCTACACCCGAAGTGCCGTAATCGGCCTGGTTGGGATGCTCTTTGGCGTAGGTCACCAATTCGCTGAGTTGAGAGACGGGCAAATTTTTATTGACCACCAAAATGTTGGGAGTTCCGCCAATCATTGCAATGGCGGTGAAATCTTTGATGGGGTCGTATATTCCCTTTTTCACAGCCGGTGTGGTGCCATGGGTTGCCACATAGCCAATCATCAACGTATAGCCATCGGGCGTGGCTCGCGATGTCATCTTGGCGGCAATCGCCCCTCCAGCGCCGGCCTCGTTATCAATCACAAAAGGTTGCCCCAAAGCCAACCTCAATTGATCAACGATCACTCGTCCCACCAAGTCCACACCACCCCCTGGAGCCTGAGGCGCAATGATTTTGACGGGTTTGCTTGGGTAATTGAGTGAGGCATCTTGCGCCAGCGCCGAGGCGCTCAAGAGGGCACCACAAACACTGGCCCAAAGGGTAGGCAATGAAAAAGCAAGACGTCGCAAAGAAAGATAGGACATGAGTATGGGTGTGGGTGTGGGTGTGGGTGTGGGAGGGGCGCAAAAAGCCAGATAAAGGAAATAAAAATAGGCAGGTCTCGCCACTGCGAGACCGCTTTGAGCATACGGCGATTATTGCACCGCAAAAACAAATTCCCGCGCTAGGATTTGAGCTTTTTCACAATCCAAGGCAATGTCACGGTTTTAAAAATCTCTTCATCTTTAAGCGTTTTAGACCGGCCCATATGCCCTCCATCAGGATTGAACCAAACTTCTTTAGGAGATCCTGATCTGAGCAACAAAAACAAATCCTCAATGGGCACTTGGGTGTCCTTGGCGCCATTGACCAGCAACATCGGTGCAGAGGGCTTATCTAGCCAGTGCTCATCTTTGATACTCATCTTTGGACCATATGCCAAAAAGTCATCCAAAGTCTTTACGCCATAAATCGCTGCCCGAGCTTGAAATAATCCAAAGAGGTACTCCGTGTTCCCCAAGGCTTTTCTTTGCCACTCAGGCTGGAAATACTCATGCACCGGCCCGGCTTGGACCACCACCCCTTTGAGCCGGTCTTTTTCGGTGAAACCGACCCGGGCAGACCAATGTCCACCCCAACTTCCACCAAAAACCACAATGCGACTACCATCCAAATCAGCGCGCTTTTTAATTTCATCAATGGCCACTGAAAAGACACGTTCAGCACCAGGCTGGATTTTGATTTTGTTCTCACCCGTACCTGGCATATCCATCGACAAAAATGCCACGCCATGTTTGAGGTATTCACCCTCCCGTATGGCATTGCTTTCTTTGCGACTATCAAGTCCCCCCACTGTGATCACAACCGGGGGCTTGGCAACACCTTTGGGTTTTCTCAGATAGCCTGTAACAGTTTGACCTTCAAACTGAAAACTCATCACCTCAAAGGGTGGATCAACCAAACGCGCGTACTGCTTGAAGGCTTCCCGTGCAAGGGCGTAGGCTTTTTCAGTCTCAGGAGTATCCTCCACGGGGAAACGAGCGAACAAATAATACTGCAAGGCTTTTTCGTACTCATGTGCGGCTTGCTCTTTATTTTTGCTCTCTAGCGCCTTTCCTGCCCTCATGTGCTGATCTCCAATGGGAGTCCAAGCTTTGGCCCAGTCGTCGTGATCCAAACTATTGAGATGCGATAAAGCTTCACGAGCACCCTCAGCATCCAATTCGGCCAAAGGATACGCATTTCGATTGGCTCGGTCTTGGGTCTCGGCCTTGAGTTGCTCAAGGGTGCGCGCAGGTGCAATTTGAGCGTTGGAATGTATGCAGGCCAACCATAAACTGACCCCCAACACGCAACCCAAAGAAAATGTCTTCATTGTGCTCTCCCACGATTGATCACGACTTTAATGCGCTCAATATAGAAGAAATGGCCACAATGACCAATGAGGTAAACCATTAGCAGACAATGGGTAAGGTCGCTGAGGCCAAGCCAGGGTTAAGCCAAAAAAATGCATTCAATTTTGGCCACAAAAGCACACCCCTGGGGGCATGGTCTTTGGGTAAAATGGAGACATATAAAAAATATCAAACGGTATGCACAGAAATGCACTCCCTTCACCCCATCGCCTGAACCATGACCACACCATCCACCCACCCTCACGATGACTTCACTTGGAGTGATGAGTTTTTACTCGGCTTTGATCCAATCGACGATGTACATGAGGAGTTTGTGCATGTCGTGCATGCACTGCTGCACTGTAGCGATGAGGAGCTTTTAACGCACCTGGATGAATTTGCTGCACATGCCAAATCTCACTTCGACACGGAGGATCAATGGATGCGGGAGACCAATTTCCCACCTGCACAATGCCACATTGATGAGCACGCAGCGGTCATGCACTCTCTAAAAGAAGTCAGAGAAAGGGTTGTACTAGGTGAATATGAAGTGGGTCGCAGTTTCACTCGTGAGTTGGTGAAATGGTTTCCAGGGCACGCCACACATCTGGACTCTGCATTGGCCCAGTGGATGTTCAAACGCGAACACGGTGGCAAGCCCGTTGTCTTTAGAAGACAAGCGGCTTCATCCACCAAAGCATTTGGGCTTTAAGCCAATTCGAATATAACTTCCTGCGCACCTTCCCAGAGAATTTTCTTACCCAGGGCTGGCAACTGCTCGCGGCCTTCAACGATTGTCAAAAAGTGGTTACCTGCCAATTGACCCAATTTGCTGGCAAAGCAGCAAGATCCGTAAGCCAAGATGATTTCAGTCTCGCTGTACCCACCTGGGTAGAACAAGATGTCTCCTACCGAGGGGTGTGAGGTGTGGTTTTCAAAATCGACCCCTAGCTTCCAGTCGCCTAGGGGCACCCATACTCCCTCACCACTCCAACGTACGTGGATTAATTTTTGTTTGTAAGGCAGTAGTTTCAGGAATGCCTCAACAGTCTTGGGGGCTTCGGGGTGGGTATTGGCCAAGAAGGTCATCCCTGCACAAGTAATTTTGAGTTGTTGGGTTTTCATGATTGCAATAAGGTTTGGCTAAAAAAATAATTAAGTTGAAGGTGTCTCTATCCATTTATCCACCGTTGGAGGCTGCCAGGAGGATAATGCTTTTAAAAGTGTCCCACTGTCTGACTCAAATAAGACGGTGTCTCGCATTTGAGGTTTCATGAAACCTTCTTGTATGGCTTTGTCCATCATGAGCTTCAAAGGCTCGTAAAAGTCCAAAATATTCAACACTCCGCAGGGCTTTGAATGTTCGCCCAGTTGAGTCAAAGTCGCCGCTTCCAGCAACTCCTCAAAGGTTCCGAAGCCTCCAGGCAAAGCGATAAAAGCATCTGAGAATTCCCCCATTTTAGCTTTTCGTTCCCGCATACTCGGGCTCACCACATGGTGTGTCAGTCCCTGATGGAATTGCCCCTTATCGAAGAGCCTTTGTGTGATGATTCCGGTGACCTCACCGCCCAACTCCAAAACAGTGTCGGCAATTACGCCCATGAGTCCTTTGGTCGTACCTCCGTACACCACGGATATATTTTGACGCACCAACTCAGCCGCCAAGTCTTGTGCGGCTTGCTTGTAGGCTGGTGAGTATCCAAAATTGGAGCCACAAAAAACTGCTACAGATTTAATCTTCTTCATAGAGCAATCATACCCGATCAATGAAAAAATCAATTCATAGGTAATTCTTTGATTTGATCTCACCTGAGCTTGAAGGTAGGTACATCTTGCATTGAAAGGATGGATGCCTTATCTTGACAAATGCAGTCATTTTGCAATTTGAGAAAATCTTCTACCTGGATTACGCAACGAAAACAGTTGATTCTCGATAGATTCATAGGGCCCTGAATACCTTGACTCAAAACCACGATCTCTGATCGCTGAATGAGCTAAGTCCTTGTCAGCAAAAAAATTTAAAACCACGGGTTTTCTTTAGAAAGAGCAGGTCTTCAAAGTTCCAACATACTCGCCTGTGCTGCGGAGTTGAAAGGATCCAGATGACAGACGAAACATACATCGTCTTTCCTGCGCTTGAGCAAGTAAAACGCCAAGCCATCACAACCGAGAAAGCGGCCTTTGATGCCACGATGGCAAAAATCGAACCATGGTCGATCACAGCATTGCTCGCAACGCAGGTGCTTCTGTTTGATCGCAACGATAGGCGTGTCCGTTCTCGATGTCCTTCAACAAAAAAGAGCTGCGTACGATGATTTGGATTTGGGCAATCCGAAGTGGTCAGACGAAGATCTGATTGATTTCATGATGCAGCACCCCATCCTAATCAATCGCCCCATTGTTGCGACACCACTAGGAACCCGGCTGTGTCGCCCATCTGAGGCTGTTCTTGAAATTTTGTCAAGACCGCAGAATGGACCATTCTCTAAAGAGGATGGAGAGTTGGTAATCGACAAACATGGCTATCAGTTAGTCTGATCACAATGCTTGCCAGCCTAAGATGGTGAGGGGTCGTTGCGAGCGCTGACTCCCGCTACTTGTTTTTAGCTTTACGTCCCGCCGCCCTTAAGTGGCGCAGAGATAAAGCTCTCTTGCGATAGCGCATAAATTACACCTCGCATGAGGTAGTTGTTATCAAACCCAAGGGTGTACTGGCGCGATTTGGGCTGAATCGGTTGCAGCATCTTGCGCTCCACCAGCTTCTTAATTTGGTAGGTACGCTGTGTTTCATTCAAACCAGGCATAGCAACAGACAGGTCGGCGGCCTTTGCTACGCCAGCCCCCACCGCCGCCTGCAAAATCGCTTCCTCCTGCGCCGTGATCAAGCCCCGGCTGCGCGCATATGTCAATGCTGGCAACAAGATCTTGCTCTTCAAGTAGTCATAGCGGGTGAGCTGGTCCACCTTCTTCAGCTCGGTCAGAACGCCCTGCAAAACATAGATGCACCATTGCTCCAGATCGGTCGGAGTCCCGAGATCCGCGCAGGCAAGCATGGTGTAATACTTTTCGCGGTCGCTGCAAAAAACAGCGGTGGGATTTAGCACCCTGCCGCCAGTTTTTACATTGAAGCCGTATTTGATCAGCAAGGCATAAGTCAGCAGCCGCACCACCCGCCCATTGCCGTTACTAAAAGGGTGAACCCAACCAAAACGGTGATGGGCCAGAGCCACTTTGATCAAATCGTATTTGGGCGCATCGGTTTGATTAATAAACGCCACCAGTTCCTGCATATAACTCTGCACTTGCACGGCATCTGGCGGCAGATGCTCCGCTTGTGCGATTTGCACTCCTTTGGTTCGATAGGCGCCAGGCGTGTCGTCACCTTCGCGTACCAGGTCACGCACCGTCAAGGCATGCAGCTCTCGGAGAAATGTTCGGATATTTTCGCGCCCGGCTCCATAGATGATTCGATGTAGGCCATGGCCTGCTCAATGTTGGTAACTTCCCTCAGCTGATCCGCACCCGTGGCGCGCCCCTCCAGTGAACTCTCCACGTAGTCCGCCAACGTCGTGTGGTTGCCCTCAATACGGGCGGAACCAAGACTTTCCAGCATGTGGAAAACGTGCTTTAGCTGGAAAAAAATACGGGGGATGGAGTTGTGCCCGCCAGTTGCAGGCGACGTAAGTGTTCCAGTTCAGTCAACACGTCCACCAACGGCGAATCAAATCCCGGATTCAGCAACGCAAGGTTGAAATGGTGAAATGCAGCCAAAGTAATCTCTCATCTTTAATAAATGCCACAATATTTCTGTAGTTTATCCATAAAAACACTTTAAAAACATTTACTTGCGTATCTTTTTCATAAAAGACATCTGCAATCAGATGTCTACATCTTCTGGAAACTTGCTGTAGCCTGATCTGCAAAATTTTCACCTTAGTTTAAAGCTGCACCCTCATTCATGCCATGCCAGCCGCCCACATCGGCCATGCCGGGATAATCTGTCATAAGATTGGTGACATCGATCGTGATGGACAAACAAAGCGTCTTGGCATGCGGTGAAGTGGTACAGGCTTTATCCTCATCGCGGCTTCGATTTTGGCGCGGTAGAAGGTTTTAGGCTTGGCGCCTACATGGACGATGACATTAAAAATACCGGCCTTAAACGTAAGCCCACGGTGAACACTTGTAGCGTGAGGCTTAAAAGATTGGCACCATTTGGGCTCTGAAATTATGATTGGAGCCCAAATGAACGAAGCCAGTGAGGTCCGCCCCTTGTCAGCGATGAAGCAAACTCATAAAAGGTACAAGAATCTCTTTAAAGCCCAGGTGTTTAAGGACCATTTGAACGGCGCCAAGTTTGAGGATTTGGCAAAGTAATATGGTCCTTGTGATGACAGCATCAGGCGATGGGTTTCTTTGTATCTCAGCGGCCTGCTTACTTTGCCTGGTCTTGATCCAATGACACCAAAGCACGTGGCCGCACCAGTGAGTCTCAACCGTGAAGAGACGTTTGTTTCTTTGATGGATCAGTACAGTACTGGCAGCATAGAGCTTTCGTTCGAGCGCTGCGGCCTATACCTTGATGTGAAATGGCCTGTGACCAATGCCGTGGAGTGTGCCCAGCTGATTAGGCCATTGCTCAAAAAGACAATGCGCTCTTTGAATCCAAGGCGCTTGGTAAAGGGGCTCACTATGCAACCCAACAAAGTGAATTTGCCTAGGGATTGCCTACAAGCCAATCAAAACAATAACGCCCTAGAAACCAAAAAGGTCGCTAGGGCGCATGAATATTGGGGTGGCTGATGGGGCTCGAACCCACGACAACAGGAATCACAATCCTGGACTCTACCAACTGAGCTACAGCCACCACGAAAATGCATTATAACTGATGTTGATAACCCATGGTCAATGGGTCATCAAATCAAAAGGTCACTTTAAAGAGGCCACAGACTCCAATGGATTGGCAGTTTTGAAAGTTGCCTTGAAGCGATCTTTCAAATAATCGTAATATGCTGCACTCTCCGCATCCGACAACCAAGTGCCTAACTGAGCTTTTTCACGACTACGGTCAACGGCCATGGCGTCTGGAGGAGCAACCTTTAAGATTTTGACGACAGAGTATCCTTCGGCCCCCAGATCCACGCCGACCCAAGTAGGCAAGTTCTTAGCGGGAGCCCTGAGGACAGCCTCAATAAGTTTGGAAGGCCATTCTTTCGTTTTTTCTCTGGAGAGCGTTACTGAACTTGGCAAATTGGCCGATTCTGGCTTTTCCTTCCAAGCCTTCAACTTTTGCTCTCCCGTTTGTTTGGCGAGTTGCTCAGCTTTTTCTTTTTTCCAGAGTTGCTCAACTTGCTCTTTAACCGCTTCAAACTCTCTTGTATGGGCAGGCTTGTATTCCCTTATTCTTGCGGCGACCAAGGTGTTGGAAGCCACTTCAACAGCCTGAGTGTTGTGTTTTTTCTCAACCGCATCGGCAGCAAAGATGGCACTCAAGAATTTGGGATTTTTGAGCCAAGAGGGCTGTCCATTGGGCACAGTGCTTGGATCGCGTTTCAAATCATTCAAACTCATGACTTCTAGCTTGAGTTTGTCTGCTGCGGGCTTTAGGCTATCGGGTTGCTCATAAACCAAGTTGGTGAATGTCTCCGCCAATTCAGCAAACTTCTTTTGCCCTTGTTGACGCTTCACCTCAGCTTCAATCTCAACACGTGAGGCTTCAAAACTGGCGGCTTTGGGAGACTTGATATCAACGACTTTGATGATGTGGTAGCCAAAGTCCGTTTCAACCAATTCACTCATTTGACCCTTGGCCAGAGAAAAAGCCACATCCTCAAAGGGCTTGACCATGGCACCCCGACCAAAATAATCCAAATCTCCGCCTTTATTGGCAGAGCCGGGATCTTGCGAAAATTCCTTGGCCAGAGCGGCAAATTTCTCAGGCGACTTTTTCAACGTCTCTAAAACGCTGAGCGCTTTTTGCTTGACCTTATCCTTTTCAGCTGCAGGCTGATCCTTAGAGAGGGTGAATAAGATATGGCTTACACGACGAGTTTCTTGTCCACTCAATTTAGATTGGTTTTGTTCGTAGTAAGTCTTGAGATCGGACTCGGGTAGTGTAATACCTCGAAGAACGGTGGGCATGTCGAGTACGACATATTCAATATTGGCTTGCTCGGGGGACTGAAACAATGCTGAATGGGCTTTGTAATAAGCTTGTAAATCTTCAGGGGTAGACTTGATTTGCGAGAGCTGATCTGAAGGCGAAAACTTCATCACCTGTACTTCGCGCTTTTCATAATACGCGTTCAAAGCAGTCTCCAGCATAGCGCTGTTGCTTGTCCCTGAGGCGCTCACACCGCTCAGAACTTGCTGCATGGCCAAATCGACCCTCATGCGGGACTCAAACTGCTCTGGACTCATGCCCTGAGTTGCCAATAAATCTTTGTACCGCTCCAGGTCCAAGGTGCCATCTGCACGCTTGAGAGAGGCAATGGTTGGATCTGCCGCCAAGGCACTGGCTAATCGCTGATCGCTGACTTGGAGATTTAATTTCTCAGAGGCCACCAACAGTACTTTTTGCTTGACCAATTTTTCTAGGGTCGCGTATTTGGCAATGGGTGAATCAAAAAACTTAACGTCCACGTTGGGCATGGAGGCGCGCATTCGATCGACTTCATTCTTATGAGCCGCGTCCAATTCGGGTTGGTTGATCTTTTGTCCATCCACACTGGCAACCGTCTCTCCTTGGTCTAAAAACCGGTTATAGCCATCTATACCAAACAATACAAAGGACGGGAATATCAGCAGAAACAACAAGAACTGCATGATTTTGGTGTGCTGACGGACGAAATCAAACATACAACCCCACGAGGTGAAAAAACAATAAAAAAGGCGAACGTCGTTCGCCTCGGGTTGTGTGGTGGGTGCTGACGGGCTCGAACCGCCGACCTACGCCTTGTAAGGGCGCCGCTCTACCAACTGAGCTAAGCACCCCACCGTTAACCAATCTATCTCAATTCAGGGCTTCTTTCAAAGCCTTGCCAGGACGAAACTTTGGCACCTTGGCTGACTTGATTTTAATCGCAGCGCCAGTTCTAGGATTGCGACCCGTGCGCGCAGCACGTTTGGTCACTGCAAACGTACCAAATCCCACCAATGACACAGTACCACCCTTTTTCAAGGTCGTTTTAACTGCACCTACTGTTGCCTCAAGTGCTCTTGAAGCAGCAGCTTTGGAGATGTCAGCGTGCTTGGCAATATGTTCAATCAATTCAGATTTATTCACAAAAAATCCCCTACCTATAGGTGTGACGTTTATCAATTGTTTGGATCCAAATTAAGAAAATTTCCACTTGAAAATTTTAACAATTTAGGACGATGCGCTTGACATTGAATGCTTCAAAAATTGATCAGTGGCAATTCAAAAAGCCAACAAAAAAATCACAGCGCGGGAGCGGATTCTAGACGATTTACGATAATTTAAAAAAATATTGATTAAATTTTTTGCAAAATCAAAGACTTTTAGCTATCGCTTTCCCTAAATCAGAGGTTTTGCCACTTCCCCCGAGGTCAGGAGTCAAAGGCGCACCATTTTGGGGTAACAGCGATTGTTCTATCGCATGCAGTATGCAGTCGTGCGCTTGCTTGTAGCCCAAAAACTCCAACATCATGGCGCCACACCAAATTTGTCCAATCGGGTTTGCAATACCCTTACCGGCAATATCGGGCGCTGAGCCATGAACAGGTTCAAAGAGAGAAGGCATCTCCCGAGTTGGGTTCAAATTGGCCGAAGGAGCAATACCAATAGTGCCAGTACAAGCAGGCCCCAAATCACTCAAAATATCACCAAACAGATTGCTAGCGACCACCACATCAAAGAAGTCAGGCCTTTGGACGAAATGGGCCGTCAAAATATCAATGTGAAATTTATCAACGTTGACATCGGGGTACTGCTTAGACATCGCTTGCACACGCTCATCCCAATACGGCATCGTGATAGCGATTCCATTGGATTTGGTGGCACTGGTCAAGTGTTTCTTAGGCCTAGATTGGGCCAAATCAAAAGCAAATTTCAAAACTCTGTCCACCCCCACACGTGTCATGATGGTCTCTTGCATGACCATTTCACGCGATGTGCCTTCAAACATCCGGCCACCCACTGCAGAGTATTCGCCCTCTGTATTTTCGCGAACAATGTACATATCGATCTCGCCAGGCAATCTTTTGCTGCCATCTTTTCGGACTACCGGTGCCGTGATGCCAGGCATGAGTCTGGCTGGCCTTAAATTGATGTATTGATCAAATTCACGCCTAAAAAGTAGCAAAGAATTCCAAAGTGAAACATGGTCTGGTATTTTTGCTGGCCAGCCCACGGCACCAAAAAAAATCGCATCATGTGACCCCAAGAGGTCTCTCCAATTGTCGGGCATCATCTTGCCGTGGCGTTCAAAGTATTCCCAGCAAGAAAAATCAAAGTGATCAAACTGCAGATCAATGCTGAACTTGTCTGCACAGGCTTGAACAACCCTTAGACCCTCAGGCATGACCTCCTTACCGATACCGTCTCCAGCGATGACAGCAATTCTTTTTTTACTCATTGGATCCCTTTGTAATGATTGTCAAACCCGAAAAAAGCTCGGTGCACATCCCTAAAATTGTGCCACATCAACTTGTGTTGGTATTTTTGATGGCCATGTGAACCCCATACGCAGTGATGACTACACCGGCTACGGTGGTAGCTGAAATGGCTTCATCAAACAGCAACCAAGCCAGCACGGCCGTGCATGGAGGCACCAAATACATTAATGAGGTGACTGAAGCGGCAGCGCCTTTTTGGATTAACAAGTACAGCAACGAGCTCCCCCCAATGGTGAGGACCAAAACCGACCAACCCAATGCAAAGACAGATTGAGCATTGAACTCAAATGCTCCACTTTGCATCAAGGCCACAGGCAGGGTCACCAGCGCGGCTGCCAACAATTGAACTGAGTTGGCCGTTCTCACATCACAAGGTTTAACGAACCTTTTTTGATAAAGCGTGCCTATCGTAATCGACAACAAAGCCATCACCGCCAGTGGCAAACTAATCCAATTGATCTCACGCCCTATTTCAAGTTTGTGCCACAACACCAGGGTCAAGCCAATAAACCCTAAAACCAAACCAACCCATTGCTTGAAATTGATTTGCCCCCCGCGAAAGGATAACCAAATGGCCGTGAGTACTGGCTGCAACCCCACAATCAAGGCCGATAGACCAGAGCCCATCCCAGACTTCACGGCAGCCCACACACCCCCCAAATATCCCGCATGCATCAGCACACCCGTCAATCCGATGTGGACCCATTGGGCAGCACCGTTGGGCCATGGAACGCGACACAACCAAATCCACGGCAAGAAAAGCGCCAGTGATAAAACGTAACGGTATTCTAAAAACGTAAAGGGCTCAGCATATGGCGAAGCGAGTTTTGCAACCACAAAACCAGTACTCCAGATGAGAACAAATACGCCTGGCATGAGCGTGACCCAATGGCCACGCAAGAAGGAAACTGGCCCACTCATCGAACGTGAGCTCGGATTGCAGGAATTGCTTTTTTCAAGTAGTAAACCATAGACCAAACTGTCAAAGCAGCGGACACCCAGATCAGTACCCAACCGACTTTGGCAGTGTCAATGACTCCAAACAACGTTCCATTGAAGAGTAAAAATGGAATGGCAATCATTTGAGAGGTTGTTTTGAGCTTACCAAGCATGTGCACAGCCACACTCTTGGCCGCTCCGATTTGAGCCATCCACTCCCTAAGAGCTGAGATGGCAATCTCGCGCCCAATGATGATGAGTGCCACAAAGACATCAGCACGCCCCAGGTGAACCAATATCAACAAACAAGCACAGACTAAGAATTTATCGGCCACAGGATCTAAAAATGCACCAAAGGCCGAAGTTTGGTTCATTTGTCGAGCTAAAAAGCCATCCAACCAGTCCGTCAGTGCAAAAACAACAAACATGGTTGTTGCAATTATGTTTTGTGAGGCAGCATCCATCGGCCAATAAAAGACCGCAACGATCAAAGGGATGGCAACGATTCTTGTCCAGGTCAGCAACGTAGGGATGGTCAAAAACATGAAGGCTCACTCATAAACAATTTGAAGTTGACCCTCGTGTGCTTGTACCATCCAACTGGCTAAAGCAGCATCACTGGGAAAGAAACGGGCATTTTTGCCCAATTGAATTTCTGCACGAACTTGATCCCGCTCCAAACTCAAGCGTACCGGCAAGCCCTTGACCAGTTGGCCTTGCTCGGTCATTTCAACCTTGGCCGGATGGTCTTTAATGACCCGGGCTACATCTGGATTAGCCCCATTCACGGCCACTTTGAGGTACTTACCAAAACGGCACCGGGCAGACGGCAAATCCCAAATTTGATTGACACTCAACCTCAGCCCAGCTCCGGAGAATCGATCGGGCTGAACTTTGCCCATCAAGACCACGATCTCATCGTCTTTGAACAAATCTCGATTGGCTTGCATTAAGGCATCATCAACTCTGGCCTCAATAACGCCAGACTGATCGTCGAGTTTGAATAACCCAATCTTTCCGTTTTGGCCATTGATGGCCTTGAAGTCCGTGATGACGCCCGCAAGCAGTTGGGGCTCTCGAGAATCCATCAAATCTGCAATTTGACGTTTGGCAAACCGCCGAACCTCAGACTTGACTGAATCAAACAAATGGCCTGAAAGATAAAAGCCAAGCGCTTGCTTTTCCATCATCAACCGCTCTTTAATATCCCACGGTATGGTATTAACAAGTTCAGGCTCCTTGGTGCCTGAGCCGTGCTCATCTGGCGAATCAAATAACCCGATTTGTTGAGCATTGGCTTGCTGGGAGAGTGCAAACTGAAATGCCAAATCGATGCTGGCGACCAAGGCGCTTCGGTTGCGGTCAATTCCATCAAAAGCGCCGGCTTTGATCAAGGCCTCCAAGGTACGTTTATTAAATTTGGAACGGTCGACTCTGACGCAAAAGTCAAACAAAGACTTGAATGCACCACCCTCCTCGCGCGCCTGAACAATGGCCTCGATGGCCTGTTGACCTGTGCCCTTGATGGCTCCCAATCCATAACGAATTTCAGTATCCGAAGTGGGCAAGAAGACGTGTACGCCTCTGTTCACATCGGGCGCCTCAAAAGTAATGCCCATTTTCTTGGCATCTTCAAATAAGATTTTGAGCTTATCCGTGTCATCCATCTCCACGGTCATGTTGGCGCAAAAGAATTCTGCAGTGAAATGAACCTTGATCCAAGCCGTGTGGTAGGCCAACAATGAATAGGCAGCGGCATGAGATTTGTTAAATCCATAGCCGGCAAATCGCTCCATCAAATCGAAGATTTCATCCGCTTTTTCAAGTGGAATATCTTTTTTACCAGCACCTTCGCGAAAGATACTGCGGTGCTCGGCCATTTCTTCGGCTTTTTTCTTTCCCATGGCGCGACGCAGTAAGTCTGCACCACCGAGAGAGTAGCCACCTAAGATTTGCGCCACCTGCATCACCTGCTCTTGATAGACCATGATGCCGTAGGTCTCGGACAAAACCGATTCGGCCAATGGGTGCGGATACTCCACCTTTTCTCGACCATGTTTACGGGCCACAAAGCTGGGAATCAAGTCCATGGGACCTGGTCGGTAGAGGGCATTCAAAGCAATTAAATCTTCTAGCCGAGTGGGTTTGGCGTCTCTGAGCATGCCTTGCATGCCCCGGCTCTCAAACTGGAACACCGCTTCTGTCTTGCCTTCTTGGAACAACTGATACGTAGGGGTATCTTCCAAAGAGATATTTTCATAAGAAAAATTCTCTTGGCCAGGATGACGCTTGACAATCAAATCTTGTGCAATCCTCAAGATGGTGAGGGTGGCCAAGCCCAAGAAATCAAACTTCACCAAGCCCGCCGCCTCGACATCGTCTTTGTCAAATTGGCTTACCGCTGATTCACTGCCTGGTTGTTGATACAAAGGACAAAAATCAGTGAGCTTGCCGGGTGCAATCAACACGCCGCCCGCATGCATACCCACATTTCGAGAGAGACCTTCAACACGTTGCGCCATGGACAGCAAGGTCTTGACATCCTCTTCCTTTGCAAATCGCTCAGCCAATTGAGGAACTTGCTCCATTGCTCCAGCAATAGTGATGTGTTGGCCTGGCTTATTGGGGATCAGAACAGAAATTCCATCGCAAAAGTTGTAACTCATGTCCATGACGCGACCCACGTCACGAATCGCTGCACGTGCGCCCATGGTGCCAAAAGTCACAATTTGACTCACCGCATTGAAGCCGTATTTTTGCTTCACATAATCGATTACCCGGTCTCGATTGGCTTGGCAAAAATCGATGTCAAAGTCAGGCATTGAGACACGTTCTGGATTGAGAAACCGCTCGAACAGCAATTTGTATTTCAGTGGATCCAAATCCGTGATTTTGAGAGAATAGGCCACCAACGAACCCGCTCCCGAGCCCCTTCCTGGTCCGACAGGACAACCGTTGGTTTTAGCCCATTGGATAAAGTCACTCACAATCAAGAAATAACCTGGGAAACCCATCTTTAAGATGGTGTTGATCTCAAACTCAAGACGCTCTTCGTAACTTGCACGAACCTCTTCGCGAGCCGTCTCATCGGGATAAAGGGCTTTGAGCCTTACATTCAAGCCCTCGCGGGAAGCAATCTTGAAGTACTCTGCAATGGGCATGCGCTGACCGTCCACTTCAGGTGTGGGATAGTCAGGCAGCTGGGGTTTTCCTAACGTCAAATTGATACTACAACGCTTGGCTATTTCTATGGTGTTGTCAATGGCGCTGGGGACATCGGCAAACTTTTCTTGCATCTGCTGCGTTGAGAGAAAATATTGCTCACGGGTAAATTTGCGCACTCGCTTAGGATTGGCCAAAATTTCACCCTCCGCGATGCAAACTCTAGCCTCATGGGCTTCGTAGTCATCTTCAAGGGTGAACTGAACAGGGTGAGTGGCAACCACTGGCAACTTCAATCCATGGGCCAATTCAACCGCAGCAGCCACATGGCGCTCATCATCAGGGCGACCGGCACGCTGCAGTTCCAGGTAAAAACGGTGGGGGAAAAGACTTGCCAATCGCAAAGCCAACTCAGAGGCTCGGACAGCGTCTTTTTGCACCAGTGCTTGCCCAACAGGCCCAGCCTGAGCACCCGAGAGTAAGATGAGACCTTCGTTGAGTTCCTCAAGCCAGGACCATTTGACCAAAGCGCTCTCACGCTGAACATTTTGAGTCCAAGAGCGGGTAATGAGCTCGCACAAGTTCAAATAACCCTTGAGATTTTGAACGAGCAGAATTATTCGACTGATACTGCCTTGATCAACCCCAGGTGCCTCGAGCATCACTTCTGAACCCAAAATTGGTTTCAAGCCGTTTGCACGAGCTTCTTTATAAAATTTGATCGCACCAAATAGGTTGTTCAAATCTGTGATGGCCAAAGCGGGTTGACCATCTTTTTTCGCAATATTGACCAAGGTCTCAATGCGATTGGTGCTGTCGACGACAGAAAATTCAGTATGAAGTCTTAAATGTACAAACATGCTCTCATTGTAGGCAAAAGTCCTTGCTTGAAATTGAACTTGAAGAGCAAAATAACAAATATCTTTCACCCAGGTTGCGGCTAGGATTTTTAAACGATTAAAACAATTGAAATATTTCGTTTATCGCATAATTTGATATTTGACTAGCGCTTAGAAGACCAAGATTTGTGCGGCACTGTAAACTTGTCCTAAACTGTGACTCTTGGTTTAGAGACCAGATCTAACGAATCAATCTTTACAAAAAACTGCAACTAAAATATCGTCGTGAATTCAATATTAAACATTTCAGCCTACTTGTTTGTCAACCTAGACGAATTGTTGCTTCGCAAGAGCAACTATCTGCGCGAATGCATTGAACGAGACCTCAAAGGAACGATATTGTTATCTGAAGAGGGGATCAATCTCTTTTTGGCAGGACAAGCCAGAGATGTTCGTGGCTTTATTGATAGCATCAAACTTGACTCAAAACTTGCGACCTTGACACCCAAGGAGAGTTGGTCAGATTACCAACCTTTTCGAAAAATGATCGTCAAGATTAAGCCCGAGATCATTCGAATGAACCACCCTACTATTCAGCCCCAAGCCGGACGTGCTCCTAGTGTGGAGGCCAAAACATTGGCTGAGTGGCTACGAAATGGCGTTGATGATCAGGGACGAGAGGTGGTATGTCTGGACACGCGCAACGACTTTGAAGTTGAAATTGGCAAATTTGTTGGAGCCAAAGATTTCAATATTTCTCATTTCAGCCAGTTTCCCCAAGAAGTCTTGGCCCACAAGGATGAGTTCACCAATAAAACCATCGTGAGCTACTGCACAGGGGGTATACGGTGTGAAAAAGCAGCCATTTATATGCGCGAAATTGGCTTGACAAACGTCTACCAATTAGAGGGAGGGATTTTGAAATACTTTGAAGAGGTCGGCGAGGATCACTACCAAGGTAGCTGTTTTGTCTTCGATGAACGAAGGGCCTTGACCCCGGATTTACTTCCTCCCAATGAAGTCACGCCCGACTGAAATAGATCACATTTGCCCCTAGGCACGATAGGCCGTCTAAAGCATCCGGTAGGAATCAAATTTTCGCTACAAAAAAATGACCCTATTTGTCACAAAGGGTCAAGTGCTTCAAATTTCGAGGGTGACTTTAGTTGGCTGACAAATCAAAGACCAAAACTTCAGCCGATTTGCCCCGTGATAAATGAAGAGTTGTCTCATTGGACAACATGGCTGCATCCCCAGTTTGTAACAATACACCATTGACCATGAGCTCACCTTTAATGAGGTGGACATAGAACTTGCGCTTGGCATCGAGCACCATTTCATGGCTTTCATGTTCGTCAAATTCGCCGGCCCAAAGGGTTGCATCCGCATGAATTTTGACGGCTTGGGGGTAAGAATCTTGTGAAGCTACAGCCACTAGGCGGCCTCGCTTTAAACTTGGATCTATCGTTTTTTGCTCATAACTGGGTTCAATGGAGCTGACGTTGGGAAGAATCCAAATCTGGAGAAAATGCGTGAGTTCATTGGGAGCGTGATTGAACTCGCTGTGTTGAACGCCACGACCTGCGCTCATGCGCTGAACATCCCCAGGAGGGATAGACACGACATTACCCATGCTGTCTTTGTGAGCCAAAGCACCGGATAAAACGTAGCTGATGATCTCCATATCCCGATGCCCATGGGTACCAAACCCCGTACCAGGCTCGATTCGGTCTTCATTAATGACCCGTAAATTACCCCACCCCATGTGGGCTGGATCGTAATAACCCGCAAAGGAAAAACTATGGAAAGATTTAAGCCAACCATGATCGGCGTAACCTCGTTCGCCTGATTTTCTGAGTGTCAACATACGACTTTCCTTATCTAAAGACCAAACTGTACTGCAAACTCAATGGGATCGTGAGATTTAATATCTTTTTACTCTGAACTTTTCCGCCTAGATGTGTGCCTTGGCTCTGGCACTCAATACTGAAATGAATGTACTCGACACAAGATAGCATTTTGAATTCACAAAGCGCTCCATGGATAGACAAAATTAAACAAAATCTGGGTAAGCGCTATTGAAATCTTTTCCGACTTTGTTAGAGTTCAAACTTCATTCTGGCTAAATCAAAGAAAATGGTCTAATGGCAATTTCTTCATGGTAAAAGCTTTACCATCGAGGTGCGAGCTGGGAGGTCATACGGATGCCCCTGCTAGCTAAAGCTTCGTTAACAGCGACTCATTTCAAAAATACTCTGAAAGCATTGCCCTATGAAAAAAATTGCAATCATTGGCGCCGGGATGGCAGGCATCACAGCCGCCAGAACACTCAAGCAAGCAGGCTTTGAGGTCAGTGTTTTTGAAAAAAGTACGCATCCAAGTGGCCGCATGTCTGGGTTGACCACACCCATGGGATCTTTTGACCAAGGCGCTCAGTATTTCACCGTCAGAGATCCTCGCTTTTTGAAAGCACTCCAGGAGGTTCCTGATACTGTTAACGTTGTTCGGGCCTGGGGCTCGACAGCGGTCAGGGTGTTGGATGCCAGGGGACGTGTGCTAGAAGCCTCGCATCCCTCCAAGGAGCCACATTTTGTTGCTCAACCCAGCATGGGTGCACTGGTGGAGCACTGGTCCAAGCCATTGGTTGAGGAAGGACAGATTCACTTTAACTCCCGGGTTCACAGTATCCAGAAAGACCCACGCAACTCCAAGCTTTGGCAACTCAGGCTTGAAAACCACTCCGAGTCAACACACAAGGGCTTTGAGGTTGTGATTTTGGCGATTCCTGCCCCTCAAGCCCAACAACTCATCGACAATTCAACGCCGCAAGTTTATGAAAGTGATTTACGTCACGCATTAAAGCGAGTTGAAATGGGCCCTTGTTGGACATTGATGGTTGCTTTCGCCCAAGCAAGCCAGCTCAAATCAGGTCACTTTGGACCGCAATGGAATGCAGCAAAAAGCACTAACCACCGAATTGCTTGGCTCAGTCGCGAATCTTCCAAGCCATCCCGTGCACGTGTTGAGCGCTGGACCATTCAAGCCAGCACAGAATGGTCTCAAGAGCATATAGAAGATGATCATGAAAGAATTCAAGCCAAAATGCTCAAGGCTTTTGCAGAGCTCTCAGGCATCTATGCTCAACCGAGTCAAGCCAATGTAAAACTCTGGAGATATGCTAAAACACTAAAACCATTGGGTGAAACTCACCTTTGGGATGCCAAACTCAACATCGGCACGTGTGGTGACTGGCATCTGGGGCATCGTGTAGAAAACGCGTTCATCAGCGGCCTTTCTCTCGCGCTAAGCTTGGTGTAGACGACTCTTTCATGGGCGAATGAACTACGTTGGACGTTTTGCGCCATCGCCTACGGGCCCACTTCATCTTGGGTCCTTGGTCAGCGCCTTGGCAAGTTGGCTAGATGCCAAAGCTCATCAGGGCACTTGGATCGTGCGCATCGAGGACATTGACTCAACAAGGAGCCATCCGCACTTCAGTGAATTAATCCTTAGCCAACTCAAAGCCTGTGGCCTGTATAGCGATGTCCCCATTGTTTATCAATCACAACGGGAGTCAATCTATTTAAGCTACCTTCAAGAGCTGATGCCGTCAAAGTTGTTGTATCCATGTCAATGCTCTAGACAGCAAATTGAGCTCGCCCAAACGCAAGCCACATCTCATTTCACTGAAAATTCACCCTCAAACCCATTGCCAAACCAATCGATTTATCCAGGGACTTGCCGGGGACGTGGACGAGTACAGAAAATCGATTATTTGGAGTCTAATCAAAAGACATACCCAACGGTTTACGCCCAAGAAGAGTCAGTCGAAAGATCAAAATTTTTTCAATTTTACAGAAATGACAGCATTCGAATTCAAGTCCCCGATCAAACCATTCATTGGATTGATCGCCGACTAGGTAAGCAAGAACAAAATCTGAGTAGGGAAGTGGGTGACTTTGTTCTCAAAAGCCGTGATCATCATTTCAGTTATCAATGGGCTGTGGTGGTTGACGACATCGACCAAGGTGTGAGCGACATTGTTAGAGGAGAAGATTTGGCTGACAATACCCCAAGACAGCTCTTTCTCTACGATTTGCTCTCAAGTACCAAGCCCCGCTATTTACACATCCCCTTGGTTACCACATCAACGGGCGAGAAGCTCTCCAAACAAACCCACGCACCCGCTCTAGACCCAAGCCATGCTCTTAATGATTTAAACCAAGCCGCACGGCATCTAGGCTTGACTCCAGCGAGCTCCCCGCTCAACGAAAGACTCCTGCAATGGGTTAAACAATGGGCTGATCAACAACTGATCACAGTTTCGATGGGGCTAAAATGAGAACACATGCAAGATACAACTCCCCCATCTGAATCTGCACCCACTGGTGTAGCCTTTCCCAAACGCATCAAAACATTTGTAATGCGTGCTGGAAGAACTACATCTGGTCAAACTCGAGCTCTTCAAGTTCTTGGCCCCCAGTTCGTGGCTCAGTATCAGAAGGATAAAGTGTTTGACTGGGCTCAACTCTATGGCCAAGAGCGGGCTCATCTGCCTACCATTTTTGAAATAGGTTTTGGCATGGGGGATGCCAGTGCTCAAATTGCGAGTCAACAACCTAACATCAATTACCTAGGGTGTGAGGTTCATGAGCCTGGGGTTGGCGCATTGCTCAAAAAAATTGAGGAACTCAATCTCAGTAATATTCGCATCATCTCGCACGACGCTGTTGAGGTGCTAGAGGAAATGATCCCCAACAACAGTTTGAGCGGGGTACACATTTTTTTCCCTGACCCCTGGCACAAAGCTCGACATCACAAACGTCGATTGATTCAGCCCCCATTGGTGCAACTGCTGGTCAGTAAATTAAAGACCGGAGGGTATATCCACTGTGCTACAGATTGGGAGCCTTATTCCAAGCAAATACTCGCAACCCTTCAGTCCACCGCACAACTGATCAATCAAAGCGACCACGCCAGTGGCTTTAGTGATCGGCCGGACTATAGACCTGTCACAAAATTTGAGCGCCGTGGCCTAAAACTTGGGCATGGGGTTTGGGACTTGATTTTCAAAAAAATAGATTGATGTTCAAACTTGTATTGAATTCAATCTCTTGAATTCAAGAGATTGAGTTCGCTTTTAATCGCATCCAATTCAAAGTCGTTCTTTAATCCACGGCGTTAAAGACACCAAAGCCTTGGGAAGTTCTTCGACCTGTGAACCTCCCGCCATGGCCATATCTGGCTTACCACCACCTTTGCCACCGACTTGTTGTGCCGCAAAATTGACCAACTCACCAGCCTTGATTTTGGTAACCAAATCGCGAGTAACACCTGCAGCAAGTTGCACCTTTTGGTCTTGAACAGTGGCCAATACGATGACAGAACTGGGTAACTTATCCTTCAAGCGATCCATCATCTCTTTGAGAGTCTGCGAGTCCGCACCTTTGATTTCACGGATCAAAATATTAACTTCATTGTATTTTTGACTTTGTGCAACCAACTCATCAATTTGAGATCCCACATTCTGACGTTTGAGATGAGCAATTTCCTTTTCTAATTGTTTTTGATGTTCCAAGGATTGCTTGATTTTGTTGACCAAGTCGTCTGAAGGTGCACGCAACATCTCACACACCTCTTGGAGTTGGCTCTGAATAGAGTTAACGAAATTCAGGGCCGGCTCTCCTACAACGGCCTCAATTCGGCGAACTCCTGAAGCGACGCCACTCTCAGACAAAATTTTGAAGAGCCCAATATCCCCGGTTGCATTCACGTGAGTTCCACCACACAACTCTTTACTCTCGCCAATGCTCAATACTCGAACTTGATCGGCGTATTTCTCGCCAAAAAGCATCGTAGCACCCGAATGAGATGCGTCCTCTAGTGACATCACTTCAGAAAGTGTCGTTTGATTATGCAAAATTTGCTCGTTCACACACTGCTCAATAGCTTTTATTTGAGCTGAACTGACTGGACTGTCATGAGCAAAATCAAACCTTGTTTTATCTGGGGTTACCAATGATCCCTTTTGTTGAACGTGGTTACCCAAAATCTTCCTTAATGCAAAATGCATTAAATGAGTTGCAGAGTGATGTCTTTTCGTTGCAGCGCGTAGACCTTCATCAACTTGGGCTTGAACAGAGTCATTCAAATTGATATGGCCCTTGATCAATACACCCACATGGACAAAGACATCGGCTTTGATTTTTTGAGTATCGTGAACCTCAAAAAGCATTCCATTCGAGCTCAGTGTTCCTTGATCCCCAACTTGACCACCACTTTCTGCATAAAAAGGAGTCACAGACAAAACGACACTGGCCTCCTGACCCTCGGTCAAGGACTCAACGTTTTGGTTATTTACAAATAAACCCAATACTTGAGCATTCGCATGAAGACTTTCGTATCCAACGAATTGATTGGGCTTGCCGTGATATTCAAGGGCCTTGTCCATCTTGAATTTTCCAGCAGCTCTGGCTTGTGATTTCTGCCGCTCCATGGCCTCGTGAAATCCTGCCTCATCAAGAGTCACCCCTTTTTCTCGACACACATCAGCACTCAAGTCCATTGGAAATCCATAGGTATCATGTAACTTGAATGCAATATCACCCGACAACGTTTGACTTCCACCCTTCAAGGCATCATCCAAAATATGCATCCCCACCTCAAGGGTTTCAAAAAATCTCTCCTCCTCTTGTTTTAAAACTTGAGTTATACGTTCTTGATTGGCTTTCAAGGCAGGATAAGCTTGTCCCATGAGCTGAACTAAATCAGCTACTAGCTTATGGAAAAACGGAGTTTTTTGACCTAATTTATAGCCATGGCGAATGGCTCGGCGAATGATGCGGCGTTGAACATAACCACGCCCTTCATTGCTAGGGTTGACGCCATCACTCACCAAAAATGCTGTTGCACGCACGTGGTCAGCGATCACTCGCAATGAGTTGTTATTCAAATCAGTGCAACCTGTCTCACGACTGGCAGCTTTGATCAACGCTTGAAATAAATCAATTTCATAGTTGCTATGAACATGCTGCAAAATCGCAGCCAATCTCTCTAAGCCCATGCCCGTATCAACACAAGGCGCTGGCAATTTATTAAGTGAACCATCGGGTTGCATGTCAAACTGCATGAACACGTTGTTCCAAATTTCTATGTAACGATCCCCATCAGCATCTGGACTACCAGGAGGCCCACCGGCTACGTCAGGACCGTGATCATAAAAAATTTCCGAACAGGGTCCGCAAGGTCCAGTATCAGCCATCATCCAAAAATTATCAGATTGATATCTTGCACCTTTGTTATCCCCAATGCGGACAACCCGCTCAGGTGGCAAACCAATATCTTTTGTCCAAATATCATAAGCCTCTTGATCGTCTATATACACAGTTGCCCACAAACGATCTTTTGGTAATCCATAGACCTGGGTCAACAATTCCCAAGCCCACGTCAAACTTTCTTTCTTAAAGTAATCACCAAAACTCCAGTTACCTAGCATCTCGAAAAAAGTATGATGTCTTGCTGTGTATCCAACGTTTTCCAAATCATTGTGCTTGCCGCCAGCTCGTAGACAAGCTTGAACAGAGGTCGCTCGCACATAAGGTCTACGATCAAGTCCTAAAAACACATCTTTGAACTGAACCATTCCTGAATTGGTAAACATCAAGGTTGGATCATTTCCGGGCACCAATGAGCTTGAAGGTACAACGGTATGTCCCTTAGCTTCAAAAAATTCCAAAAAGGTTTTACGAATTTCCGCTACCGACAACTGAGCAATACTCATCTTTAAAGTCCGTTTATCCTTCTTCCTCTACGCCGGACAAAGAGACAGGCAATTGAGGGAGAAATGTATGAATGAAAGAGCCAATTATCTCCGATACGCAATGCTGGAACCTCATTGATACTCGGTAGGGCGTACTGTGCCTTCTTTTATCAACTCAGGGCCCCAATCTATGTTTTCCAAGCTTATAAAATAAAATCAACTCTTTGATGCTTTTGAAAAACAAGGTTTTTCTCTCTATTTAACAATTAAGTCCAGTTAATTATTTCTTTTATACTCATTTACATATATTTAAATATATATTTAATAATTAACGTTTCAATTTTTGATCAATCAATTATAGTATGTTAAAATAAATCTAAATATTTAATCTTTTAACATTTTTATTTTGCCTTGGAAAATCATGAAAAATAATAGAATTTACATACGTTTTTTGAATCTTCTCGAGGCCGTAGAAGACACAAAAGGATTTCCTGATATTGACCTTGAAGCCAAGAAAATTCTAGAAGTCATCGCGGTAAGGCACCAAAAGGATAGTCCCTTAACAGTGACTGAAGCCATGGCACTCAGCCATATCGCATCTCCTGCGACTATTCATAGAAAGCTA
Organism: Limnohabitans sp.; assembly: GCA_036821105.1. Lineage (GTDB taxonomy): Bacteria > Pseudomonadota > Gammaproteobacteria > Burkholderiales > Burkholderiaceae_C > Limnohabitans. Next base: position 62,329 of record DAISKH010000004.1, read on the forward strand.
GATCAACTGAGAGAACTTGAGTTGATTGACTCTATTTATCATGGCGATAATCGAAGAACTAAATACATGGTCCCTACTGCCTCAGCACTTCAATACTTTGATCGCTTGGGAAAAATCATGACCAAGGCCTTAAAAGTTTAATTGATGCAGCTTTGGTAGCCCAAGTTACCATCAGAGAATTGTTGCTCAAGTATTTTCCTCAAAAGTACCTTGAGTAACCCTCGCGGGTGTAGTTCAATGGTAGAACTTTTGCTTCCCAAGCAAATAACGTGGGTTCGATTCCCATCACCCGCTCCAATCCTTTTTTTAAGAAACGTTGTCTATTCTTTTAAAGAGTTGACAACTTGGTCGCGAATCCAGTATTGGTTTTCAAGCTTTGGATATTGATTGTTATTTGGCAAGAAATAACTAAAGCATGTCGGTACTTCAGTTGTCCCTCATCACAATACAAATCACAGTATCAGACTAATTGCATTTATTCAAATTTCCTTCAGTCATCCCCCCAAACCAAAGGGGGGGCTGAAACCCTTCAAGAATGCAACTTTGTGCCTGTTTTACTTTGAACATAATCAAAGCTAACATCAGTAGCCAGTTTGACGACTTTGATTCCATTTGGGGTTACGTCAAAAATACCAAGATCAGTGATGATCCGGTCTACTACACCAACACCGGTCAAAGGTAAGTTACAGGTCTCAAGAATTTTTAAATCTTCGGAGCCATCTTTCTTCTTAGCGACATGTTCCATCAGGACGATCACACGCTTGACACCAGCGACCAAGTCCATGGCTCCTCCCATGCCTTTGACCATTTTCCCTGGAATCATCCAATTCGCAAGGTCTCCGTGAGCGCTGACTTGCATCGCACCCAATATTGACAAGTTGATCTTTCCCCCTCGAATCATGGCAAAACTGTCGTGACTTCCAAAAATAGATGAGCCTTTGATGGTTGTCACAGTTTGTTTACCCGCATTGATCAAATCTGCATCAACTTGATCCTCAGTTGGGAATGGACCAATCCCCAACATACCATTTTCAGATTGCAACCATACGTCCATATGATCAGGCACATGATTGGCCACCAAGGTTGGTAAACCAATGCCCAAGTTCACATAAAAACCGTCTTCAAGTTCTTGCGCCGCACAAGCAGCCATTTCATCGTGGTTCCAAGCCATGTTCAAACTCCTGCTGTTTCAGTGATGGTGCGCTTTTCTATGCGTTTTTCAGGGCTTGGGTTCAATACCAAGCGATGGACATAGACCCCGGGGAGGTGAATCTCATCAGGATCCATCTCTCCAAGACCGACCATTTCTTCGACTTCAACAATACAAATTTTTCCTGACATCGCCACCGCAGGATTGAAATTGCGTGCGGTCAAGCGAAATTGCAAGTTACCTGATGGGTCAGCCCTGTGCGCTTTAACCAAAGCGACATCTGGGACCAATGAACGCTCCATGAGGTAGACCTCACCATCAAACTCGCGTGTCTCCTTGCCCTCAGCGATCAGGGTTCCAACTCCCGTTTTGGTAAAAAAGGCCGGTATTCCTGCACCACCAGCCCTTAGTTTTTCTGCCAATGTGCCTTGAGGTGTAAATTCAAGCTCCAACTCTCCCGCCAAGTATTGACGTTCAAATTCTTTATTTTCGCCAACATAGGATGCGATCATTTTTTTGACTTGCCTGGACTCCAAGAGCTTACCAAGACCAAAACCATCGACACCCGCGTTGTTTGAGATCACTGTGAATCCGCCCAGACCCGTGTCTTTTAAAGCGTCAATCAATGCCTCAGGAATTCCACACAGTCCAAAGCCACCCACACCAATCAACTGGTTGGCAGCCACAACACCTTTCAGTGCCTCTGCGGCAGATGGAAAAAGTTTATTCAAAATGGGCTCCTCACGGAAAAATTTAACGTCAATTTTCAAAAAGACTGCTTACTTGGCGGACACCATAAGTCAGCACCGACCAACAAAAGCATGAGTTTAACCTGATCATAGAACATCCAACGTTGCCATATTCAATCATAAGGAAAAACCATCATCAGCTGCAATGATAGAGCCGTTCAAAAAGTGGCTCTCGCCACTGCAAAGCATCACCACCAATGCATCTAAATCTGAGGGCAGACCGACTCTTTTTCTGGGCAACATTTGGATCAACTTCTTACCTTGATCTGTTTCCCAATGATGATGGTTGATCTCGGTATCAATGTAGCCAGGACAGATTGCATTGACATTGATTCCATGACGACCCCACTCCAAGGCCATGGCTTTGGTCATGTGAATGATTGCGGCCTTGCTCATGCAATAAACTCCAATTTGAGGCAAAACCTTCAAGCCTGCGGTTGACGCTATATTGATAATGCGTCCCATCACCTTGGTTTCGTTGCTTAGGGCATCACGCGATTTCTCAAGCATATGTCGACCTACAGCTTGGGCCACAAAAAAGGCACCGCGAACGTTCGTGTTGAACACAAAATCAAAATCTTTTGCGGTCACATCTTTTAACTTTTGAGTTGAACTCACACCTGAGTTGTTAATCAAGATATCGATGGGGCCGACTTCAGCATCAATGGTTTGAACAGCGGTTTCTATGCTTGTGATAGAGGTTACATCCAAATTACAAATGTGAGCCTGACCACCATTGGCCTCAATCTCGGCGCGCAAGTCCTTGAGCCGATCAGTTCGCCGAGAAGCCAAAACCACCATCGCCCCGGCTTTCGCCAAGGTTTTCGCAAATTGTGCTCCCAAGCCACTGGAGGCTCCGGTCACCAGGGCCACACGCCCGGAAAGGTCAATACTGTAAGACATGCGAAAGCTCTCCTCTAAAGGTAGTGAAATTCACTGATAGCAAACCACATTCGATTGAGTCATCAAAACGCCAAGGTAAACCCTAATCAATTGATTATTTCCTCAAGGCCAGATGAAATGTACCTGATTGTTAGGTTTTTGAGGTGACATTCATCTCTTAAAACTAATCAAACCCAGTATCAATTTCAAATTTTATCCGCCCCACGTAAGTAGAGGATCACAACAGTAATAGAATTATTCCTTCTCAATCATCTTGACCCATTGCCCATGAACGCCTCAGAAATCCTATCTCAATTTGGCCCTCGTGAATCCATGGACTACGACGTATTGATTGTGGGAGGAGGACCAGCTGGATTGTCTAGTGCCATTCATCTCAAGCAGTTGGCCAAAGCCAATAACACTGAAATATCAGTGGCTGTTTTAGAAAAAGCTGCCGAACCCGGTGCCCACACGCTATCTGGTGCCATCATGGACCCCAAGGCACTCAATGAATTATTTCCCGATTGGAAGGAAAGAGGTGCCCCACTTCGGCAAGAAGTGACTGAAGATGCCTTCATGTTCCTTAGTGAGAAAAGTGGCATTCGCACGCCCAACTGGTTACTCCCCGAGTGTTTTCAAAACCACGGCAACTACATCATCAGCTTGGGTAACTTCACCCGCTGGCTGAGCCAGCAAGCCGAAAACTTGGGGGTGGAATCTTTCCAGGTTTTGCCGCTGCCGAAGTGCTCTACGACGATCAGGGCGCGGTCAAGGGCGTGGCCACAGGCAATTTGGGCATCAGCAAAGAAGGCGAACCCACGGAGGAGTTCCAGCTCGGCATGGAACTGCTGGGCAAATACACCATTTTTGCGGAAGGCGCACGCGGCCATTTGGGCAAGCGCGTGATTGCCAAATACCACTTGGACGCGGGCAAAGACCCACAAACCTACGGCCTGGGCATCAAAGAAGTTTGGGAGATCGACCCCAAACGCCACCAAGCCGGCTTTGTGTTGCACACCGCGGGTTGGCCCATGAACAACAGCACTTACGGTGGCGGTTTTCTGTACCACATGGAAGACAACAAAGTCACCCTGGGTTTCATCACCGGCTTGGATTACGCCAACCCTTACCTCAGCCCCTTTGAGGAAATGCAGCGTTGGAAAACGCACCCCAACATCCGTTGGTACTTGGAAGGCGACGAGGCCAAGGGCATCCAACCCGCCAAGCGCATTGGCTACGGCGCTCGCGCCATCACGGCCGGTGGTTTGTCGTCCTTGCCCAAGTTGGTGTTCCCTGGCGGCGCCTTGGTCGGCTGCGACGCGGGCTTTTTGAACGTGAGCCGCATCAAGGGCAGCCACGCCGCCATCAAGTCGGGCATGTTGGCGGCCGATGCCGCTTTCGACGCCTTGCAAGCCGGCCGCTCGCACGACGAATTGACCGCCTACCCCGTGGCTTTTGAGGCCAGCTGGTTGCAAAAGGAACTGCACAAGGCCCGCAACTTCAAGCCTTGGTTCAAGAAAGGCTTGGTCACCGCCACGTTGATGAACGGCATTGAGCAATTTGTTTTGAAGGGCCACATTCCCTGGACCTTGCACCGCGACAAACCCGACCACAGCTACCTGAAACCTGCGGCCGAATGCCAGCCCATCGTCTACCCCAAACCCGACGGCGCTTTGACCTTTGACCGCCTCTCAAGCGTCTTCATCAGCAACACGAACCACGCCGAGAACCAGCCCGCTCACCTGA